>CAYTAP010000125.1:0-7548 GCA_964435775.1 uncultured Tepidisphaeraceae bacterium
GAAAAGAGAGACCCTCGTCACCGGAAACGGGATCATCATTGTCGCCAGCATGATGGCGAAACAAATTCCCCGGCCACGAAATGGAATCCTGGCGAACCCATACGCCACCACGGCGCTGGAGAGCGTCATGCCCAGCACCGACAGCAGGGCGATGATCAGGGTGTTTCGCGTGAACAACGGAAAGTTCATCTTCTCGCTGTTGAGCACATTCCAGTAATTTTCCGGATGCGGCGGATGAGGCAGCAGCCGCGGCGGCGTCTCCACAACCGCCTGCCCGCTTTTGAGGCTCGTCGAGAACATCCACAGGAACGGAAGGATGAACATCAGACAAACAAGCCACAACACCAGGTGGGCCGGCCAGTGGAAGCGCAACTTTCGGTTGCATCGAGCACGCTCGATGGTCCGCGAGGCGGACCCTACAAAACTCGGCGGAGGCGCAACGGCGATGGATTCTTGAGTGACTTCACCACGACTCATGACGAGTGTTCCATGATACTTGGGCCTTTTGACATTCCCGCATTTCCCATTGTAGGGTCCGCCCCGCGGACCATTTCTCTCTTGAGGATCATTTTTCCGTCGCGAGCCATTTCTCCTTCGTGGTCCGCGGGGCGGACCCTACAAAAGCTCATATTCCCCGTTGCCATCGCGTTAAGATGCCGCTCTCCGCGTTCTCCGCGTCTTCGCGGTGAATCCGCCTTGCACTCATTTGCCCTGATAATGCACCCATTTTCTGCTGCTCCAGAACGCCACCGCCGTCAGCGCCAAAATGATGAGCAATTGAATCCACGCCATCGCGCTGGCGTAGCCCATTCGCAAATACTCAAAGGCGTTGTTGTACAGATACATCGTATAAAAGAGGGTCGAATAGTCGGCCCCGCCGCCTGTCATGATGAAGGGAATCGTGAACACCTGCCAGGTGCCGATGATCGCCATGATGAGGTTGAAGAAGATGACCGGCGAGATCATTGGGATCGTCACATGCCACAGGCGCTCCCAGGCGCTGGCGCCGTCGATCTCGGCCGCCTCGTACAATTCCATCGGCACATCCTGCAAGCCCGCGAGATAGATGATAACCGTGTTTCCCACCCCCCAAAGGCTCATGAATGCCAGCGCCGGCATCGCCCATTGGGCATCCGTCAGCCAGCCCGGTCCGTCGATGCCAATGAACGACAGCAGATAATTGATTAATCCCAGCCGCTGATTGAACAGCCACAGCCAGACCATCGCGCTGGCCACGACGGGCACAAGACTGGGCAGGAAAATGATCGTCCGATAGATTATCTGCCCACGAATCTTGAGGTTGAGGAGCAGCGCCAGCGCCAGGGCGACGACCAATCCCGCCGGTAGCGCCAGCGCCGTATACCAGATCGTGTTGGTGAGTCCTTTCCAGAAAACTGGATCGTGAAAAAGCTCGCGGTAGTTGGCCGCCCCGATATACACCGGCGATTGAAGCAGCGAATAATCGCAAAAGCTGAAATACAGCGACAGTCCGACTGGGACGACGATGAACGCGACGAAGCCGATGATCCACGGGCTGATGAACGCCAGTCCCTTGAGCGTGTTGATTCGATCCATCCTGCTCGACATCCTCGCGCCGTCCTTCCAATGAACCGTCGCCGCCGGAACTGATGACCATCCCTCATCAGTGGCGCACATTCGCCGCCGTCATGACACCGGCCCGCCGACTCGCCTCCAATTCATAACGCGCAAGCTTGCTCTGGCAACGCCGCTGCGCCTCGGCCAATCCCTCTTTGGGCGTCTGTTCCATCTTGATCACCCGCTGGGTCATGTTGCTTATTTCATCCAGCATCTCGATGCTGATGGGGATCGGCGGCGCGCCATGGGCGCCATCGCTGGCCGCCAGACGCTCAAACACATCAATATAAGGGTTGGGGTGCGTTCGAATGAAATCGTCGCTCACCGCCGCCAATGGCGAGTTTTTGCAATGCAGCCGGCACAACTTCTCCATGACATCCTGGCGATTCACATACGCGATGAACTCAAACGCCTCCCTGGGATGCTTGGCGCCGCGCGGAATGACCAGCACGTCAAACCCGGCGTAGGTCACATCGTTCAACCTGCCGTCCGCCGATGGAAACGCGGCCACCCCCCAGTCGTAGTTGAATGGACGGACAACCCGCGGCAGATAGCGCTCCAGCGCGTAGGGAACCAGTCGCTGTGACATGTCCGGCTTGAGCATATGGATGTAATTGGCCATCCACGGCCCTTGCTGCTCCATCGAAACCTGCCCGCTCAGAAAGGGATTTTGCGGTGTGTTGAACTGCCCCGCGCCGCTCTGGAAATCGCTGACGGCTTGTTTGCCGAATTCCTTTGAATAGCTTGCGATCCATCGCCACGCGGCCAGGTTTTCCGGGCTGTCGAGTTGGAATGTGCCGCTGCCTTCATCGAATATCCGGCCGCCAAACCAGAAGCCGGTATAGGACAAATACCATCCCGGTTCGGAGGGAAGATAACCCGCGCGCGCCAGATGCCCGTCCTTGACGATGTTCAGCACCCGCGCATAGCGATCCAGTTCATCAATTGATCGCGGCGCGCGGGTCGGATCAAGGCCCGCGGCCCGGAGGCTCGAGGCGTTCTCATAAAACTGCCGCTTGTTGTAGTGCAGCGCCACCGCCGCGGGCGTCGAGACCAGCCCCCAGAGATGCCCATTGTAGTGACAGACATCCCAGTACGCCTTTTTATAGAACCCCGGACCAATCCCCTTCGCCGCCGCCAGATCATCCAGAGGCAGGAGCGCCTGCCGCGCCGCGAAAGGCGCGATCTGCGGATCCCACAAGCCCGCCACATCCGGCGGAACGCCGGCCGCCGTCGCGGTCAGCGTCTTTTGATCCACCCCGGAGATCGACAGGTATTCAACATAAATCCCCTTGTCCTTCCCCACCGAGTTGTTGAAATCATCGACGATTTGCCGCATCTGGTCGGCTTCGGTTCCCGTCCATTTTTCCCAGTAGCTGATGACGATCCGCCCCGGCGGGGCGTGGGCATGGGGCTTGGGTCCGAAGAGCAAAATCATGGCCGCCGACACAATCAGCAATGTGAGGATGGACCGCGAAATCATCTTCATGTGCCGGCCACAAATTACGTTGCGCTACGAGGCATGGCAAGCAACTGGAACAGCAGCTCGCGGTTCCCCTTGGCCCCTTTGATGGGGCTGTTTGTTTGAGATTCGATGCGCAAACCAGAGGCGGCGATGTCCCGCTTGACCCGATCGACAACCTCATCCAGCGCCGCCTCAGGCAATACCCCCTGTCGCAGCAACGCGCGATCCGCCTCGTAGTGAGGCTTGATGAGCGTGATGATCCGCCCGTCCGGCCGAATCAAACGAGCGGCCGACGGAAGAATGTGCTTCTGCCGCGTCCAGGCGACATCGATCGTCACAAGGTTCATCACTTCCGGCAGCACGACATGCATCGCGTTGGTCCGCTCCATGACGACAACGCGCGGGTCTTTGCGCAGTTTGTAATCGAGCGCGCCATACCCGGTATCGACGGCATACACCTTCGCCGCCCCCCGTTGCAGCAGGCAATCCACGAACCCACCGGTGTTGCATCCCAGGTCCGCGCATGTCATCCCCCGCACATCCAACTCAAACGCCGACAAGGCATGATCCAGCTTTTGTCCAGCCCGTGAAACGAACGGTCCCATGCGGGAGGAGTATACGTCATTGATATTGCCGGGGCATGCCCATGACTCCGGTTCGTGTCCAAGGCAAACGCATTTGTGATTGTCGCCCTCCCCCGCGTACCCGCGGGGGAGGGTTGGGGAGGGGGTCCGCTCGATTATCGAGCTCAGGGCCCCCTCCCTACCCTCCCCCGGCCATACCGGGAGAGGGAATAAATAACCCGGCTATGGCAAATGCGCTTGCCCCGGGTTCGCGCGGAGGCGCGCAGGATTTCGGCTCGACAACCCCCCGCGCCGCAATTACAACCACGCCCATGCCACACTCCATCCTCATCACCGGCGGCGCGGGCTACCTTGGATCGGTCCTCTGCCAGAAGCTGCTGGCCCACGGCCATCGCGTCCATGTGCTGGACAACCTTCTCTTCGGTCAGCATTCGCTGTTTCATCTTTGTCACGAGAGGAACTTTTCCTTCACCTTCGGTGATTGCCGCAATGAAGCCACCGTCGCGCCGCTTGTGAGTCAATCCGACATCATCATCCCGCTGGCCGCCCTGGTCGGCGCGCCCCTGTGCGACCGCGACCCGCTGGGCGCGCGGAGCATCAACCTTGAGGCGGTGCAATTGATCAACCGCCTTCGCTCTCCGAATCAGCTTGTCATTTACCCCAACACCAACAGTGGCTACGGGATCAGCTCCGGCGAGGCCTTCTGCACCGAGGAATCGCCTCTCGCCCCCATCAGCCTCTATGGGCGGACCAAATGCCAGGCCGAGCTTGAACTGCTCGATTCACCCAACGCGATCACCTTTCGCCTGGCCACCGTTTTCGGCATGTCGCCGCGGATGCGGATTGATCTGCTCGTCAATCACTTCGTGTACGCCGCCGTTACCGACGGGTATCTCGTCCTCTTTGAAAAGGACTTCAAACGCAACTTTGTTCATGTCCGCGATGTCGCCGATTGCTTCGTCTTCGCGATCGACCATGCTGAGCGGATGATCGGCCGGGCGTTTAATGTGGGCCTCGACGAAGCGAATCTATCCAAAGAGCAACTGGCCGAGACGATCAAGAGGCATGTCCCATCATTCTACATCCACTATGCCCCCATCGGCGTCGATCCGGACAAACGCAACTACATTGTCTCCAGCGAACGGTTGAAACAGGTCGGTTTCACGGCCCGTCGCTCGCTTGACGAGGGGATCGAGGAATTGATCAAGGGGTATCGAATGCTGGGACGCGGGCCGCTCAAGAATGTCTGATCGTCCGAAGCACGCGCAGGGTGTACCAGGGCATCCAGACCGCGCAGCGCAACGTGACGGCGACGATCGTTCCCAGGATGATGCCGTTCAGGCCCCAATCCATGTATCGTACGAAGGTATAAGAAAGCACGACATTGAGTGTCCCCGCGATCAGGACCGATGCCGTGAACGCCTTCACATAACCCGTGCCCAACAGGATCGCGCGCCCCACCGCGCTCGATCCGCCGACGAGGGTGTGGAGCAGCACCAGCGGCAGGATCAAGCGCGTGCCCGGCAGCGAATCCCCAAACCAGACCTTGAACACGATTGGCGACACCAGCCAGAACATTCCGCACCCGGCCAGCAACAACCCGATCGACCAAGCCGTGCCACGCAGGTAATAGCGTTGCACCGCCTTCCAATCCCCCGAAGCAAAGGCGATCGCGCTTTTGGGAAGAATCACCGCCGACAATCCCGCCACGGCCAGCAGCAATGCGGCGTCCACCTGCACCGCCGGCGCATATCGCGCCAAGTCATCCACCGTCAGGAGCCGGCTGATCAGGATGTAATCGGTCGGCGCATACAAATAGTCGGCCAGTTGCGCGAGCGTTACGAGCACGCCAAAAGTCAAAAGAGCAACCACGGCTTTTCGCGTGACCAGCCGCCAATCCGAATGCCGTGATTGAGCGATGCGCCATGCGATCATCCTTCGCGTGATGAATAGTAGAACGCCACTGGCGAAATACGCCGCGCCGATTCCTCCAAATGCGTGCGCCGACGACCCCGCCACAGCGATCACCGCCATCGAAATCGCCGCCCACAACACATCAGCGCCGGCGATTACCAGGTTGTCCAGTGTTATTTTCGCATTGATCTGGAGCACAGCGCCGCCAGGGTCGCTCGCCAGGCGCGCAATAACCCCCGCGCCGAACCACAGGACCAGTTGACGCGATGCGCCACCCAGTTCCAGCGGAATGTGGTGCAATTGCCCGAAATAAAATGTGTACACGAGCAGCGCCGCCGCGCCGACGAGGACGCTCACCCACGCCACCGCCCGCCCGGCCGCGTAGATCTCACGCAAGGCGCTGGCAGGCCGCGAGTCGGTGCCCGCCAGGCGTCCGCGATCCGCGCCGGCCATGTAGTGAACCATTGCTGGGGATAATCCTAGAGTCGTGTAATTGAGCAGTCCGATCGTTGCCCGAACCAGCGCCAACACCGCAAAGTAATCCGCCCCCAGCCGCCGATACACGAGCGCGGCCACCATAAACCACGCCGCAAGCCGCGCCCCCGTCGCCAGATAGGCGCTGGCGATGTCCCTCGGCATCTTATTGCCCGTCTCTGCCGGCATGTCGAGACTATACCGGCAAAACAGGCAATGGTTGATATGAATGGATTGCGTGGATGGCGACAGGCGGCCGCGCCGGGGTCGATGCAAATCGTCGCAGTGTTAACGCCAATGCCCGATGGGCGTATAACGCATGGATGTAGGAGCGACCGGTGACGATCTGAATCAATATTTGCGCAAAGGAAATCAGGATATGCACTCATCGAAGGGAATAATGGTAGTGATGCTGGTTGGAGCGGTGGTGTTCATGGGAAGCGCTGGTTCGGCGGAGTTGGCCGCCGCGCCGCGGCATAACAAGGAGCTGGAGCGGCAGTACATGCAGGTCTCTCAGGCCCGAACTCGCGCGGAGCTGGCCGTGCGGGCGGCCCGTGCGATTTATGGGAAGCTGAGCAAGCAGTGGCGAGCGGTATCGCTCAAGGCCGACCAGGCGCACAGCGAGATTGCCGACGCCCTCGGCAAGGCCATTGAGGATGAGCGCACCCGCGCGCCGGAAATGCGCAATGAGGCGCTGGTTGACGAGTTGAACCAGCGCCGCCGTACTGTCGAACAGGATTGGCAGCGATTCTCCTCCGTGGATCGGGCGGCGATGGAAGCAAGTTATCGCGACGCCAACGCCGACGCGCAGGGTCTCAGCACGCTGTTCAGCTCCCTCATCCAGTTGGAGCCGTCGTGGAAGGATTCAAAGGTGGATTTGCCCACGCTGCAGGCGACATACACCGCCGTCGCCGACCGCGCCGACGCGATCACCCAGCAGGCCGAGGATGCCTTCGCCGATCTGGAGCGCGGCGCCGCGATGTGGCAAAAGGCCGCCGTCGCCGCCACGCAACCCTCGCAGCCAACATCACAGCCCGCGAAAAAATAGGCCGAGGATTTGAGTCTTATCCATCCCGCAGCATGTCGGTTGCGCGGAGGACGGCGGATCCGGTGGTGTCCGCCGGCGTTGTCGCCCGCTTCACCTCGACGATGTACCAGAGCGACTGCTTGGGGTTGCCCGTCGGCACCGGCGGCGGGTGGCGTCGGGGCGCGGTGACGCGCGGCTTTTTCTCCTCGATGTTCGGATCGTTCCATGCCGCCACCGTGTTCACTTCAAATCGATCGGGATTCTTCAATCGCGTGGGGGCGAAGCGCAGGCGAGTCGCCGGAAGCTGGTTGTGCTGGACGATGAAGAAGACCTTTCGCCCGTGATCGAGCGCCTCGAGCACCACCCGCTGCTGCTCGGCCACCAGTTGTCGGTCATTGAATCGCTTGAGACGTTCATAAATCACCTTCGCCCGCTGCGGCGCGAGGTATTGCGGCTCATCCGGGTCGATCTTCGCCATCCGCTGAACG
>CAYTAP010000125.1:7558-10890 GCA_964435775.1 uncultured Tepidisphaeraceae bacterium
CGCCTCGCCGACGGACTGATGAACGAAGGCCTGGCGTTGTCGGCGCCTTCCGACGCCTGGAAGTCGCTGGAACTGAAGAGCGTGCCGCTGCGCGTGCTGGTCGATGGCCAGGTCGTGCACCAGGGACTGGGCGGCCATCCGCTGAACGATCCGCGTGTTGAACATGTTTTCATCATAAAACACGTCATCGCTGATGAACTGAAAGTAGTTGAGCATCCGTTGCGGCCCGAAGACCACGGAGCCGTCGGGAATCGCCGCCGGCACATCGCCGAATCCCTTCGCCTCATTCGCCGCCCGTGCCAGCATCAGGTTGCCGCGCAGCTGCTGCTCGATGTGCGGCACGCTTCCCTGCACGTTGAGCAGGAGGGCGATCGCCGTCAAAACGCCCATGACCAGGGCCGTCGTCGCGTGTGCTGTTTTCGAGGTTGCGGCCGCGTCGCTTTGCGGATGTCCAAGCCTCGGCAATTCCGCCAGCAGCCAGTAGCCGCAGAGCGTCAACGCCGGCATCACGGTCAGGAAAAACCGCAGGTAGCCGATGCTGTTGCCATCCGGCGCCCAGTAATAGAACGAATAGATCGTCAGGCACGGCAAAATCCACGCGCACAAAATGCACGCCAGCCGCCAGCTCCACCAGAACATCCAGATCAGCCCGAGCAGCGCCAGGGGGAACACCAGGTACATCCCCAAGTTGTTCATCTGCCGCAGCATCGTCTCCCAGTTCACCTCGAAATACGCCAGCTTGAATCCAGAGCTTTCGTTGGTCGGGTCATACCCCGTGATCGCCCCGAAGGCGACGAGGTTGAACCCCACGAGATACCCCACCGGAATCAACCACCCTGCAACCAGTGTGATCGATTGGTATAGCGTCCGACCGAGGAACCGGGGATGCGCGGTCATTTCCCGCGCCCTCATCAACCCAAGCGCCGAGAGCGCCTTTCTTGGCCAACTCCCCACATGTGCCCAAATCGCCGGCCAGAGCTTGAACAATATGACCAACCCCGCCGCCCCAATCAGCGTTCCCTCCGTGTAGCGCAGTGTCGCCGCATATCCGAGGAAAAGCCCTGCGAAAAGCGGAAGGGCGTATGATGCGATCCGACGGATGTTCCACCACCGCAGCGGCCGCGCCGGCGTGGGCCCCGCCGGTTTTCTCCACCATATCATCAGCAAAAGCATCCCCACCGCAGCGCAGCAAACCGCTCCGGCGTGGCTGTTCGCCTCATTGGTCAATCCAAGCGTCACCGGGCTTGTGGCGAAAACAAGCATCCCCAGCAATCCCGCCAGCGACCCGGCCACCATCCGAATCAGAAAGAACGTCGCCCCCACCGCGATCGCCATCGCCGCCGGATCAATCATGTATGCGAGCGTCTGTCCATATTGCGCCCCCCCGATCTTCAGCGCCGCCGCCACGAGCATCGGCAGTCCCAGTGGATACTTCGGATAATACCGCTCGTTTTTCGTCCCCAAATCCGCCCCGATCCACATCGTGCCCACATACAAATACGGATCGAGCTCATGCGTGTACGGATTGACCAGCGTCTGCCGCGGCGACAGATGCCTGGCGTATTCCTTCCCCCCCACGAAGTACCCGTTCTGATCGACACCCCCATTGGCCGGAACCCAGTACGTGTGAGTGAACCCAACAAACCCCGCCAACAGCAGGGCGGCCAAAAGAAGGTATCCCCATCGCACCCAGCCAGACTCGATGGGCGTGGGAAAGGTCATCGTTACAGGAGCGCGTTTCGAGGCGTCGTCAAGCGCAACTCCCGCGTCACTCCCGTCTTGCGCGGGCCTCGCCGGTATGATGTTTGAAGTTGGATTTTCGGCCTGAAAGATGACATTTCCTTTGCATGTATGGATACGAGTGGCCCGTCCGTCCCGGTTCTTCGCCGGCCAATCGCGTAATCCGACTACAATACGGACGAGCGGGCAAATTGTTGCCGTAACGTGTGGGCCAGCGGTCGAACTTCAGTGAATCGAATTTCTCGTCAAAGGTTCGACCACAATGTATACTTCTAGAAGTTGGAGGCACACATGATCTATCGTGGACGCGTCGAGAATGGTGTGATTGTGATGGAGGGGTCTCCCGCCCTTCCGGACGGGACGGAGGTTCGGTTTGAGCCCGACCTTCCTGTTGAGCGCCGACTCAAATCGCAATCCATCGAAAGTCGCCCGGCTTTCGGCATATGGAAAGACCGGCAAGTGGATGGACTTCAATACGAGCGAGACATTCGTGGCGAATGGGATCGCAATGTATGATTTGCGTCTTTGACACCAATATCCTGGTTGACTACCTCAACGGAATTGAGCATGCGGCCGCCGACATGGATGCGCATCCAGATCGTGCCATCAGCCGCATCACATGGATCGAGGTATTGGTCGGTGTCCGCAGTGGGACTGAGGAAGCGGCCACGCGCTCATTTCTTTCCCGGTTTCAACTGATTGAGGTCTCAAACTCGGTCGCTCAGCGAACCATTATGGTTCGTCGGGACTACAGGTTCAAATTGCCCGATGCCATCATTTATGCCACATCGCTTGAAGTGCAAGGTGAGTTGGTGACGCGCAATACACGGCATTTTGATCCGAGCATTCCCAACATTAGAGTTCCGTATGTCTTGTAGGTCATTTCTCCGCAAGTCCGCTCCGACTATTCGGCTTGCGTCGTTGTTGGTCGTTCGTACAATCCCCACCTCGTTCATGCCCGGAACCCAACCCGCAGCGGACACGCCATGTTCAACTTGATGCCGAAGGATACCATCTTTTTCGACCTCTTTGAGGGGTTGTCACAGCATGCGGTGAACGCGGCCGGATTTTTGCGTGAACTTGTTCGAGACTTCCCGAACATGGAGCGGGCGATCCAGCGGATCCGCGACGAGGAGCACGCGGCCGATGATCTGGCCCATCAATGCCTGGAACGGCTGGATTTGACCTTCATCACCCCGTTCGACCGGGAAGATATCCACATGCTCGTGGGGGGGTTGGATGACATTGTCGATACGATCGACGCCCTGGCCAAGCGGTTTGGGCTGTATCACGTGCGTCTGATGGAGGAACCGTTCATCAAGCAGGTTGAGGTGCTGGAAAAAGCGACGGCTGCGCTCAAGGAAGCCGTGCATCGCCTGCGGAAGAACCGAAAATTGTCTGATTTGAAGGACATCCTGATCGAAGTTCATCGCCTGGAAAGCCTGGGGGATGACAACCATCACGCGGCCATCTCCGATCTCTACGATGGCTCGCATGAGACGCTTCATGTGATCAAGTGGAAGGAATTTTACGAATACATCGAAAACGCCATCGACGGGTGCGAAGATGTAACCAACACGCTCGAACGGATC
>CAYTAP010000126.1:0-10455 GCA_964435775.1 uncultured Tepidisphaeraceae bacterium
TGCCGTAGGGGCGGCTTCAGCCGCCGTTTTAGAGGAAGACGGCGGCTGAAGCCGCCCCTACTAAAGAGAATTGAAACACCCCGTGCGAATGGCCCGCCCCTTTGCCCTTTTTTGCCATTTTCCTTATGCTGCCATCCTACAAATGAATGCGGAAAAGCCGCTGCCGGTCATGCGGGGCTGATCACATGAAGCCCATTGACGGGCCGACAGCGCATACGAATCGGGAAGGTACCATGGATCGATTGAGTCTCTATTGGAAGAATGCGACCGCCGAGGCCGTTGGGGATAAGCATGGCGTGAGCGACAAGGAGCTCAAAGCGCTCGCTCCAAAAATGAAGGACCTCACCCGGCGGATGAACGATGACCGCAAGGCCGGGAAGCTCAAGTTCCGCGATCTTCCCTACGACGAGGAGATGGTTGAATCGATCCACAAGCAGGTGGAGGACCTCCGCGATCGCTGTGAAGCGCTTGTGGTGCTCGGCATCGGCGGCAGCGCGCTGGGGAATATCGCTCTGCAAACCGCGCTTAATCCATTCACCTACAATCTGATGAGCGACCGCACCCGTCCGGGCCCGCAGCTATTTGTCCTGGACAACGTTGATCCCGATCACATCAAGAGCGTCGTCGATCTGCTGACGCCCAAGCTCAAAAAGACGATCGTCAACGTGATCAGCAAATCCGGCGAGACGGCCGAAACGGCTTCGCAGTTCATCCTCTTCCGCGATCTGCTCGAGGCGAAACTCGGCAAGAAATACAAGGACAACATCATCGCCACGACCGATCCTGAGGGGGGGACGCTCCGCGACATCTGTAACCGCGAGGGGTATCGCACGCTTGAGGTTCCGCCGGGCGTCGGCGGGCGGTTTTCGGTTTTGTCGGCGGTGGGGCTCTTCAGCGCGGGGATGTGCGGCATTGATATCGATGCCCTCCTCGCCGGCGCCGCGGAGATGGACAAGAGATGCAAGGATGCGGACCTGATGAAGAATCCCGCGGCGATGATCGCCGCGATCAATTATCTGCTGGATAAAAAGGGGAAGATGATGAGCGTCATGATGCCCTACAGCTCATCGCTCTATTCGCTGGGCGACTGGTTCCGCCAGTTGTGGGCCGAAAGCCTCGGCAAGCGCAAGAGCCTCTCGGGCAAGGATGTATATGCCGGCCAGACGCCGATCAAGGCGCTGGGGACAACCGATCAGCACTCTCAGGTGCAGCTTTATCGTGAAGGTCCCAATGACAAGGTGATCACGTTCCTGGAGGTGGAACGTTTTGGCCAGAAGGTGGCCATTCCAAACAAGGTGAAGGATGTGCCCGCCTTGAGTTATCTCGCCAACTCCAATTTCCAGACGCTCATCAACAGCGAAAAACTCGGCACCGAATACGCGCTGCTCGAAAGCCAGCGCCCGACGATGACGGTGACGTTCCCCTCGATTTCCCCGGAGGCGGTGGGACAGTTCATCTACATGTACGAGGTCGCCGTCAGCTATGTCGGGGCATTGATGGAGATCAACACCTACGATCAACCGGCGGTTCAGCTTGGCAAGGATGCGACATATGCCCTGATGGGCAAGGATGGTTTCGCGGACCTGGCCAAAAAGATCCAGCCATTCGCCAAGGCGGATAAGAAGTTTGTCATATAGGCGTGTCCGTGGTCAGTTGTCAGTTGCTGGTGGTCTGTTGCTGAAGATCAGCGGAGATTGTCACTGACTGCTAACCACGGCCTCCTGACCACGGACTACGGACAACGGACCATTCCCAACGGATCATCATCTATGGAATACGGCGTCATCATGGCGGGCGGGGCGGGGACACGGCTTTGGCCCCTGTCGCGCGGGAACATGCCCAAGCAGTTGCTCCCGGTCGTCGAGGGCAAGAGCCTGTTGCAGCTTTCGTACGAACGCCTTCGCGGGATTCTCCCGCCGGAGCGCATTTATGTCTGCACTGGCGCGGCCTATGGCCCGGCGATCCTTGAAAATCTCAGGGAGTTGCCTAAGGAAAACCTGATCGGCGAACCGCAGGGGCGCGACACCGCCAATGCCGTCGGTTTCTCCGCCGCCGTGCTTCATCACAAGGATCCCGACGCCGTCATGGCGATTGTGACGGCCGACCATGTGATTGAGCCTGTCGATATTTTTCAAAACGCGTTGCGGACCGCGTTTGAGGCGGTCAAGGGGAATCCCAAATCGCTCGTCACCTTTGGCATCATCCCCACCCACGGGCACACCGGCCTGGGCTACATTCACCGCGGCGAAGCACTGCCCCTGCCCGGCGGGCGCGACGGCGCTTACAAAGTCCAGTCATTCCGCGAAAAGCCGGACAAGCCGACCGCCGACCGTTATGTCGAGTCGGGCCGCTACTACTGGAACTCAGGCATGTTTGTATGGCGCTGCGACACCGTCCTGGCCGAACTCGCCAGCCACCTCCCCGAGGCCCACGCGGGCTTGAAATCCATCGCCGCCGCGTGGGGAACCGACCAGCGGGAGAAGGTGTTGAACGACATCTATCCCAAACTCCCCAAGATCAGCATTGACTACGCCGTCATGGAGCCCGCTTCGCAAGGGAAGGGGAAGGCCGAGGTTGTTGTGGTCGAAATGCCGGTCGAATGGCTTGATGTCGGTTCCTGGCCGGCGCTGGCCGAGACGCTCAAGGTGGATGCCAACGACAACGCCACTGACTGCGCCACCTGCGTCTTCCTTGACTGCGACAACAACATCGTCGTTAACCAGACCGGTTCGCACCTGGTTTCAATGATCGGCGTCTCCGACATGATCGTCGTCCACACGCCTGACGCCACGCTCATCTGCCCCAAGAGCGAGGCCCAGCGCGTCAAGGAGCTCGTCGGCCGGGTGAAGGAAAAATTCGGCGACCGGTTTCAATAACGTGGCACGGGCGGCCCGCCCGTGGGTTTGGCATGCCCAAACCATCCGCCGTATCCGGCGTATGCAAGCAAGAGTGCAGCGTCCGCGCCACGGAGGAATTGAATGCGAACCCTTGCCATCGATCTCGGAACCCGCCGGGTCGGCTTGGCGCTGAGCGACGAAGGCGGCCGATTCGCCACGCCCTATGAAGTGCTCATCGTTTCTTCACCGGCGATGGCCATCGATCTAATCCTCCCGATCATCCTCCGCGAAGGGGTCGAGCGGCTTGTGGTTGGTGTTCCCATCAACATGGACGATTCCATCGGCGGTGCGGCCGAGAACGCAATCCAATGGGCCAGGGACTTGGGAAGGCGCGCGAGTCTTGACGTTGTACTCGTCGATGAGCGTTTGAGCAGCTTCTCGGCCGAGGAGAAATTGATCGACCGCAAGCGGGCCGGAGAGAAGCTGACGCGCGGCCGCAAAAAGAAGCAGCTCGACGCTCTCGCCGCCGCCGCTTTTTTGCAGGGTTATCTCGATGGCAAACTTCAGCCGCTGGAACCGGACTCGCACCCGGGTGCGGGCCGTTCAAATCGCCCGTGATTATTTTCGCGGAAATAGAGCCATGCGAAGCGGGCATGTGTTGTTGATGGTCGCGTCAGTCGTGTCCATCGGCTTTCTCGTTGGGTGTGTGCAATCCCCGATGGAATCCGGCGCGGCGTCTTCCGCGCCGAATAACGCCGGCGCAAAAAGCATGATGTCCAAAGGCGCCCAAGGGATGGATGTTGCGCCCCCCTCGGCTGTGGAGCAAATTCGGGATGCTTTTCGGAAGCTCACCAATGATGCGCTGACGCCGGGCGGGCTGGAGGACCTTACCGCATGGCTTGCCGATGCGGATCGAAAGCGTCTTGTTTCCCTCACCAATAATTCGGGCCATGATGCTGATTTCGATGAACTCGTCATGCGCATTCGCCGGGACTGGAAGAATAAGTACGGCAATGATTTCAAATTGGGCAACGTGGATAAGATTCTAAGCGATGTTGAACTGACTGGCCTGGCCGATAAGGGCGACTTCCAGAAGGTCGTCGCGGTGCTTCCTGAAAATGACAGCTTTTCGGGAGGGAACGAGATCAAGATCAGCCTGGTCCGCGAAGGCGGCTCGTGGAAGATTGACATCCCCGATTCGGTCACCAGTGCGATGCTGAAGGCGGGATTGATCCAACGTTTGGAGATGGTGGAACAATTGAAGGATCGATGGCCGACCGACCAGAACCAGGCGTATCGACTGGTTGCACGCCATGTTCTGCAAGGCGTCAGCGAAGCCAGGTAGAAGCGGAAGCCGAGACAAGACATCCGTGTGAACCAGATGCGGTGGCGCCCCTTCGCTATGGGTTATGCCCACATCGCGTCAATCGCCCGCACACTCCACTCGACAAGCTCACGTCCCCCCTCAGGCCCGACGGGTGTGCTCGCAGGCACCGCGCCATAGCTTTTGCCCGTTGTCGCTTTTCTCGTCGGCAGGTAGGTGCCAGGCCCGGCCAGTTGAACGACGAACGTCTGCACCGCCTTGCTCCGCGCTTTGATCTGCAATCCAAAATCCTGGTAATATTCATACTGATTGGTCACCATCGCCACATCCCCCAACCGAATCAGGTGCGCTTCCGACTCCACTCTCGGTTCGTGCTGCTGTTGCGCATATCGCCTGGCCACGTTCAGATTCCACTGCATCATTCGATAGTTGCCTGTGATGCCCACATACCAGTGTGGATCCTGCCGCAGTTGCGGATTCGCCTCCAGGGCCTGACGATGCTCTTTGTACCGAGCCTCGCACTTGGCCGCCTCCGCGTTGGCATCCGCCACATCCTGTTCACTTAATGGCCTCATGAGCAGCGATACATGCTCGACGCGATGTCCGGCGATTGGATTCCAGTCAATCTCCCTTGCGGCAAGCTCCACGACGGGCGCGACGGCCTCGGCGATGCGGATGCCGATGTCGCGGCGTTCATCGATGCCTTTCAGCCGCCACATCCGCTCGAGCGCCTTCCAATCCGGCACGGTCGTCACCCGTGGCGGCGTCACATCCCCCGCCGCACTGACCTGCGGCAGGATGAATGCACCCTCGCCCAGCCGCTTGCGCAACTCCTGACGCGCCTCGCACCAGTAATCGGCGCTGACTTGAAACTCATGCTCGCTCACCTGCGATGGGCACGCAAGGTTGACGATGACGCCCGTCAATTCCTTCCGCCCATTCCAGACGCCCAGCACGTTGATCCCCGTCTCCGCGCCCCCTTCGACATGGCTGAACTCCGGGTCATCCAGCTTGCCGTACATCCTCGTTTCACCGGTGTAATAACAAATCCGGCGGTTGTAGCCGATCGTCGCATGCCCCAGCCCATAACCGATTCCCGCCGGCTCGCGGGCACCCCACGCCTTCACCACGGCGGTTGCGATTCGGTCCGCCGCCAGGTCGACGTAATCACCCGCAGCCCCGCCGACCAATTCGCTCCGCTCCACACCAAAGTGGGGTGGGATTGCCTCGCCGCTATCGCGTTTTCTCGCATCCGGGGCGGTGTGCGTGTGCGTGGCATTGAAAACAACGCACATTGGGTCCAGCTCTTGAAGACGCTCGGACAATAGCCCCCGAACGGCCTGGCTCAGATCGTCGGAGATGCCCACCAGATCGCAACTGACCAAAACCCCGCGCACGGTCTCATCGCCCGGTCGAATGGACTCAAACGCCATCACCGTGGCGCTGATCGGATCCCTCACCCTTTCCGACGCCCGCGCATAAAACTGCCCGGCCAGGATCACCGGCCATGGCGGCGTCAAGTCAACCGACGCCCAGCCAACGCGAAATCCCTCATCATTTTCAGCCATCAACTTCACACTCCTTTGGAGAAGTCCGCCACTTCCCAAGCGATTCCCGCGCCCGCTCACATTCCACTCCCTCTCCCGCGTACTCGCGGGGGAGGGCTGGGGAGGGGGTCTTCTCTTCCGATGAAACCCGGCGCGAACCGAAATTCTCCCATATGCGGATTACCCCGCCTTCCCTGCCCCAACCGGCACATCATCCAGATTCTCGAATACCTTCCGCACCGCCGCCGCCAGCGCATCGACCTGCGCCTCCCCATTGGGCGGCCGATGGGTGTTGATGTTCCACAGACAGGTGTCCACGCACAGTTGCCCCGTCGGGTATTGGTCCAGCGCATAGCTGATGTCCGCCCGCGCGTGTCCATCCGACCACGGCGAACCTTTGCCGTAAAAATCCTTCACTTGAAACACCGCATGCGCCGGCAACAGCCAATTCGCCCGCGCCAGCGCCACGCCCTCCGCCTTGACCGCAACGGCGATGCTCTTTGTCACTTCCACCAGCGGAACCCCACGCGCCTCGGCATACGCCGGATCAACCCGGTAGACATACGCATATCCATTGGTCGGACGATCATCACTGGAATACGACCGCACCAAATGCGGCGTCCCCGCGAGATTGTCATCCAGCCGATGCCAGTTGGCCCGCGCCTGGGCATTGGTTCCATCCAGCTTACGGAGTTGCGACAGCGCGAAAGCCGCCGCCAGATCGCTCGTGCGATACATCCATCCCAGGCCGTAGTCGTGATAATCCCGCCCCGCCTCCGGCGGGCGCATGTCGCTGAAACTGCACACCGCTTTGCCGTGATCGAATATCGTGGCATCGTTGGTGACGAAGAACCCTCCTTCACCGCCGCAAAGATTCTTGTTCTGATTCAGGCTGAACGCCCCGGCGTCGCCAATCGTCCCCACCTTGCGCCCCTTGTACGTCGCCCCGTGCGCTTGGCAGGCATCTTCGATCACCTTGAGCTTGTGCCTGCGGGCGATCGCCATGATGGCATCCATGTCGCACGCGACGCCCCAGTAATGGACGACAAGAATCGCCCGCGTGAGCGGCGTGATGGCCGCCTCGATCTTCTTTGGATCGATCTCCATCGTCCGCCAATCGACATCGACAAAAACCGGGATCGCGTTGTGATGAACGATTGCCGTTGCACTGCTTGTCCATGACAGGCAGGGCGTGATCACCTCATCCCCCGCCCGCACGCCGCACCCCGCCACGCACATGTGCAGCGCCGCCGTGCCGCTGTTGGTCGGCAGGCAGTATGTGTTCCCATTCCACGCCGAAAACTCCTCGGCCAGCATCCTCACATGCGGCCCGGACGCATGCTGCGTCTGCCGCAGCGACGCCAGAACCAAATGCTCATCTTGTTCGTCAGTCCCTGGCCAGACGTGAAACGCGATCTCTTTGGAAATCGCCGGCGCCCCGCCGTGAATGGCCAGGTGGGTGGATGTGTTGTTCATGGGTACAATGTAGAATCCCATTGAAGATCCTCACAAGAGGAACTTGTTGCTTTCTCATGGAGAGCCTTGCGAAGCAACTCTTTTCCCCTTCCCACATTGCAGCGAATTAAGTCTTGTAACTGTTGCCTCCGTGCCTATAATGGCTCGCGTTCGAGGATCGGAAAGCAAAAGAATAGATGACTCAAGGGCGATTGGCGCAGTTGGCTAGCGCACCAGCATGACACGCTGGGGGTCACAGGTTCGAGCCCTGTATCGCCCATTTCAGTTTCACCCGCGGGGAAATTTCACGTTCTTGATGGCAGCCGCTCTAGGGAACGCATAGCCCCCGCCTCCCGTGAACTCAATCCCGTCCGTATCAATAAAAGGGAACTAAAAAGCCCCGAAAACATAGGTTTTCAGGGCGATAACGGAGAGGGGGGGATTCAAACATCTACATTTTCGCAAGTTTTCGCTTCCACCGGACTTACATCACAACGGCTTGTCGGCAAAGCAGTTGTATTTCCGTGTTCATTCCCATTGGTTCCCACTCAATCCCGTCGGATATCTCCTTTTTCGGGACAAATCAGGGACAAGTTTCCGATGGATCGGCCGTGGGGGCGGATGTATTTTTGCGCGATGCTGCTTGCGGCTGGCGGTGTATCGAGCACCAGGCGGCGCTCACCCACCGGCGAACGGGCGGCCATCTACACACGCTTCAGCACGCGGGAGCAAAACTCCACCGGCGATCAGGTCCGCACCTGTCTTGAGTACGCCAGGAAGCTTGGTCTGTGGGTCGACCCGGAGTTGATCTTCTCCGATGAGGCCAAGAGCGGGCAGATGTCCGATCGCGACAACTTTCAGCGAATGCTCGAAGCCCTTCGGCGCAACGAGTTTGATGTCATCATTTTCTTTTCAACCAGCCGACTGTTTCGCAAGCAGTGGAAAGCGCTGGAGTTCATCGACACCGAAATCCTTCCCCGGAAGAAGCGCTGCATCTTCCTATCCCAAGGCATCGATACCGCCGAGGACAAGCGGCGGTGGCGCATGTACATGAACCACTGCGCGCAAAATGATGAATATGTCACGGAAATGAACACTGCCGCCATCCGCGCCTCCCACATCGGGAAGCTGCGCCGCGGAGAAGTCGTTGGCGAGATGACCTTCGGCTATTGCGGGGAAGAGACCGCCGGCATCCCAACCCGCCGCGGGCGGCCGGCGCGCCGCTTTGTCATCGCGGAAGATTGCGCCCAGTGCGTGCGGGATGTGTTTCGATGGTTCGTCATCGAGTGGATGCCATACCATGAGATCGCCGCACGACTCAGGCGGGAAGGCTCGCCCAAGCCGCGAAGGGCGAGTCAATGGTCCTGCCGGGCGGTCAAGGGGTTATTGCAGAACCGGCGTTACATCGGTGATTTTTCTTACAGCCGCTCCGAAAACGAGTACCACGATAAAGGAGTGCGGAAGGTCTGGCGTGACAAGCCGCTCTACGATATCAGCCTGCCCGAACTGCGGATCGTGAGCGATGAGCTGTTTCATCAGGCGCAGGCGCGGATCGCGTCAATGCCGGGTGCCGGCGGGCGGCGGCCGGGCCGATTGGCCGTGGATGACGACCGGCCACGACATCCATTGTCGCGGTATCTGCAATGTCCATATCACACGGAAGGTTGGCTGTGGCTCACCGATGGCCACATCCATTGCCGTCGCTGTTTCTATGAACGTGAACGCCGCGTGCTCTTCTCGATGGTCCGCAAGGATGTGGCGCTGCAAGCCATCTGTCGAAACGTTGCAAGGGAGATCGTGCGGCGGGCGCCCCTGGTGGAGCGAGCCGTCGAGATGGCTTTGGCAACGGCGACGGCCAATGCCCAGCCCAACCGTCGCGAAGTCGAGCGCCATTCGGCCGAGATTGAGCGGCTGACGAGTTTAATCGGCTACAACCGGAGTCATCCTGGCGCCACGGAGGAGGAACAGGTCGAATCCGGCAAGGTATTGGATCGGCTGCAGCAGCAACGACGTTCGGCTCAGTCGAGCTTGGCCGCCGCTGAAGCTGCAATGGCCGCGCCGCGCAAACTACCCACAAGCGAGGAGTTGCGTTCGATCTTCAAGGACTTGGAGCGGGTATTGACGCATGCGGCGGCCTCCCAAGAGCCGGATGATGTGCAGCGCATCACAATCATCCTGCGTCAATTGATCGATGCGCCGATCAAGGTCAGCCAGGAAGGCGAAATGGTCAAGCAGCGGGGTTGGTTGCGCATCCACTTCGATCTGCATCTGGAGCGCTTGGTCGAGGGGGTAACCTTGCCGGAGGTGCAACCCGTGAGCATGTCGGTGGACATGGTGCCACCCAGCACCGGCATGGGCCGCGAGGCGGAGATCATGGAGCGGTATCGGGCTGGATTGCCGATGAAGGCCATCGCCCGGAAGCTGAAGATTCCTTATGACCGCATCCGACGGATCGTCCGCAACCAGTTGAAGAACGATGGTGTCACCATCGCCGACGTGCGTGCCCGTCAACGCCTGCCCAGGGGCATGACCAGCGGCGGCAAGCACCTGCTGCTGGCCGAGCGGATTATGGAATCGTACCGCGGCGGTAAACTCTACGGCGAGATCGCCGATGAGCTGAAGATCGACATTCATCGCGTCAGCGATGTCATCCGCGCCTGGCATCGCGAGCGTGGCCTGGACATTCCCGACGGCCGGAACCGCCGGAAAGTGTTGAGCATCAAGAACAGATCCCGCCACGATGTTCCGGCGGCATGAAATGTTCCACATGGAACATTGAAAAGCCTGGCATGGTCCGGGCTTTTTCTTTAGCTATCAGGGGCAGCACAGTATTCGCGTGGTAAGTGGATGGGTTCACTGTCGCACTGTTGCGCTGCCAAATCGCCCCGCACCGTTATTCGAGAGGTACTGTATCCACAGTCCTTCTCGAATAACGGTGAAACCCCATTCGCCGAGAAGGTTGTGGGAGCGGGAGTTATGAGCGGCGTTGGTGGTGGAGGGCGTCCAAGTGGTTGCCATAGGGCGCATTTATCCCTGCTGAACGATGGCGTATGCGGAAGGCGCGAAACATCGACAGAATATGGCGGCGCAATGAAATGGCCCTGCTGTAAGGCGCAGAAACAGTGATGGTTCGAACGGACATCCATTTGCCATCCACGCTTGCGCGGCCCGAGTTGGGGGACTGACTCCAGCGTGTCAGCGTGGCACATTGCTATTGCCGTATTGCCGTCACCAGCCGTTGAGAGTTGTGACCTTCACCATAGCTGCTCAATATAAGAAAGCGTGTGAGAAG
>CAYTAP010000127.1:0-8512 GCA_964435775.1 uncultured Tepidisphaeraceae bacterium
CACCGGGCAGGTGTTCGCGGCGACCTTTTTCTTGCTGGACGGCGTGGGCACGCAGGCGACCGCGTCGTTGCTCGGCCCGCTGGCGAGTTGGATGTCGCTGTACCTCGGTTGGCCCCATGGCCCTGATCCGATGTTCCCAATGTGGTTCATCGTATCGACCAGCAGTTTCCTCGTGATCTGCACCGTGGTGGGGTGCTGCAACGCCACCAACCTCATGGACGGTTTGGATGGATTGTGCGGCGGTGTGACGGCGATCATCGCGGCCGGGTTGCTTTTCCTGGCGGTGCATCTGGCGGTCAGCGGGAGCGGGCTGAGCGCCAATTGGGATGGTTTGCGGGTTGTCCTGGGGCTGGCGCTGCTGGGAGCGGTGCTCGGGTTCATCCCGTACAACTTCAATCCCGCCTCCATTTTCATGGGGGACACGGGAAGCATGTTTCTGGGGTATGCCTGCGCGATTCAGATCATCCTGATGGCGCAGGGGCAGCATCCCAAGTGGTTTCTGGCGTCGATGGTCATGTTCGCCTTGCCGGTGCTCGACACCGCCCTGGCGTTCGCGCGGCGGTGGATCAACGGCCGACCTTTGTTCAGCGCCGACAAGTTTCACTTTCATCATCAATTGCTCGGGCGCGGCTATACCGTCAAGCAGACGGTCATGATGAGCTATGGTCTGGCCTTGGTGTTCGCGCTGCTCGGGGCGGCCATCGTTTTTTTCCGCACCCGCTACGCTGTTGCTTTTTATATGGTCATTTTTGGGTCGATCATCGTGGCGGCGTTCAAGATGGGCATGGTGCATGAACGCCCCCGCGCGGTGACGCGGCAGAACCTGGCCAACGCCGAAGGGCTGGATGGGGAGTCCAATGTGGAATCGAACGATGTTCTGGAAGTGCATGAGGAGCGTCGGCAGATGACCACGGCGGCGCCGCATGTCGAGATTCCGGGCGCCTGGAGCAAGAGCAGGTCCAAGTAAAGGGTGAACGATTGATTTGGTCCGGGGCGAGCTCTGGTCAACACGCCTCAATCACAGGAAAAATCTCATGGATGTCACAGTCATTGGTTGCGGATATGTCGGTTTGGTCACGGGCACCTGCCTGGCGAGCATCGGTCACACGGTGCGCGGCGTCGAGAAGGATCCGCGCCGGCTCAAAACACTGCTCGACGGGCATTGCCCCATCTTCGAGCCAGGGCTTCAGGAGCTGATGCAGGAAAACTTCGCATCCGGCCAGTTGCAGTTTACGGACAACGTCCGCCAGGCGGTGAAGGATGCCGAGGTCGTCTATCTGTGCGTCGGCACGCCTCCAAAGCCCGATGGCACCGTGGACATGAGCTACCTCGAAGCCGCCGGCAAGGAAGTCTGTGATGCCCTGGCGCTGCAAAACCAGGACTACATGGTGACGATCATCGTGAAGTCCACCGTGCCCGCCGGCACCAATCGCAGGCTCTACAACATCCTGAAAGAGCAGACCAAGGCGTATGTGCAGGTCGTCTCCAACCCCGAGTTCCTCCGCGAAGGGTCGGCCGTCCAGGATTTCCTCGAACCCGATCGCATCGTCGTCGGCGGCGACAGCCCCGAAGCCTTCCGCATCATGCGCAGGCTGTATGACCCGGTCATCAAGAAGGAGGAAAGCTTCATGACGATGAACTGGGAGTCGGCGGAGCTGACCAAATACGCCGCCAATTCCATGCTTGCCGCCCGCATTTCGTTCATGAACGAAATGACGATTCTGTGTGAGCACTACGGCGCCGACGTGGAGGACATCCGCAAGGGAATCGGAAGCGACTACCGGATTGGCCCGGCCTTTCTGCGCGCCGGGTGCGGTTATGGCGGATCCTGTTTCCCCAAGGATGTTGCGGCGATGGAGCACATCTCGCGGTCGGCCGGTTATGAAAACCTATTCGTCAACGCGATTCAGACGGTCAACAAGAACCAGAAGAAGCGTTTCGTGGACAAGATCGTCGAAAAGCTCGGGCGGCCGATCGAAGGCGCCACCATCGCCATCTGGGGTCTGGCTTTCAAAGCCGACACCGACGATATCCGTGAATCCGCCGCCATCGATGTCATCACCTACCTTCTGGAGAAGGGCGCCCATGTGAAAGCGACCGATCCCAAGGCGATGGAGCACATGAAGGAACTCTTCAAGGATTCCGTCGAATGGGCGCATGATCCGGTGACTGCCGCCAGCGGCGCCGATGCCGTCGCGCTGCTCACGGATTGGCCGACGTATACGACGTTGCCCTTCCGCAAGATCGCCGCGACGATGAACAGTCCGATCATTTTTGATGGCCGCAACTGCCTGCACCGCGATGTGATGCGTGAGACCGGGTTCCAGTATTACCCCATGGGCCGACCGGCGGTGGAAAACACGCTGCGGTTGAAGCATAAGGTGTAGCGCACGGCTCCCGAAAAAATAAGCGCCATGCGTTCGTTGTGCCGATAATACAAGGTGGGACCATCCATCCGGTCAATCACGCGGCGGTTGCTTGGCTCGAGCGCCGTAGGGGCGGCTTCAGCCGCCGGTGGTGGCTCGACGAAGGACGGGAGTCATTTCCCAACCGGCGGGGCGGCTGCTGGTCTCGAAGCCCTGAGTGTCATCGATCTTCTCGGCCGACCGGCGGTCAATCTCGATACCCCTGAATTGCAACGCTTTCTCGCCGGCAAGCGCGTCCTTGTCACCGGCGCAGGCGGCAGCATCGGTTCGGAGATCTGTCGCCAGGCGATGCGTTTCGGACCTGAACGCCTGCTTCTCATCGAGCGCGCGGAAAACGCGCTGTTTGAAATTGACCGCGAACTCAATCATCGCTGGATCGGCGCCAGCGTGCGCCCCTACGTCGCCGACATCTGCGACGAGCGCCGCATCCGCCGGATTTTCGAGGCCGAGTGCCCGCAGGTCGTCTTCCACTGCGCCGCTCACAAGCATGTGCCGATGATGGAGCGCAACCCCGGCGAAGCGGTGAAGAACAACGTCTTCGGGACGCGGATCATCGCCGACGCCTCGGCCGAGGCGGGCGTGGCGGCGTTCGTCATGGTCAGCACGGACAAAGCCGTCAACCCCTCGAGCGTCATGGGGGCGACCAAGCGGTGCGCGGAGCTTTACGTGCAGTCGCTCAATGGTCGCGGGCGCACGCGTTTCGTGGCCGTGCGATTTGGAAACGTGCTCGGAAGCAGTGGCAGTGTGGTCCCGATTTTCGCACGGCAGATCGCCGCCGGCGGGCCGGTTACCGTCACGCATCCCGACATGAAGCGCTATTTCATGACGATCCCCGAAGCCAGCCAGCTCGTCATGCAGGCCGGCGCGATCGGGCAGGGGGGGGAAATATTCGTATTGGACATGGGCCATCCCGTGCGCATCCTCGACCTGGCGAAGGAAATGATTCGCCGCGCCGGTTTGCTTGAGGGGGAGGACATCGCCATCCAATTCACGGGGGCTCGCCCCGGCGAAAAGTTGTACGAGGAACTCGCGTGCGACAACGAACAAACAGCCCGAACCAGCCATCCGCGCATTCATGTCTGGAAGCTGCCCGTCGCCAATGAGCGGCGGATTCAACGGATGCTTGATGCGCTCGCGGAGGTGATTGATGCGCCGAGTGAGCAGGTGCTCTTCGCCTTGTCACAGGCGGTTGGGGAGTATCATCCGGTTGGAATTGCGCCGTCGACGTCCACCGCCGGGCAGGTTCCGGCCCTGCGTCTGGCGACCGACAATCCCGCCGAGCGCGCGGCGTGAGCGCTGGCTAGTCCCCAGCCACTTTTTACATCAACCCCAGATCAAGCTGCGCCGCCTCCGACATCATGTCCCGGCTCCAGGGCGGATCCCACACCAAATCCACCTCCGCCGACTTCACTTCCTCCATCGCCTGAAGCTTGGCATGCACCTCCGCGACGATATCCCCGGCCACCGGGCACCCCGGCGCGGTCAGCGTCATGCGGATCTCCACCGCGTTGTCATCCGACACGCTGATGTCATAGATCAGCCCCAGGTCATAGATGTTGACCGGGATTTCCGGATCATAAATCGTTCGCAGGATTTCAATGATCTTCCCCTCCATCAACTTCCGCGACAGCGACAGCGCCGGATCGTTCGATTGATCCGTCGAAGCCGCCGATGCCGTGGTGGGCGCCTGCCCGCCGGGTTGTTGTTCCGCATGGTCCATGATTCATTCACCTCGTAAGCGACGCCGCGCATGCCTCCCGCTGCGTGTGGGCGGCCATCGCGCGAATGCGCTGGATCATCCCCGCCAGGCCATTGCGCCGGGTCATCGCCAGGTGCTGATCCAATCCCACCCGCTTGATGAAACTGTCGATGTCGAACTTCAACACATCCCGCGCCCGCTGCCCGCTGTACAGCCGCTCGAGCACGGCGATGAGCCCCCGCACGATTTCCGCGTCGCTGTCGGCCAGGAACTCGATGCGATCATGCGCCTCGGGCATCGGCCTCGCCGACAGGAAGACGACGCTCTGGCAACCATGCACGCGGTTTTCCTCGGTCTTCATCGCGTCGGGCATGACCGGCAGCTTGCCGCCAAGGTCGAGGATGTATTCGTATCGCGCGTTCCAGTCGCCGAGGAACTCGAATGTTTCCGCCAGTTCATCCGCCGCCGCCGTGGGGGAGTCGGCGACGACTGGGGCGTAGGAGACCGATGCTTCGGCCGCCTCGTTGGATGCGTGCCGCGCGGGCGTGACGCCGGACGAACGGTGATGCTTCGCCGCGTCGGCCACAATTTTTTCAAGCCCCGCAACCAGCGCATCGACATCCTGAACCGTGTTGTACATCGCCAGCGACGCGCGTGCCGTTGAGGCGATGTGCAGCCGATCCATGACCGGCTGGCAGCAGTGATGCCCCGTGCGGATGGCGACGCCTTCGCGGTCGAGGCGCGATCCGATGTCCAGCGATGAGACGGCCGGGTTTTCCAGCACGAACGAAATCACGCTCCCCTTGTGCCTGGCGTTGCCGATGATCCGCAACCCCGCGATGGCCCGCATTCGTTTGGTCGCGTACTCCAGCAGTTCATGCTCGTGCGGAACGAATTGCTCAAATCCGATCGACCGCACGAAATCCACCGCCGCCCCCAGCCCCACCGCGCCAGCGATGTTGGGCGTTCCCGCCTCAAATTTGTTGGGCAGCCCGGCGTAGGTTGTTTTCTCAAACGTGACCGTTTCGATCATGTCCCCACCGCCCATGTACGGCGGCATCGCCTCGAGCAATTCACGCTTGCCGTACAGAACGCCGATACCCGTCGGCCCAAACAGCTTGTGCCCGGAGAAGGCGTAAAAGTCGGCATCGAGGTCGCGCACATCCGTTGGATAATGGGCGACCCACTGCGCCCCATCCACCAGCACCCGCGCCCCAACGGCATGTGCCAGCCGAATGATCCGTTTCGCATCGTTGATTGTTCCCAGCGCGTTGGACAGGTGCGTCACCGACACGATCTTCGTGCGTGGGCCGAGCAATCGTTCGTATTCGTCAAGCAGCAGTTCGCCGGCGTCGTTGATCGGAATCACGCGGAGCGTCGCCCCGGTCGCCTGGCAGATCATCTGCCAGGGGACGATGTTGGAGTGATGCTCCATCGCCGAGACAATCACCTCATCCCCGGCGCACAAATGGGCGCGCCCGAAACTGGCGGCCACCAAGTTGATCCCCTCCGTCGTCCCTCGCGTGAAGATGCACTCCACAGGGTCCGACGCGTTGATGAACGCGGCGACCTTGCGACGCGCCAATTCATACTCATGCGTCGCCAGTTGGCTCAGTTCATACACACCCCGATGGATGTTGGCGTTCTGCGCTTCGTAATATTTTGTAAGGCGTTCGATCACCTCCAGCGGCTTTTGTGTTGTCGCGCCGTTGTCGAGGTAGGTGAGCGGCTTGCCGTGCGCGGCCGAGTGGAGGATGGGGAATCTCTTGCGGACGGCGTTCACATCAAAAGGACCCGCCGAAGATTGATGCGATGGGGTGCGTTGTGTGGTTTGAGAGTTCATAATGGCACCAATAGTGTACCACGCCATCCAGTATTAGCACGCCACACGTCGTACAATAATCCTCTATCAGGATCATTGCATCGTTTTTCACGATAATCATGCTGCGTTGGCAAAGCCGGTGGCCGCCTTCGGCTTGATCTTGCCGGAGAAATCATCCCGTTACAGGGCGGCCTCATCGTGCGCGCCCAAGTCGGTGATCCGCAGGTCCTCGGGCAATCCTTCCCGGCGGGCCATCATACTTTCCAGTCGCTCCCGCACCGGCGCCACGCGAATCCGGCGCGTCACGTCGGCGGCGAAGGCGTAGCTCAGCAGGTGCCGTGCCGCCTCCAGGCTCACCCCGCGCGTCCGCAGGTAGAAGATCATATCCTCATCCACCGGCCCGGTCGTGCTGCCGTGGGTGCATTTCACGTCATCGGCATAAATCTCCAGAGCCGGCTGGCTGTTCATGTAGGCGTCATCGCTGAGCAGCAGCGACTTGCTTGTCTGCTTGCTGTCGGTCTTCTGCGCCTCGCGCTGGACGAGAATCTTGCCGCGGAAGACGCCACTCGATTTGCCGCTCAGAACATGCTTGTAGAGTTCGTGGCTTGGGCAATTGGGCGCGGCGTGATGCAGCAGCGTGTGGTTGTCGCAGTGCTGGTCGCCGTCGATCAAAACCAGTCCGTTCAGCGTCGCGTGGGCGCGCTCCCCCTGCAGGATCACGTTGAGGTCGTTGCGGGTCAGCTTGCCGCCGAGGCTGGCCGAGTGACTGACGAGGTTGGCGTTTTTCGCCAGCCGGGCCTGGGTCGTGGAGACATGGAATGCGTCCAGCGTCTCCTCTTGAATCCGGCAATGATCCAGCTCGCTGTTGGCGCCCAGGGTGATTTCCGTCACGGCATTGGTGAGGTAAACGCCGTTGCCGGTTCCCACATAGCTTTCGACGACCGTCGCCCGCACGTTGGCGTCAATGACAATCACCACGCGGGGATGCGACATCGTTGCCACCGCCGATCCCGTTGAGATGAAGACCAGATGAATCGCCGTCTCGTAATGGGTGTTCTCCGACACATGAACGAATGCGCCATCCCGGATGAAACTCGTGTTCAACGCCACAAACGGGTTCTGTTGGATATCCGCCAGTTGCCCAAGGTGCTGTTCCAGCGTCTGGGAACCGGATTTGATCTGTTCGGCGATCGTGCCGACTTTCACGCCGGATGGCAGGCTTCCCAGGCGGGAATGTTGCTTTGAATAGTGTCCATTGATGAACACCAGCTCGACCGCCGACGCCGGCGCGCCAAACAGGAATGGCTTCACCACTTCAGGATTCAGCTCGGCCGCTTCACCCGGCTCAAACTCCGTCCGCGCGATCGGCGCGACGTTGGTGTGCCGCCACATCTCCACTTTGTTCGACGGGAAACCGACGCTTCGGAATCGTTCGATCCCGGCGCGGCGAAGATTCCCAACCCACGGTCGGTCGGCCGCCACCGTTCGTGACAACTGCTCGAAATTCTCAATCATCACGCTCCGCGTCTGCTTGGTTCGCCGAATCGTATCCGCTACCTGCGTCATGGCTCATCCACTCTCATTCAATAATAACCGCAAAATCCCATTCCCGCGCGATCCCGCGCCTTCTGATGACGCTTTCACACCTTTTGCGCCACCTCATCCTCGATCCAGTCGTATCCCTTCTCCTCCAGTTGCAGCGCCAGGCTCTTGTCCCCGCTTTTGACGATCCGCCCATCCATCATGACGTGAACGAAATCGGGCACGATGTAGTTGAGCAACCGCTGATAGTGCGTGACCAGCAAAATGGCCTGCTTCGCGTCCTGCTTGTGGAGCATGTTCACCCCGTTGGCGACGATCTTCAGGGCGTCGATGTCAAGCCCCGAATCCGTCTCGTCGAGCAACCCGAGCAGGGGGCTGACCACCGCCATCTGGAAGACCTCGTTGCGTTTCTTTTCCCCACCGCTGAAGCCTTCGTTCACCGCGCGGTTCATGAAGGTCTGATCCATTTCGAGCAGCTTCATCTTGTCCTTGACGAGTTTCAAAAACTGCATGGCGTCCAGCGCCGGTTCGCCGCGGTGCTCGCGGATCGCGTTGACGGCGGCCTTCAGAAAATAACTTGTCGAGACGCCCGGGATTTCAACCGGATACTGAAACGCGAGGAACACCCCATCGCGAGCCCGCTCCTCGGCGCTCATCTCCAGCAGGTCCTTGCCTTTGTAACGCACCTCCCCTTCGGTGACGACGTATGTCTCGCGCCCGGCGAGCACCTGGCAAAGCGTGCTCTTGCCCGAACCGTTCTTGCCCATGATCGCATGGACCTGTCCTTGATCGATGTCGAGATCGACCCCCTTGAGAATCTCCCGATCACCAACCCGCGCGTGCAAATTTCTGATTTCCAGCAATGCCATGTTCTATTTCCGTTCTTGAATTATTTTTACATGTTTCAAGCGACTTCACTTATCCAACGCTGCCCTCGAGGCTCACGCTCAGCAGCTTTTGCGCTTCCACCGCGAACTCCATCGGGAGCTCCTTGAAGACTTCCCGGCAGAAGCCAGAGACGAT
>CAYTAP010000127.1:8539-10258 GCA_964435775.1 uncultured Tepidisphaeraceae bacterium
CCGCGTCTTCGACGGAAATCCCGCGGGTTTTGCAATAGAACAACTGATCCTCGCCGATCTTGCTCGTGCTCGCCTCGTGCTCCACCTGGCTGGTCGTGTTCCGCACCTCGATGTACGGGAAGGTGTGGGCGCCGCAGCGGTCTCCGATGAGCATTGAGTCGCACTGGGTGTAGTTGCGGCTGTGTGAGGCGCCCTTGAGGATTTTGACCAGCCCGCGGTAGGTGTTCTGTCCCTGCCCGGCGCTGATCCCCTTGCTGACGATCGTGCTGCGGGTGTTCTTGCCGATGTGGATCATCTTCGTGCCGGTGTCGGCCTGCTGGCGGTTGTTGGTCACCGCCACGCTGTAAAACTCCCCGACGCTGTTATCCCCCTGCAAAATGCAGGAGGGATATTTCCAGGTGATTGCCGATCCGGTTTCGACCTGCGTCCAGATGATCTTGCTGTTTGTGCCGCGGCACGCCCCCCGCTTGGTGACGAAGTTGTAGATCCCGCCGCGCCCCTCCTTGTCGCCGGGATACCAGTTTTGAACCGTGCTGTATTTAATTGTCGCGTCATCCATCGCCACGAGTTCAACGACGGCCGCGTGCAACTGATTTTCGTCGCGGCTGGGCGCGGTGCATCCCTCAAGATAGCTCACATGCGCCCCGGCCTCGGCGATGATGAGCGTCCGCTCAAACTGGCCTGTGTTCTTCGCGTTGATTCGGAAGTAAGTGGAGAGTTCCATCGGGCATTTCACGCCCTTGGGGATATAGACGAACGACCCATCCGTGAAAACGGCAGAGTTGAGCGTCGCATAGTAGTTGTCCGAGTAGGGGACGACCGAGCCCATGTATTTTTTGACGATCTCCGGGTAGTCCCGAACCGCTTCGCCGAACGAGCAGAACAAGATTCCCTTATCGGCCAGTGTTTTGCGAAATGTCGTGGCGACCGAAACACTGTCGAACACCGCATCGACTGCAACCGGCGTGTCTCCCTTTTCCTCAATCCCCAACAGCGCCTTGCGCTCATTGAGCGGAATGCCCAGCTTGTCATAGGTCTTGAGCAGCTCCGGATCAATTTCATCGAGGCTCTTGGGCTTCTTCTTCGGGGCCGAGTAGTAGACCGTGTCCTGATAGTTGATCTTCGGATACGTCAAATGTGGCCATTCATGCGGCTCGGTCATCGTCAACCAATGCCGATACGCCCGCAGCCGCCACTCGAGCATCCACTCCGGTTCATGCTTGCGCGCGGAAATCTGCCGGACCGTCTCCTCGTTCAAGCCCGGCGGCAACGATTCCGCTTCGATGTCGGTGACAAACCCCCACTTATATTCCTGGTTGGCAAGCGTTTCGACTTCAGTTGTTTCAGTAGGCATGAACGTATCCCTTGTGGAGCAAACATCAATCATGACCGCCCCCGTCATCGGCGGGCAGGCCCTCGCCGATCCCCCTCAAAAAACCAGCGATGTCTATGATAGCCTACATGATACTCCGTCTCAACTATTTAAGATTTCAGTTCAGTTTGTTGGATTTATTCGCCGCAGCGGGCACTGCTGTTTCCTCCAGTCCTTCCAATCGATACCGCCATCCCAGCCTGATTGGCAATCCAGAAAAAAGTTCAAATTATTTTTTCCCCCAACGAACCGCGGCGCGCCATTGGCGTACAACATGATGATACTGAACCTCCTTCCCTGGGTGGCGTGGTGTGCCGAGAGAACCACGCCACCTTTTTTATTTGAAT
>CAYTAP010000128.1:0-10239 GCA_964435775.1 uncultured Tepidisphaeraceae bacterium
ATTTACCAACGTGCATAATAAGGCCGCAATTTATTGAAAATCGCGACCGATTTACGTGTTGCGGTTGGTGGGAACGGTTCGTATAGTCGGGACCAGTGGCGTGCTAGCAAATATCATGCCGGTGGTGTCGGAAAGAGCGCAAATACAACCTGCCTATGGCCATGCAACTTACCCAATCTGCCTCATTGCGCCAGGACATGCGGACGCTCCTGACTCCGCGAATGATTCAGAGCATGGAAATTCTGCAGTTGCCTTTGACGGCACTGGAGGAGCGGATTGAGCAGGAGTTGCAAACCAATCCGGTTTTGGAGCTTCGCGCGGGGGATTCGAGCGAGCCTGACGCCATCGGCGATGAGCCGGACAGCCCGTCGGAGGATCGCAGCGACAGCGAACGGGATTTGGTGGTCGATGCCGACGCCGCCCAGGCCGCCGATTTCGAACGATTGGAAAAGATCGGGGAGTATCTTGAAAACGAGGAGTTCCACACCAACGGGAGCAACTTTCGCGTCAGCAGTTACGATGGGGAGCGGGATCGCAAGCTTGATGCGTTGAACAACACCGCCGCCCGGAGTGAAACGCTGTCCGAGCATTTGATGGGTCAATGGGCGTTTGTGGAGTGCCCCCCGGCGGTGCGCAAAGCCGGGGAGGCGTTGATCGGGTATATCGAGGATGACGGCTATCTGCGCACACCGCTGGAGACGATTGCGACGGATGCGAAGGATTCTCCGCATGTGTCCGACCTGGCCGGCGCGCTCAAGCTCATTCAGAAGCTCGACCCGGCCGGCGTGGGTGCCCGCTCGCCGCAGGAATGCCTTCTGCTTCAACTCGATGCCCTTGAGCGAGAGGGCGCTTCCGAGGATTTGGCCGGCCACGATTTTGATCTCGAGCGCCGGATCATTCGGCATCATCTCAATGACCTGCGGATGAACCGCTATCCGCTGGTCGGCAGGAAACTCGGCCGCTCGGTGGAGGACGTGAAGGCCGCCGTCAAGCGTCTGTCCCGCTTGCATCCGCATCCCGGACGGCAAATTGGGCGCGATGACGCGCCGCCCATCACCCCGGATGCGACGATCTATTACGACGAAGACACCGGCCAATATGAAATTGCGATGGCCCGCGATCCATCGAGCACCCTGTCGATCAGCCGGCTCTATCGCAAGATGCTCAAGCAGCGCGCCTGCGACAAATCCACCCGTGATTTTCTCACGAGCAACGTCCGCAGCGCCCGGTGGCTCATCGAGAGCATCGAACAGCGAAGAGGGACGCTTCTGCGGGTCATCCGTGCGGTGGTCGACGCCCAGCGCGACTTTCTCGACAACGGCCCCGAGCATCTCAAGCCGCTTCCGATGATCCAGGTCGCCGACCAGCTTGGCATTCACGTCGCCACGGTTTCCCGCGCGGTGTCCGAGAAGTGGGTCCAGACGCCCCGGGGTATTTTTCCACTTCGCCGGTTCTTCTCCGGCGGCACGACCAGCGCCGAGGGGGAGGACATGAGTTGGGATGCGGTCAAGGAAAAGCTGAAGGTGATTGTGGATAACGAGGACAAGAACAAGCCCCTCAATGACGAGGAGTTGGTTGAGCGCCTTCGGGAGCAGGGGCTTGTGCTGGCCCGTCGGACCGTTGCCAAATATCGAAAAATTTTGAATATCCCCACCGCGCACCAGCGGCGCGAGTATTGAAGTACGATCCGTATGAGGGCTCAATGCCCTTAGGAAGTTTCCGGCGTCGAGCGTTTGCGGAGCTTGGCCATCACAATGCCAAGCGGACCCCAAAGGGCAAAAGTGAGGGTCCCCAACCCCAGCGTATATTGCGGCCAGACGACGAAGAGTAATCCGAGGATGACGAAAGGAATGAGCCGGCCGAAGGATCGTCGGCCGCGCAAATAGCGGTTGACGAGGTGGGGGTAGCGGATATTGCTGACCATGAGCAGTCCGGTGGCGAGGACGATCGCGGGGAGTAGCCACAGGCAGATGAGGGACAGCACGCGCAGGTGGTCATGCAACAGCTCCTGCTGCATGAGGATGAAACCCGCGACCGCGCCGCCTGCGCCTGGGCTGGGCAGGCCGAGGAAGCTGAAGTGGTGCTGCTCGCCGTGCTCGTTGCTGACGTTGAACCGGGCGAGTCGCATCGCGGCGCAACTCAGGAACAAGGCGCCAAAAGCCCAAATCAGTCGTGACAGGCTGGCCGGCAGGTTCTGGTCGATCATGATCCCGTCTTTGAAGACCACAAGCGCGAGGAACGCCGGGGCCGCGCCGAAGCTGATGACGTCGGCGAGGCTGTCGAGCTGGCCGCCGAAGTCGGTGGTGTGCCGGGCAAAGCGGGCGAGGCGTCCGTCGAGGGCGTCGAAGACCATTGCCACGAAGATGAGCCACGCGGCGGCGGTGTAGCGGTGATCGAGAAACCAGCGGGTCCAGGGATCGCGGGTGATGTCGTCGAACGTCAGTGCGGCGACATAAATGGCGGCGAAACCGCAGATCGCGTTGCCGAGGGTCGCCATGCTCGGCAGGAAATAGACCGAACGGATGTAGGCGCGTCGGCGGGAGCGCCGCCGTCGCAATCGGCGATGGTCATGTTCGAAACCGCGCGGCGAGGGGTTGGAGGAGGAGGAGTCATCGGGCATTTTCGAGCGTCTCCTTATGCTATGGTCACCCGAAAATGAGCAATGATACGCTGCGGATATCGCCTCGTCACCGGACCGGCGCGGTCAGCCGTTCACGCCGGGGTTTGCCTGCCGATGATTGGCTCGAACTCCTCGCCAATGCTTGCCGATGGCTCTGAAACGATTGGGTTCGAGAGCGTGGCGATCACATCGGCAGCGCCATGAACGGTCTGCCCAATCTCCACCTCGATTTTGGGACCAAGCCACGTCGGGATGGTCAGCTCGGTGCGGCTGCCGAACTTGATCATCCCGATTCGCTGGCCGCGTGAGACATCATCGCCTTTTGAAACCGTGCAGATGATCCGACGCGCGATCAGCCCGACGATCTGCTTGACGACCGCGACCTGGCGATCGCCATTGGGCTCGGCCAGGATGATCGTGTTCGACTCGTTTTCCTCCGACGCCTTGCCATGCTTCATGGCGTTGATGAACTTGCCCTTCTTGTAATTCGTGGCGAGGACCCGACCGGCGCAGGGGGCGCGGTTGATGTGGACGTTGAAAACGGACAGGAAGATGCCGACGCGGATGGCCGGGCCATTGACCAGATCATCGTGGGGGATTTCCGTGATGTCGGAAACGACGCCGTCGGCCGGGCTGACCATCACATGCTGGTTGGCGGGAAGCGCGCGCTCGGGATCGCGGAAGAAGGCGAAGAGCCAGATGAGGACCGGCAGGACGATCAGCGACAGCGGCCACCAGAACGACACGCCCAGCACGACCGCAACCACGATCAACACGAGCGAACCGATCAGCATTTCACGGAAACCGTGGCGGGTCAGACGGAGCATCGTGCCAAAGTAGGCGCGGGGGCGCATGGTGTCAACGTGGGCGATCGTCGCGTGTTGCATCAATTCACTTGCCTGATTTTTTAGAGATCACCGTCTCCCTTGATGGATCGGAAGCGGTGCCGAAGAAGGGTAAGTTTGGACGATTTCACGGCTTGTCATTAGAATGAGGACATGCCGGTGGCTCCGCTCGTTGCGTGGGCGCCGCCATCGACATGGTTTTTGTGGAGATGCGAATGCACGTGGATGTGCTGACGGCTGTGATTCCCGTGGGTGGATATGTCAGCGCCTGGAAGGCGCTGCCGGCTGTCGTGCTGCTGCTCATCTGGGTGCGGTTGTTGACGTGGGCGGACAAGGATCTTGTCGCCGCCCACATGAAACGGCTGGAGATCAATACGGGCTTGATGCTCGGCATGGTGCTCGCGTACGGTCTGTTTTTCTACCTTCCCAATTTCTGGATCGCATTGCTGGTGCTCCTGGTCATTGTGGGCATCGAGATCGGCGTCTATCTCTATTTGCGCCAACAAAAGGTGGGGCTGGGAGACCTCAATGAACAATTTCGGACATGGGTGAAAAGCCTTGGTGGCAAGAAAAAGGAACCCACCGCACCGGCGGGGGAACTTCAGTTCGTCGATCGCGGCGGAAAGAACCTTTATCCCCCGGCGACCGATTCGCCCGATCGCGCAGGCTTCGATGCCTTGCAGCGGATGCTGGCCAGCCCGATGAAGCGTGGCGTCGAACGTCTGGAGCTTGTACCGGCGGAAGGGTCGGGCATCATTCACTTCTGGATCGATGGCGTCAAATACAGCGGGGGCACGTTCAGCCGCGAGGACAGCGCCGCGGCCATCACCTACGCCAAACGCGCCGCCGCGATGGATGTCAAAGAACTTCGCAAGCCCCAGAAGGGGCTTATGAAAATCGGCGCCGATGCCAAGCCCATCGAGGTTGAGGTTCGGTCGTCCGGCAGCGCCTCCGGCGAGACGATGCAGATGATCACCGAGCCCAAACGCCAGCATATTCTCAAGCTGAATGAATTGGGATTCTCCGAGGCGCAGTTGAAGTTGGTTCAGGATTCAATCCTCGACAACACCGGCGTGGTCCTGCTCAGCGCGCCGCCGGGCAATGGACGCACCTCCCTCCTGTATGGCGTGCTTCGCGGGCACGATTCGTTTCTCCAGCACCTGCACACCATCGAGCGGGATCCGCAGGAAGACCTCGAAGGGATCACCCAGAACAAACTTCCCCTGTCCGCGACGGGAAGCGAGGAGGCGAAGCTGGCGTCGTGGGTCGTCAGCCAGGAGCCGGATGCGGTGCTCGTCCCCGAAGTTCGTGATTCCAAGACGGCGGCCGAGCTGATTAAATATTCCGCCCAAAAGCGTGTGTATGTGGGGCTGACCGCCGGCAATACATTCGATGCCCTCGCACAATGGCGCAAGCTCGTGGGGGATGACAAGCTGGCGATGTCGAATCTGAACATGGTCGTGGCCGGGCGGGTGGTGCGCAAGCTGTGCGACGCGTGCAAGGTTGGCTATCAGCCGGATGCCGAAACTCTCCGCAAGCTCAACATTGATCCGCAGAAGGTGGGTCAACTTTACCAGGCGCGATCTTCGCCGCTGCGCGATCCCAAGGGCAATCCACTTGTCTGCGAGTTTTGTCACGATCTTCGATACAAAGGACGAGTGGGCGTGTTCGAGGTGCTTGTCATCACCGACGACGTGCGGCAGGCGGTGGCCGGCGGCGAAGGGTCGGGTCCGTTGAAGGCGGCGTTTCGCAAACAGCGAGGGCGCTACCTTCAGGAACAGGCGCTGTCGCTGGTTGAGGCCGGCGTCACGAGCGTGCAGGAAATCCTCCGCGTGTTGCGACAGGACGGAACGGGCAGGAGCGCGTCGGCCAAACCGGCCGTCAAGCATGCCCAGCCGCGCACATGAGGCAACGACGGCGCCTAGGAGTGGGGTGATCGACAAACGGTTCCGCGACGTTCGAATCATCGACGCCAACAATTGATTCACGAGCCAGCAAAGGCCAACTATGCTTTTCAGTGTCATCATCATTCTCCTGGTCCTGGCGATCGCGTATTTCCATTACACGCAGGGATTCTTTGGATCGACCATTTCGGCGATCATCGCGGTTTTCGCGGCCGTGATGGCCGTTTCGTATCACGAATCCCTTGAGCAACTGATTTCCGGCGGCGCATTTTCCGACACAGCCCGCGCGATCACCCTCGTTGCGATCTTCGCGGCGGTTTACCTTGTGCTCCGCGTCATTTTCGATGCGCTCGTGCCGGGCAACATCCGCCTGCCCGTCACGCTCGATCGCGTTGGCGCCGGGGTCATGGGGGTGATAGCGGGGATTTACGCAACCGGCGTTGTCGCCCTGGCGGCGCAGACGATGCCCTTCGGCGCTTCGATCGCCATGTACACCCCGTATACGCTTCAGGAGGACCGCAACGTGACCGTCCCCAACACCGGCGGGGGACAGTTGCAGGATGCAACGGTCCACGGTGAGTTGAAAAGCGACCGTCTGACCCCCGATGATCGCGGCGGCTTGTTCCTGCCGGTGGACAGCATGCTTTTGAGCACGGTGGCGCACCTGAGCGACGGGGGTTCGCTGGCCGGTGATGTGCCGTTGACGCAAATCCATCCGGATTATCTCAAGGAACTGTTCGGGCAGCGGATCGGGATTCAGCAGTCGGCGCGTCATACGGCGCTCAATGGCAACGCCGGCGACCAGGTGAAAGTGGTGGGGGTTTACAGCATCGACCATCCGCTCACGCAGATCAACTCCGAATATGAGATGGTGCGGAAGATGAAGGGGATCGACAAACCGCTGACCGCCTCGCCGAACCAGATGATTTTGGTTGTGCGCATCGTATTCAATCAAAACGCATCCGATTCCGATCATCTGGTCCGGTTCAGCACGGGATCGATTCATCTCGTGGCCGACGGAAAGGATTATTTCCCCGTCGGCACGCTGGAGAAGGGGACGGAACTGTACGCGAACAAGCCGGACGACTTTTTGTTCGTCGATACCGGCGACAAGGATCGCGGCGCGGACGTGGTGTTTGTGGTGGACAAGGCGGACGTGGTCGCCAGCGGCGCGTCGGCCGATACGCTTGCCATGGGAGCTCCGGAGCGACAGGCCGGTCCGCATGTGGCCGCCGGCGCCTTCATTTCCGTCAAGCGGGATGCGCGAATCGATCTGTCCGGCAAGGCGATCCTGCCCGGCGCTGATCTCACCGACACTACGGGCAAGGATTACCAGATTCAGGTGATGCGCAAGCGTGGCATCGGCCAACCGGCCAAGGCGCGGTAGAGCAGCGCGGCGATCTCGCCGATCAGCATCGCATAGACCGGGCCATACTCGGCATACGTCGCCCAAGTCGGCAGATTCCATGTCGGCTGCCGCCAGAGAAGGTACGAGATCGCCGCGGTTCCGCTCCAGATCAGCATCGTCCACCCGGTTCGTCCGCCGAGCAGGGGAACCAGCGCCAGCGCCCAGAGCAGGTACCAGGGATACACCACCGGCGCGGTCAACAGCGCCGCGAGGAGGCACCAGTATCCCGCCTGCGCGATGTTCGCCTTGAAAAACCAGCAAAGCCCAAGCACCACGACGACCGATGCGCCGGCAAACTGGCGCGCGTGCTCCTTGGCATGGACCATCGCCCATCCATCCCCGCCTTGCCCGAAAAAGTGCTTGAACGCCAGGTAGATCGAGCCGTTGGCTTCCCAGTGATGGGCGTACATCCGTACGGTGGCGAGCCATCCGATGTATCCGTGCTGTTGCAGCAGCGGCAGGGCGAGAATGAACAGCGTGACGGCGAATGTGAGCGGCAACATCGCCGCTTGCCTCAGGCGATGATGATTGTTTGAATCGTCGCCGGTGCGTTTCCGTCCGTCGCCGAGGGCGAAGGGGAGGAGGACGACCGCAAATGGTTTGACGCCGCAGGCCAGCGCCAGACCAACTCCAGCGCGGATGTTTTTACGATTTTGCAACAGATGAATCGCCGCGAGAATCAGAAGAATCCCGATGATGTCCTGATGCCCCATTCCGCCGCATTCGAGTGTGGTCAGGGGGTTCCAGGCGAAGGGGATGCTCCACAAGGGGCTCTTGCCCGTCTGCGTGAGGATGCGGATCAAGAGCAACGCGCTGGTGGCGGCGGCGGCTGCGAAGATGATCCGTAAAACCGTGCCGCGTTGCCAGAACGAAAGCGTGCCCATTGCATCTCGCCACGTCGAAGGCGCAGCGCCGCCGCTGGCGATGGCCGTTGCGCCCCGTGCGCCGTGGCTGGGATTCGGTGGGGGAAGGAACAGCCGTTCGATCCCGCGCGTCCCGACAAAGATCAGTTCGGAAACCGGCAGGTAGATCGTGTGAAGCTCCGGATAAAGCCGCGATGACAAGCCGAGGCGATCGACCTCATCCCAGTGAGGCGGCTCGCCATTGAATGCAGGCGAGTCCCACTGCGCCGGGGATAGGGCATAAGGGGAATATCCCGCAAGCCATGTGACGCCGTCGATGCGATAGCGGATGAGGTCTTCGGACAATGCCGGCCAGAGCATCAACACGGCCGATCCCTGCAGGAGAATCGCGCCCCCCAGAATCAGTCCGGCGCTTTGGCGCGCTGACAAACGCATCGCGTCAGCGGGCGCCGAGCAAAGCAATGCGAGAATGCCGATGCACGCGACCGCCAGGGTGATTTGCCCGCCGATGAGCAGGGCGTCATGGTCCATGATGCGCTGGGCGCGGAGGAGGAAAATCCAAAGCAGTTGGCCGGGAACAAGCGCGGTGCAAAGCAGCGTCCACGCGATGAGTCGAGAGGCTCGACGATGGGATGCGCCTGCGCTCAATGCGTCGGAACCTTTTGAATGCTCTCCAGTTGACGCTGTAATGGAGAGCGGGTGTCCGGGGCGTTTTGATCCGGCGTGCTTATGCCGGGACTGGCCGGCGCGGGGCCGGTGGCGGGCAGCGTCATCTCGGTTCCATTGCGACGGATGACCAGCGTCCATGCCCGCATCCGCGCGCCCAGCACGAGGTCCTTGGCCAGGTCCGCATCACCGATGTCGCGGACGCGTTGCGGGCCGACCTGGATGATCTGATCCCCCGCCCGCAACCCGAAATACGTCGCCATTGGTCCCTCGGGGACGATTGTTTTTACAAGCAGCGCATCGGTTCGGCTTCCGTTGGACACTGGTTCAAGGGAGATGGAGTCGGCCACCTTCATCCCGTGTGCATCCTCGCCGGCCAGTCGCTGCGCGGTTTCCTGGAGGGGTTTGGCTGTTTTCAATACGGTTTGCGCATTTTGTGCCTGGAGGTATATGACGATGAATACGATGACGAGCAGACCGATCAATCCGCCTGCCCCAAGTATCGCGCGCATGATGATTCCTTTCTCAGGTGAAGGCCTCTATTATGACGAGTTTACTTCACACGGGAAACAACAAAACATGGCCAATCGCGGTGGACACAAGATAAAACGATCAGCAGAGGTGTCGCGCTTGGTTGGTCCGGCGACGGACTGGGGCGGTGTCGCCGATTGGTATGACCAGCTCGTCGGGGAGAGCGGATCGGACTATCACCAGCACGTCGTGCTCCCCGGTGTACTGCGTCTGCTTGCCGTGAAGGCGGGACAGACGGCACTTGATGTTGCGTGCGGGCAGGGGGTGCTCTGCCGCCTGCTCCGCGAGAGGGGGGCGGAGGTGACGGGGGTGGATGCGGCGCAGGCGCTGGTGGAGGCGGCTCGTCGGCGGGGCCCGCCGGACATTCGCTACCAAGTCGGTGATGCGCGCGATTTATCCTTCATCGCTCAGGGCGCTTTCGATTTCGCCTCCTGTGTGCTGGCGATTCAAAACATTCATCCACTGGCGCCGGCGATCGCCGAGATGGCCCGCGTCATCAAGCCTGGCGGGAAGGTGGTGATCGTCATGATGCACCCCTGCTTCCGCGGGCCGAAGGAGACAAGCTGGCAATGGGATGAGAGCCGCGGCGTGCAGTATCGGCGGGTGGATCGTTATCTGATGCCGCGCAAGACGCCGATCACCACGCACCCCGGCCGGGATGCGTCGCAGTATACATGGAGCTTTCATAAGCCGATCGAGGCGTATGTGAAAGCGATGCGGCAGGCGGGTTTGCTCATTGATGCGATGGAGGAATGGCCGAGCCACAAGAGCAGCACAAGCGGCCCGCGGGCGGCGGCGGAAAATCGGGCGCGGGAGGAGATTCCCTTGTTCCTTGCGATTCGCGGCGTGAGGGTTCCATCGCCGTCCAATGGATGAACGATCCGCCGTCTGCTCGAAGATTCAAAGAAAAAGGGCCGAAACTCATGGGTTTCGGCCCTTGTGCATCAATGTGAAAACCATTCGCTTAAGCCGAGCGACGGGCGACCGCGCGGCTGCCGGCGAAGAGCGCCAGACCCGACAGGCCGATCAAGCCCGACCAGAGCGCGCTGGGCAGGGGGATGACGTTCGGTCCGACGCCGGGGAGTTCCTTGAGGGTGAAGACCTGTCCGCCGTTGCCCCCATCAGCGGTCGGGTATGCGGCGATGACAAGCTGCCCGCTTGCCTTGCCCGGACGGAACACATCGCCATTGGCGACCGAGCCATCGGTCAGCGAAAGCAACTTGGCGAGGTCGGTGTTGGGTTGTCCGGCGGTGTCCTGATATTCGTGCTGGGTGAAGGGGTTGATCGAGAAGCCATCGACGCCGCCGATGTTGGTGGCGCTGACGTCAAAGTGGGGCTGGCTGGTCGTGCCATTGTCGCCGCTGAGGAGGATGAAGCGGAACTGGCCCCAATCGCTGCCGGT
>CAYTAP010000129.1:0-10158 GCA_964435775.1 uncultured Tepidisphaeraceae bacterium
AATGCTCCTGCGCGAATCAAATTGGCCATGTGAAGATGTTCACAGCAGTGCGGCTTTAGCCGCCGTTTTAGAGGAAGACGGCGGCTGAAGCCGCCCCTACCAAAGAGAATTGAAACACCCTGCGGGCATTGGCTGGCCGCTTTCTTCATTCCATCGGCGCTGCTAAACTGATCCGTCGTGCACGAACCCCCAACCCCGCGCGATTATGTCCTACACCGTTTTAGCCCGGCGATACCGTTCCAACACCTTCGATGAGGTCATCGGGCAGGAACACATCGCGCAAACGCTCAAGAAGGCGATCCAGACCGGGCGAATCGCCCATGCCTATCTTTTCTGCGGCACACGCGGCACGGGCAAGACCACCACCGCCCGCATCCTCGCCAAGGCGCTCAATTGCCAGTCCACTGATGGCCCGACCGCGACGCCCTGCGGCAAGTGCGCCGCGTGCCTGGCCATCGCCCGTGGCGAGGAGATGGACGTCATCGAGATCGACGCCGCCAGCAACACCGGCGTGGACTCCATCCGCGACATCATCGAAAACGCCCAATACAGCCCCGGCCATTGCCGCTTCAAGGTCTACATCATCGACGAAGTGCACATGCTCAGCAAAAGCGCCTTCAACGCGCTGCTCAAAACGCTGGAGGAACCCCCCAGCCATGTGAAGTTCATCCTCGCCACCACCGAGCCGGAGAAGGTGCTCCCCACCATCCTCTCCCGCTGCCAGCGGTATGATTTTCGCAACATCCCCACCCGCGAAATCGCCGGGCATCTGAAGGACATCTGCGAAAAGGAAAAAATCACCGCCGAGTCTGATGCCCTCCTCATGGTCGCCAAAGCCGGCGCTGGCTCGATGCGCGACGCCCTCTCCCTGCTCGACCGTCTGCTCAGCATCGGCGAAACCGAACTGACGGCGGCGCGGATCGAGGAGCTGCTCGGCCTGCCCCGAAGCGAGCTCATTTTCAACCTCGCCCAGGCGATCGCCGATGCCGATGTGCAGGCGACCCTCACACAGGCTGATGCGATCCTCCGCGGCGGCTTGACGGCCGACGGTCTGCTGGTGGCCCTCATCGACCACTTGCGGAACCTGCTGATCCTCCGCACATGCGGCGGACAATCCAATCTCGTCGAGGCGCCCGGCGTCCAGCTTGATGAGCTGGTCAAGCAAGCGGGGCTTTATGATCCCGTGGCGATCACGCAGGACATTGTTCTTCTCGAGGAACTCCGCCGCCACATGCGCCAATCAATGCCCAGCGCCGCGCTGCTCGATGCGACGCTCGTCCGCATGGCGCTGGCCGATCAGTTCAACTCCATCGCAAGCCTGCTTGGGCAGGTCGATGAAACGGACGGCGATTCCCCCGCCATTCAAAAAAAAACTCCTGACCTAACCGTCACCCGCCCGGCGGCTTCCCCCGCGCCTCGCGCCGCCGCGCAGGCACTGGCTGTGACGACGGCCGCGCCGCAAGCGTCGCCCGCACCGCAAAAATCGGCCGCGCCCGTGCCCGCGCCGGAACTGGCCCAAACGCCGGCACCCTCGATCGATCTCGATGACAACGACGATCTTCCAGCCGTCGGGCGCGTCTGGGATGGCCCCACGCGCTCGTTGTCGGCGATCATGGCGGAACAAAGAAAGGCCGCCGCGGCTGCGCCGCCCCCCTCGCGCACCGCGCAAACCAGCGCCGCCGACGTCGCCTCATCCATTGCAACCCCATCAAAGCCATCCGAACCCGCCGCCGCCTGGAATGCGCTGCTCGCGGAGTTCAATGAGCAGGATCCGGGGTTGTTCGGCATTTTGTCCGAGTCCCGCCTCATCGGGATTCAAGAGGGCATGGCCGTCATCGCCCTCCCGGCCAAGCAGGAGACCTGGGTCAAAAGGCTTGAGCAGAACGGACGAAAAAACGCCATCGGCGAGCGCTTCTCCCAGCGGCTGGCTGGCCCCGTGGGCATCCGTTTTCAATTGGAGGAGGGATCGGACGGGCCGCGCGGCGAATCGACAACATCCGCCGCAGCGGCATCTCACGCGACATCGCCCCCATCGCCCGCATCGTCGCTATCCAAAACCGCGCCCGTCACCTCACGTGCGCCTGCGCAGGACGCCGCCGATGTTCCGCCCCCTGCCGTCCGCCTCACCGCCGAATTAAAGGCGCAGTTCGAGTCCGACGACCTGATCCGCGCGATCATGACCGAGCTTGGGGGACATATTGTGAAAATTGAATGATGACGCGGCCGGGATGTCGCGTGTGGCAGGGGGGATTTTGCAATGGCGCGAAACCGCTTACTTCGTGCGCGGCTCCTGATCGAAATATGCCCGAACGAGGTCAAGGTACGCATCCGGCACCCGCCCTTGGCGCATCGCCGCCGTCGCGGCCGACTGATCCTGCCTCCAGTGCGGCGACGCCCACGGAGGCGCCGGGTGTCCGACGCTGTCTGACACAATGCCCGCTTCCCCGCTTTCCGCCTCGTTATCGCGGTTTACTTCATCGGATTGTCTGCCACCGCCGACGCCGGACACTTCTTCCAGCCCTGTCGCTCGATCCGCTCCTGTTGCGGCCTGTGACCCGACGAGCGCTGTGGGGCTCGTTGGACGCGATTCAGTCTGTGCCGAACCCATCCCCGCGCCCTCCCCTCCTCCGGCGTGCGCATCTGCTTGAGATGAGGCATCCTCCAATGGCTGTGTCGAGTCACCGGTTTGCGGGGATGACGTGCCATCAGGGAACTGCTCGCCGGTTTTGGTTTCCCCCCGACTCTCCGGCGTCGCACCCCGTTCGATCCGTTGCGAAGACGTCGGCCGCTCGTGGCGCAACTCTTTAGGCGTCAAAAATCCACCGCCCACATTACCGGCCACCTCCACCCCGCTCGAATCCGCAACCGACCACCACGCCGATGCCGTGAGAACCAGCGCCACGCCAATCGCCAATCCCACCCACCTGGCCATCCCCCACCTGCGAGTCACCAGCATCTTAGCCGACCTTGTCTGACACGCCGTACGTGCTTCATGCAAGAGCAGCGCTGCCGCGGAGTTGTCCGTCACAGCGCCCGTCCGCCTGATCGACCATGCCGTGCTGAGCAAATCATCCAGCTTAAACTGCCGATCTCCCTCTATGGCCGCTGTCAGACGTGTCGGCCAGGCGCGCCACGCGGCGATCATCCCCAACGCGATGCTGGCGGACAAAATCCACAGCGTCAGCCATAACGCACTTGCGCCCAGCAGCACGCCCAGCGGGATCGCAATCGCCGCCGCCGCGCATCCAAATGTCAGAAGAACCCCCACCCGTTCAATCCCCCGCCCCATCCCCAGCCGTCTTTGCAGCGCCCCGACGAAGTGATCGATGTTTCGCGCTTGCGGCATGTCGTCATTCCACGTCGATTGCCAATGTGCGGGAGGGAATTTGCAAGGGTTGCAAGCGCCCCCTTCCGGTCACGCCTTTTTGCCACATCGACGAAGCGTTTCGACCGCTTCCTTCACGCACGACAGATGCGGGTTGATCTCCAGCGCCTTTTCGTAACACGTTATCGCCTGACGTCGCCGCCCGAGATGCGCCTGGCAATGCCCCATTCCCGCCCAGGCGGCGAAATGACACGGCATATGCGCCGTCGCTTGCCGCGAATCCTCGATCGCCGGTTCATATTGCTCCTGGAGGTATGCCGCCAGGGCGCGCTGGTTATAGGCCTCCGCGAAACCGGGATCAATTTCAATCGCCTTGCCGAAATGGCACATCGCAATGTCGAAATCGCGCCGCGTCATCGCCTGCGTGCCGCGGGCCAGATGATGGTTCGCCTCGGGTGTGCCCAGGCGAAACCAGATTGACCAGAGCGCGTGCTCGGCCATGTCGTTCACCATCGGGTCCGGATGCTTCAATTGCGCCGCCAGCGCATCCACGCAACAGCGCGTCCCCACCAGACCCAGCGCCAGCGCCGCCACTTTCCGGGCATCCTCGTGTGAAGAGGCGAGCACCCCCATGATCTGATCCTTCGACCACCTCGAGCGAAGCAGGTTCAGCAGCCCGGGCAGGTCCTGCGACTCCAGGCGCGGCTGAACCAGCCGCAAGAACAGTTCGGGATCAATGGAAGCAACGGCCATAACAAATCAATCGTAGGCGTCCGACATCCGATATGTCCAAATCATGCCACACCCCGCGAACTTCCGTATTCCCTCACCGGCGTCCCGCCCCACCGATGATCCACTCCACCCGCACGTCCATTTCCACCCTTTCATCGACCAATCAGCGGTTGCTGGACGAACTCTGTTGCGGCATCTGTACATCCGCGCCACTGGCCGAATGCGACTCCGGCGAGTATGGCGAGGCATAATACGCCCGTCGCTGCGAGTCATTGGCGCCCAGTTTACGTGGCACGTACCCCGTCTCCAGTTTGCTCATGCACCCACCAACCCCACCCAGGAGCATGATCCCCGCCAACAGCATCAGATGTCGTGTCATATCAATGCCTCCATCACCCGCTTGCGCGACACCCGACCTTTGCCCTCGGCTTCCCGCAGCGCACGGCTCAAGCCGATGTTTTCGCGTGCAATTGCAATCCGTCGCTGCCTTCGGCTCTGCGGCTCGACTCGACTGAGCTCGCCGAAGTCAGGCTCGAAGAGACGCATCCGGCTCGTGACGATTCCTCTCCGTGTCCTCCGTGGTGAAACATCTCCGCGCTCTCCGCGTCTCGGCGGTGAATCTTCATGCGCATTCCGCATTCCCACTTCCCGCCTCACCGCGTATTCGACCCCATCGGCACCGTCACGTTCTGAATCCCGCGCTTGATCGTCAACTGCACCGGCTGCTCCACGCACGCCGCCGCGAACTCATCGTAAAACTTGTTGATGAATGTCCGTGTCGCCCAAGCCGTTCCATCCGCCAGCCCGCAGATCGTCGTGCCGGGCATGATTCCCTGCGTCTTCTCAAGTTCCATCAACATCTCAAGGTCCTTGATCCGTCCCATCCCATCGACGACGCGGTTCATGATCTTGCCCATCCACGCGCTGCCCTCGCGGCACGGGGTGCATTGGCCGCAACTCTCGTGGGCATAAAAACGCACGCAATTCCGCAGCGCCTCGACCATGTTCGTGTGCTCGTTCATCACGATCATTCCGGCCGTCCCCAGCCCCAGACACCCGCCGCGAAAGCGCACATCGTCGAAGTCGAGCTTGATGTCGAGTTGGTTGGTCCCCAGCACCCCCATCGAAATCCCGCCGCAGATGCACGCCTTGTACGCGCCCCCCTTCATTCCGCCGCCGAGCGTGTTGATCGCGTAATCGAGCGTGATCCCCAGCTCATCCTCATACACGCCGGGCTTGTTGACGTGCCCGCTCATCCCGTACAGCTTTGGCCCCGGCGAACTCTTCGTCCCCATCGTGCGGAACCACGTCGGCCCATCATCGCGCCCGATGATGTGCGGCACGCAACTGAGCGTCTCGACGTTGTTGATGACCGTCGGCCGGGCGAACGCGCCGGCGATCGCCGGAAACGGCGGCTTGTTCCTCGGCCAGCCCCGCTTCCCCTCCAGCGCCTCAAGCAGCCCCGTCTCTTCGCCGCAAATGTACGCCCCCGCTCCGCGATGCAGGTAACACTCGAGCTTGTGGGCGGATCCAAAAATCCCCTGTTGTCCGAAGATCTTCCTTTCATACGCCTCGGCGATCGCGCGCTCGAGCACCTTCGCCTGGCGGTGGTATTCCCCGCGAATGAAGATGTACGCCACGTCGCACTGAGTCGCCAGCGACGCGATCGCGATCCCCTCGAGCAGTTGGTGCGGGTCGTAGTCGATCAGGTAGCGGTCCTTGAACGTCCCCGGCTCCGACTCATCAGCGTTGACCGCCATGTAATGCGGCCCCTTCTTCTCCTTGGGAATGAACGACCACTTCATCCCCGCGCTGAACCCCGCCCCTCCGCGCCCGCGCAGACCGGAATCCATCACCGTCTTGATGATCGCCTCCGACCCCATGTCCACCGCCTTGCGCAACGCGGCATACCCGCCGGTCGCGACGTAGTCGTCATACCAATGCAGCTTCCGCTTGGAGGGGTCGGTGGGGATTCGCTTCAACAAAACAGGTTCGGTGTACGCCATGGTGTATGGAGTTTAGCGGGAGAATCTCAAAATATCACCTTCGCCGACCGAGGGGGTGTCTATCGAACAATACCACGCCAAAAAAATATTGAAAAATAGTTCGCAACCTTATTGAAAATGGAAGGCCATCCGGTTTTCATGGGAGACCATTCGATCGAAAGTCTTTTACCGGGAGGTCCGCATGCCACGACGTGCTTGTCTGGGTTGTATCGCTGTCACCCTGATCGCCGTGATCACGCTCGCAGGCTGCGGCAAGTCGGATTCCTCCGCCGACGCCGGAAAGCCCGGCGCGCCCCCCGCCGCTCCGACACAGCAAGTCTCCGGGCAAAGCGATCTCGTCGGATCCTGGTACACCGCCAATCCCAAGGAGCGCGCCGAGGTGATCGGCCTTGAGTTCGGCAAGGATGGCAAGGTCATGCTCACGATGCGGAACATGCAGGTCGTCACCTGCGATTACTCCGTCATCGACGGCGGGCGCGTCCGCATCGTCTCCCCCGACGGCCAGACCATGCTCTTTCAATGCAAGGTGGATCCCAAGTCCCTCCTGCTCGATCCCGAAGGACCGGCCGCGTTTTCCAAAATGCAGCTCAGGCGTTTGAGCGGCCAGACCATCGCCGAGGCGCGCAAGCAGGAGCAGGAAGCTGAAGCCAAGCGCCGACAGGAAGTGCTCGCCGCCGTCCAGAAGCAGTTGGAGCAATCCAACCTCGTCCTCATGTCAAGCGACCCGTCACTGAAACTCTCCCGCTTCGCCCTGGACGGCAAATCACAGCCCGGCGGCTGGACGGGAATCATCTACAGCGAAACCAATCCCCCGCTGGCCCGCCAGGCGCAGATGGCGGTCGCGCAAACCGATCCCCCGCAGGTGCAGATCAGCATCGGCCAGGTGCTCGGCCCCGTCGGCGAAGCCCAGCGCAACCCCATGACGATCACCCTGACGGCGACCGGCGAAGGCGACAAGATCGAACTGGCCGAGAAGGGACTCGCCTTGCGCTCCGATGCCGCCGCGCATGATGAACTCATCAAGAAATACAACACCGTCGCCGACGCCCGTACGAAACTGATCAACGACTTCGCCGATCAATTCAAAAGCTATTCCCACTTTGAAGGTGAACTCGCCTACGCGAACAATCCCAACGCCAAACCCCGCGCCGTCGCGTATGGCCTGCTCCGCGTCGAAGGCAAGCCGCAGTTTCTCGTCGCCGACATGACCCGCAACGACAATCCCGCGCCCGAGCAATTCAACCTCGCCGCCGGCGTCCAACTCGTCAACGACAAGCCCATCCTCGTCATCCCTCAACTCCAAGGCCAGTTGCAAGCCACCACCGCAGACGGCAAGACCGCGCTGGAAGGGCAGATCAGCGGCATGGCCGGCAAGCTGGCGATGACCGACTCCATGACCAAGGACCAGTTGATCGCCCGCCGCGCCCTGGTCACCGATTTCCTCGACAAGCAACTGCCCGACGGCATCCAGTTGGCCGGGCAAACCTATGTGGACGGCAAATCCAACATGCCCGCTCCCGTCATGATCACACTCAAGGGCCCGGCCAAATCACTCGCCGGCGTCTTCAACGCCCTGCATCTGCAAGGCACCTTCACCCTCACCGGCCAGGCCGCCCCCACACTCCTCGGCGCCGTCGTCGAGTTCGACAGCACCCACCGCGAATACGGCAAAGCCCCCAGCACCCTTCTTGGCAGCCACCGCAAAGCCGTCCTCAGTGTCCAGTGGATCGACGGCCATCCGAAGTTCAGCGGCAACGTCGCCGCCAGCTTCCAATCCGGCCCGACGTTCCTCGACTTGACCACACCCGAGCTGTCCAAGTCCCGCATGGACACCGTGAGCAAACTCCTAAGCGCCGGCGCGACCTTCGTCGTCACCGACCCCCGCCCCCGCCGCAACGCCACTCCCGAGCAGGTGAAACTCAAGCTCGACCCCGCCACGGGAAAAGTGGAGGGACAAGTGATCACCGGCAACGCCTGGGGCAACGCCGCCATCACCGGCCAGTTCAAGGAATCCGACGGCATGCCCTGTCTGATCCTGCACCAGGAGGCCTCCACCGATCGCTACAAGCGCCCCACCGACAGCTACGAACAATCCCTCTGGACCCTCTTCGACGACCAGGGCAACCTCACGCTCAGCGGCTGGTCCCTCAGCAGCAACAGCAACCCCCCGTCGGTCCAGCCCTACAAGCTGGTGCCGAGCAAATAATCCACAAGGCGCAAACGTCAGCGACAGTCACCCCTCCCCCGCGTCCATGCCGTGAGCAAACCCACGAGCCGGAAGTGTGGGCGACGGACCCCCCCCCGTATCCACGCGGCGGGCAAGCATGACGCCTCATGCGCGCCTCCTGCAAAGGTCCTCCCTCCCCCGATGTACTCATCGGGGGAGGGCAGGGAGGGGGTCTTTTCTTCCGGTGAATAACCGCGTTGGAATCAACCTTGATGCCTACTATTTCAACGGCGAGAGCGCAGGAGCTTGCCCCTCATGAAAGTTCAATACTTCCAACAAACCGACACGCTCTACATCGAATTTAGAGCCGGCGAGGTGGCTGAAACCAAGAACCTTGACGAAAATACATTGCTCGACGTCGATGCCGAAGGCAACCTCCTGGCCATGACCATCGAGCACGCCAGCCAACGAACCGACATTCCCCAATTCTCCTTCGAGCAAGTGGCGGCATGAGGACAAACGCCCGATCGCCTTTCAGTACCCCTTCCGACTGAGCACATTTGCCTATGCCGCCGAACAGCTATACTGTTGCGTACGAAAGGAACGACGCAATGGAATCGCCCTACGCCAAGGCATGGTCTGAACCCATCACCATCCCCACCTACCCGCACGGCACGCCGGATCCCAACCCGATGTTCCTCGAAAAGCGCGTCTACCAGGGGAGCAGCGGCGCGGTCTATCCCTATCCCGTCATCGACAAGATTTTCGATGACAAGGCCGACAAGACCTACAACGCCCTCTTTCTTGAAAACGAATACCTCAAGATCATGATCCTCCCCGAGCTTGGCGGGCGGATTCAGATGGCGCTGGACAAAACCAACGACTATCACTTCGTTTACTACAATCGCGTCATTAAGCCGGCTCTTGTCGGCCTCATCGGCCCCTGGATTTCCGGCGGCATCGAGTTCAACTGGCCGCAGCATCACCGACCCAGCACCTTCCTCCCCGTCGAACACAAGATTGAGCAGCGCCCCGACGGCGCGGCCGTCGTCTGGATCAGTGAGATCGACCGCATGCACGGCACACGCATGCTCGCGGGATTCACGCTATATCCCGACAAGGCGTATCTCGAGATCAATGTCAAGCTTTACAATCGCACCAGCGAACCGCAGACCTTCCTCTGGTGGGCCAATCCCGCGTGCGCGGCGAATGACAACCACCAGTCCGTCTTCCCCCCCGATGTTCACGCGGTGATGGACCACGGCAAGCGCGATGTCAGCGATTTCCCCATCGCCACCGGAACCTATTACAAGGTCAACTACGCCCCCGGCACCGACATCTCCCGCTATCGCAACGTCCCCGTCCCCACGAGCTACATGGCGTATCACAGCGACTATGATTTCGTCGCCAGCTACGATCACGGACGACGGGCCGGACTCCTCCATGTCGCCAACCACCACATCGCGCCCGGCAAAAAGCAGTGGACCTGGGGTTGCGGCGATTTCGGCAAGGCGTGGGATCGCCAACTGACCGATGCCGACGGCCCGTACATCGAATTGATGTGCGGCGTCTTCACCGACAACCAGCCCGACTTCACCTGGCTCAACCCCTATGAGGAAAAACGCTTCTCCCAGTACTTCATGCCGTACAAAACAATTGGCCGCATCAAAAATGCGTCCATCGAAGGCGCAATCAATCTCGAAATCGAAAATGGTAAGGCGTACATCGCCGCTTATGTGACGTCACCGCGTAAAAACCTGCTGCTGCGCCTCGAGGAACGTTCCGGCAAGATACTCTGTGAAAAGCGCTTCGACCTCACGCCCGCCGGGGCGTTTGAAGCGCATGTTGACGTGGACCCTTCGCTCAAAGTCGATCAACTGACGCTGCGGTTGCTCGACGACGCCGGTCGGGAATTGCTCCGCTACGCC
>CAYTAP010000130.1:0-10073 GCA_964435775.1 uncultured Tepidisphaeraceae bacterium
GATGCTTGGCGATCAATAGGAGACGCCTTCCACAAGGCAGCTTTACCGTCCGATGTGAAAGGATGTATCGTGGAATGGCATTCCCCGCGTCGGCAAAAACCCGCGAGAAGTTTGCCGCAGGATCGGCAGGAAAACAACGAAGAAGATGATCAGGAACAGGATCAAGCCGATAACTCCCCATACCATCTGATAACTGACATACCGATTGGCCGCCCGACCGAGCGAGTTATCCTCCCCATCCGCTTCATCAGTGGCGCGCGGCGGCCGCTCCACCCATTCCCCGCAATAGCGACACTTAAGCGCATCGGAGGGGATATCCGCTTTGCAGTAGGGACATTGTTTCATAAATGACCTCTCCAGACGTAGGGACCGCCCTGCGGGCCTTTATTGTAATGTATGACCAACTCGCGGAATGGTCCGCGGGGCGGACCCTACCAGATTTGCAATTTCATGGATTCTTCGGTTCACGTGCGGTATCACATCCTACGCCGACTGACGAACATAAACCTGCCCGATCTTCGCCAGTTCCTCCATTTGTCCGGCCGACGCCTGGCGCTGGATGTCATCAAGCCAGCGCACGGTTGCCGGTTCTAGACACGGCTCGCTCGGATCGGCGTCGGGAATAATCGCCTCCACCTCCACCCGTACGACGCAGGGTTCGGCGTGAATCCACCGCTGCACCTTGATTCGCTTGCCCTTAATTTTCATAAGTCACCCATCAAAAAAATGAACCGTCACCAATTTGGCCATGCGTTCGGTGGGGATCCATGCCCAAACCGCCTTAATGGGTGTGCCATCGGCCAGTTGTTGCGCAATCTCAACTACGGGATTTGGAACATCGTTTGGCCGCTCTCGGATCATTATACCCTTCGACACACCATCGATCACCTGCCACACCATGACGGACCGTTCGCGCAATTGTTCATCGGCATGAAGACTGATCATCACGCGATCCTCGGCAACGGATTCACGAATTTTATGAAAGAGCTTCATCGTGGATGGGATGCTCGCAGAAGTGACCCTTGGCTCGCTTCAGTTGTAGGGCGGACACTGCCCACCCGACGAGCTATCGCTGCTCCAAATCGTTTAGGCGTTGTTCCATTTTAGCAAAGCGCAGAACGACAAAAATGAACATGGAGAAGATCACATTGAGAATACCGCCCGCTTGCGCCGCGACATTATTCCCTTCGAAAACGAGCAAAATTACTCCGACATACAAGAGGGCAATCGCCAGCATGGCGTACACATATTGGATGTAGTGCGACGAATGTTTCGACATGAGGTTCTCCTGTTCATTCACAGGGCGGGTCTTGGCCCGCTGACTTGATGCCATCGTACCCTCGCGATGGGCCGAGGCCTATCCTACGAACTCACGCCACAGCAAATTCGACCGACTTGGGATTTTCCGCCCGCTTGGAGGCGTCCAGTATTTCCAGACCCAGCAGATTGCCCGCCTCGTCATAGTCCAGAATCACGCCCGGTCTGGTTTCATCGCTTTCGGCCACCCGTCCGGGCTTGATCTCAATGGTCAGCGTGTCGGTGTGCTGGTCGTAGTTCATTTTCATGGCGTTCTCGTTCGCTTGTCTGAATGTTATGCCGCTCAGATTGGCGGGCGCAATGCTCCTCCGCTTGCTGTGTGCGCAGCTCCAGTCGTTCCATCATCCTACGTCACAAACTCCCGTCGCAGCGTGACGGCAAGTTGCTGAAACGCCAGGGGGATGCTGACGTTGGAATCGAGATATCTTTGCGCGCGGGCGATGGAGTCGATGGCCGCGCAGAGGGATTCGAGGCGGGCTTCGTCGGTTTCATGACGAAGATGGCTGCGGAGGCGCTGGGCGGCGATGCCGAGGTAGATCGCCAGGCCGTCGCGGGTCGCCTGATCCTTGCTGCCCAACGGATCGCGGTCGAGTTGCTTTTCGGCATACGCTTCGGCCGACTGCTTGAACCATGCGGGGAGGTCGCCGGGCAGTCGGCCTTTGACCAGCGCATCGACCTGCGCGAGCAATTGATCGCCGTGGGAGATGACATCATCCTCAAGCCACTTGATCGCCAGTCCGAGCGAGCCGTCGACCAGCGCAACCGCCGACGCCGCCTGTTTGGGATCGATTCCACGCCGCTGAAGCGCCGAGAGAACTCGCTCATCCTCCAGCCGCCCGAAGCGAACCATCCGGCAGCGGCTGCGCACCGTCGGCAGGAGCGCATCGGGTTGATCGGTCAATAGAATGATGAGCGTTCGGCTGATCGGTTCTTCAAGCGTTTTGAGAATCGCGTTCTGGGCGGCGGTGCTCATCGTCTCGGCCTGCTCGATGATGAAGACCTTGCCATGATTCATCGCAGCGGTGCGATTGGCCGGCTCGATGAACTCAGGACGGATGACGTTGATCGACAGATCAATCCCCTTGGATGTGCCGGTTTTGTCGTGATAGCGAATGAGGTCGCGGGTTATGACGTGATGATCCGGATGGCTGCCGGCGGCGAAGGCGCGGCAACTCTCGCACGTTCCGCAGGGTTTGATGCCTTGCGGCGTCGGGCACAGGAATAAGGCCGCGAGGGCCGCGGCGGTCGTCGCTTTGCCCACACCCACGGGGCCGGCGAAGATCAGACCGTGCGGAAGTCGATCCGCCTCATACGCCCGGCGAAGCGATGCAATCGCCTCATCCTGCCCGAAGATGTCATCAAGTGTTGAAAGGGAACTCATTGGGCTTGCGTTTGATCCGAAACCGGTAAAATTTCATTCACGGCCCGCCAGATGTCCGTCGCCACCACATCCCGATCGCGGTCGGCGTCGATCAGGCGGTATCGCACGGGATCCCCGGCCGCCTGCGCGAGGTAATTGCGGCGCACCTGCTCATGATAGCTCATGGGGCGCTGTTCGATCCGATCCTTGGCGCGCCGCACGCGTTCGAAGCTGCGCTCGACGGGCATGTCCAGAAGCACGATCAAGTCCGGGCGGCGATGCCGGATCGCCACATCCGCGACGGCGTTGATGTCGCCCGTCGTCAGGCCGTCGCCGCCAAGTTGATACGCCAGCGTGCTGGAGACGAACCGGTCGCACAGCACGATCTTGCCTGCGCGCAGCGCCGGGAGGATCAGTTCCGCCATCATCTGCGCGCGGGCGGCCATGTACAAAAGCATCTCGCAGCGCATCGCCATTTCCGCATGCGCCGGATCAAGCAGGATGGCGCGAATGCGCTCGCCGATCCGCGTGGCGCCGGGGTCTCGCACCTGAACGACTTGGCGGTGCGCCTCCTCGATGCGACGGCGCAACAGCTCGATCTGGGTGCTTTTGCCGGCGCCCTCCGGACCATCGAACACGATGAACAGGCCTTGTTGATCTTCCATAAGCGGGTGCGGCCAAATACCGCACCACCCATCATAACCTCATGCGACCCCGCCAAAAACAGGCGCGCTCCATCGGCGCATTGTCCCCGACGACATCAAAAAAAAGACGCGTGACGAAAAACACCGCTTGCACAACCATGCTGAAAGGTTTAATACGGGCGTACGGACAATTGGACATGAATATCCAATGGAGTCCCAAGGAACGAACGTTCCACCACGTACCACCGGCTGTGTCGCATTTCTCTCAAGCGATCCTCCAACTCGGTCTCTACGTCCTGGGATGGTGTCGTCACAATCGATGAGTGATGCACTGAAACTATTGGTGTTGTTCGCGGTTCTGGCCGCGATCACAATTACGGTGTTCATCGTGATCGCACGCTCGACGCGCCGCGCGACCGATGATTTCGACGCGGTGGAGCATGGGATGCATCTCCTGCGCTACCGCTGGTTCATCGGGGCGCTCGTGGGATTGCTCGCGGTCTTTGTCGCCACAATTCCGTTTTTCCCCTACGAGCCGTTCGCCGAGGCGTTTTTACCGGCAAGGAAAGTGCCCGTCGCCGCGGCGCAGTTCCTGTTCATCATGCCGGATCATTTCCCGGTCAATGAAAGAATTGTATTTGAAGTGACTTCGCGCGATGTCAATCACGGCTTTGGCATCTACGATCCGGACGGACACCTGATCGCACAGGTTCAGGCGATGCCCGACTACATCAACTACCTGCCCGTCACGTTCCACAAGCCCGGCCATTACAAGGTGCTTTGCCTCGAATACTGCGGGGTCGGTCACCCCGTCATGGCCAAGGATTTCACCGTGGGGGATGAACCATGAGTTCGACCATCACCAGCAATCCGTTCACCCCGGCGGCCGGCGGTTCATCCGCCGACACCAGCCCTCCACCCGCGACAACCCCGCGCGCGGGACGCGGCGTGATGAAGCTCTATGTCATCTCCGGCCTGATCATCGTCGCGATCATGATGCTCGTCGGTCTGACCATGCGCGCCGCGCAGGCGAACTGGGTGCCCAATCTCTCGATCGGCACGTTTTATGACCTCCTGACCCTGCACGGCGCCGGAATGATCGTTGGAATGGCGGTCTGCGCCATGGGAACGATCTGGTATCTCATGCGCCGACATGTCCCGCTTAACGCGCCGCTCATGGTGCTCGCGTGGATCCTCACCATGCTCGGCGTCGTCGGCGTCATCATCTCGACGATCTTCGGGCACTTCGCGGGGCTGTACACGTTTCTGGCGCCGCTCCCTTTTCATGGCACCTGGCCAGGCTGGTCCACCGGCGTGTTTCTGATCAGCATGATGCTGGTCAACCTCGGCTGGATGATCTTCAGCCTGCAAATCCTCGGCTCGGTCATCCGCTTCAAGGGAGGCTTGCGCCAAGCCATCGCGTGGGATTACATCTGGCATCACAAGGAGTTCAAGGCCGCCGGGGGTAAGCCGCCGCCGCCGGAGGCGTTTCCCGCGCTGATGACGGGGATCGACGGATTGATCGCGGGCATGGTCGCCATGCTGCTGTGCGTGGCGCTGATCGTTCGCTGGATCGATGCCAGCGTGCTCATTGATCCGCTCTGGGCGAAAAACCTGACGTATTCCTGGGCCCACACCGTGGCCAACCTGATCATCTACATGCTGGCGGCGGCGATCTACGTCGGCATGCCCTACGCGACCCGCCGCCCGTATCACACTTCAACCGTGCTCGTCATCGGATGGTGGGCCTCAACGGTCCTGACCATGACCAACTACTTCCATCACCTGTACATGGATTTCGCGCAACCGGGCATCCTCGCGTACGCCGGAGAGTTGTCGTCGTACATGTCGGCGATCCCGGTGACGGCGGTCACGGTCTTCAGCGCGTTCATCCTGGTCTGGCGATCGGGCATGCGATGGACGCTCGGCGCGATCTTCCTGTACACAGGGCTGATCGGGTGGGTGGTCGGCGGCATCGGCGCGGAAATCGACGCCAGCGCCCCGTTCAACGTTCACCTCCACAACACGCTGTGGGTTCCCGCCCACTTCCACACGTATCTGCTCGGCGGCTGTCTGCTGTTCGTCCTTGGATGGGTCTTTCTGCTCCTCGAATCCCGCAGCGCCCGGCGGACCTCCGGCTTCATGCGATGGTCGATCGGCATCCTCGTCTATGGCGGGATGACCACCTTCCTGCTTGGATTTTACTTCGCCGGCGCGTTCGGCGTCCCACGTCGATACGCCATCGAACCCAACCCCGGCCCGCTCATCGCGAAAATCGCCACGGCGGGCGCTTCGATCATGATCGTCGGTTTCATTCTCGCCTTGTACGAAGCGGTGCAGTTGCGCCGTCACCGCAAGGCGGACTTGCCCCTTTGGCCGGAAGCGATTTCCCATGAACTCCAACACGCCTGAATGTTCCTGCAAGCGCAACGCCACGATCGCCATGGGCATCATCGGCTTTGTCATCATGGCGTACGGCATCATCATCGTCCTGGTCTCCAACCGGTTGACGACGATCCCCGAACACCACCTGCTGCACGCCGGGATGTCGGTCGGCGCGGGCCTGCTCGCACTGGCGCTTGCGGCGCTTCTGCCCCGCAACAATGGGGAGCGGAGCTGGTGGGTCATTGTCGCCATCCTGGCCCCGGCGGCCGGGCTGTTCCTCATGTGGCCGACCGCTTATGCGTACCTGATGGGACACCCCGTCATGCACGCGATGGATCACATCGGCATCGCGGTGTGCAGCCTGTTGGCGGTTTTCGCGGCGCAAGCTTATGTGCGCGGGCTTGGCTGGCCGATGCTGGTGCTCATGGTCGGGATGAACGCCGCGGCCGCCGGCGGATTCGGCGTCACCAACAATCCGCTCGATCCCCACACCACCTCGCCCATGCCCGGTATGATGCACAGCGACGCATCGCAAGCCAACCCGGCGATCAGCGGCCGCACGTCTTGATCCGCCCGGCGGACATCCCGCCAACCCAGCCCCGCCGAACCCGCTTGACCACCTTCGGCGACACCCCTACATTCGCCCGTCATGGAAGCTGATATCGCGTCACTCAAGCAACAATTTGAGCACCTGTTTGGACCCGGCGGCAAGGTCCATGTGGTCCGCGCGCCCGGGCGGGTCAACCTGATTGGCGAACACACCGATTACAACGACGGGTTTGTCTTTCCCATGGCCATCGAACCGGAGATGCGCATCGCCTGCCGGATGCGCGAGGACGCCGCGGTTCGCATCGCGTCAACGCTCTTCCCCGACCAGATTGTTGAGTTCGCGGTCGATCAACCGATCAATCGTGGCGAGCCCACATGGGCGAACTATGTACGCGGCGTCGCCGCCGAGCTGCTCGGCGCGGGCATCCGCCTCAGCGGCATGGATGCGCTGGTCACCAACACCCTCCCGATGGGGGGTGGACTCTCCAGCAGCGCGGCGCTGGAGGTCTCCACCGCGCTGGCGTTTTTGGCGCCGGCCGAATTGAAGCTCGATCCGATGCGCCTGGCGCTGATCTGCCAGAAGGCCGAGCATGAATACGCGCTGGTTCCCTGCGGGATCATGGACCAGATGCTCGTCGTCTCCGCCCGCGCCGGGCATGCGACGCTCTATGATTGCCGCAATCACACCCGCCAGTTCGTCCCGATCGACGCCAACGAGGCGCGGATCGTCATCTGCAACACGATGGTCAGCCATGAACTCAGCGGCGGCGAATACGCCAAACGGCGCCGGCAGTGTGAAACGGCCGTTGAATACTTCAAGAAGGAAAACCCGTCGATCACCGCGCTGCGCGACGTGACGATGAAGCAGGTCGAGGCGGCCGGGGGCAAGCTGGATGACCTCATCCTCCGCCGCGCCCGGCATGTCGTCGGTGAAAACGCCCGCACGGTGGAGGCGGCAACGGCATTGGGCCAGCGCAAATACGAGCGCGCCGGCGAATTGATGGTCAAGAGCCACGCGTCGCTCCGCGACGACTACGAAGTCAGTTGCAGGGAGCTCGATTTCCTGGCCGACGAAGCGATGAAGGTCAAGGGCGTCTACGGCGCGCGGATGACCGGCGGCGGGTTCGGCGGGTGCATCGTCGCCCTCGTCCAACCCCGCGCCGCTGAATCGCTCGAAACGCATCTCACACAGGCGTATGGCAAACAATTCAACATCAAGCCCACGATCTTCTCCACCGTTCCGGCCGCCGGCGCGAGCATGGTGGAGTGAGCATCGCCCTAACCTTTGACGGCGATCTGAATTGAGGGCGCGACTCCAGGTAAGCCAATGGAACCATTCCCCCTTCGTGACATCCTCCTGAAACTCTGCCGCCGCGAGGACCTGACCCGCGATGAGGCCGGGGACGCCTTCGCCCACATCCTCTCCCCCGACGCCACCGAAGCGCAAATCGCCGGCTTGCTCGTCGGATTGGCCGCCAAGGGGACAACGGTGGAGGAACTCGTCGGCGCGGCGGCCGTGCTGCGGGACAAGGTTGTGCCGATTGACAGCGGCGGGGAAGACATTGTCCTCGACACCTGCGGCACCGGCGGCGACGTCAAGGGCACGTTCAACATCTCCACCGCGGCGGCGTTGATCGCGGCGGCCACAGGGGTGAAGGTTGCCAAGCACGGCAACCGCTCGGCCTCCAGCCGCGCGGGGTCCGCCGACGTTCTGGAAAAGCTCGGCGTCAAACTGGAAATCACGCCCGCCATCGCCTCGCAATGCCTTCGCGGGGCGGGCATCTGCTTCGCCTTCGCGCGGGCGCATCATCCGGCGCTCAAGGCGGTCGCCAAGGTGCGCTCGTCGCTGGGCATCCCGACGATTTTCAACATCCTCGCGCCGCTGCTCAATCCCGCGCGGGCGCGCCATCAGCTCATCGGCGTCTTCTCGCCCGAGTTGACCGACCGCCTCGCGCTGGTCCTCCGCGAACTCGGTTCCCAGCGCGCCTGGGTCGTCCATGCCGAGGATGGCCTCGATGAGATTTCAACCCTCGGTCCGACGCGCGTTTCGGAATTGAACAACGGGCATATTCGTACGTTCAAAATCGACCCCAAAGCGCTGGGCATCGAGTACGCCCGCCTTTCCGACCTCACCATCGAGAGCGCCGATGAAGCCGCACTCGTGATGCGACAAATCCTCGACGGCGCCAAAGGCCCCGCCCGCGACATCGCCCTCCTCAACGCCGCCGCCGCCCTGGTCATCGCCGGCAAAGCCCCCGACCTGGCCGCCGGCTTGAAGCTCGCAGCCGACGCGGTGGACAGTGGCCGGGCGAAAAAAACACTTGAAGCGCTCGTGCGATTCTCGCAGAATTAGTCACATCCCCCGGTCCATCGCCAACAACTGATCGGGCCCCACTTGACGCGCGTATTGCGCCAACCATACTCAAGGCATGCCCAGCGAGATGCGATTCGCAGAGGTCAAAAAAATACTCGAGGACAAAGGTTATTTTTTCAATCGCACGAAGGGATCGCACCATATTTTTATCAAGGCGGGTGTCGGCGCCTATAGTGTTCCAGTGCATCGCGGAAAGGTGAAGCCGGTCTATGTCAAGCAAATCCAAAAACTTGAAGGTTGATCGGCCCTTCGATCCGGCGCTTTTCAAGAAGGCCGAATCCATCGCCAACGAATACCAGATTGTGGTGTGGAAAGAGGATGGCGAGTTCTATGGACGCGGCTTGGAAATGCCCAATGTGTTCGGGGATGGGAAAACGGTCCAGGCGGCCGTGAAGGATTGTCGCAGCGCCTTGACGGCGACGGTCGCCACCTTGCTGGAACTTGGGGAACATCCCCCGGCGCCGGCGATGGAACAAACCAGAAATGTCCAGGTCAACATCCGCATGAACGCGGCCGAGCGGGAAATCGTCACCCAAAAGGCCAAGCAAAAAGGTTTCCGTTCCATCTCGGATTACATGCGATCCGTCGCGGTGGGATAGACATCGGATGGAATCTTCCGGCAAGGTGTCAGCTCCAGAGGCGATTGACCATGAACCTCTTCGGCGTCGATTCCGATTCGCTGCTGGGCTTTGTCGTCCGCTTCCTCTTCGGCGCGGTCGTCGGCGCGTTGATTGGATATGCCGTTGGATATGTATGGGCGCCCAACAGTCATTGGTTGATCGGCATTACCGCCGCACTCGCCCTGATCTTCGGCCTGCTTGCGGCATGGCTGGGGGATGACTTTTGGAAAACCGTCACCGACTGCCTGGCATTGTGGACATGGCGATTTTAAGCCCGCAGACGTGATTCGTGACGCGGCTCTCGGCTACTCGACATGATCCCCGACCGGCTTGGACGCGGTCATCGCCTGCCGCCAGCCGCTCATCGCCGCCAGAAGCGATTTCTCCTGCAGCCGCATCGCCGCTTCCAGGATCGCATCGTACGGCAGTCCGGATTGATCGGCGATTTGCAGCAGATCGTTCGCCCCATCGGAGTAATTGAGCACCCAGAGCATCGCCCGCTGAAGCAGTCCCGGATCGGCCTGCCCGCCCATCGTGCGATACAGGCCGCGCTTGCCCAGTTGCGGTTCACACTTGGGATTGAGGTTCAGATATTTACGATTGGTTTCAAGAATGCGCACCGCCGCGATGCACTTGTTCAGCGAATCCGCCAGCGCCCACGGCTTGACGAAATCGAGATTGTCGGCCGACGTGTGATACTCCGGAAAACACCCGTTGGGCGTGCGCATCAGGCATCCCATTGGCAAGTCAAACCCCGGCGAACAATACTGCCGCTGGTCATACCCATACGGCGTGAACGGCTGCACCTCGTACGCTTCCCCGGC
>CAYTAP010000131.1:0-10067 GCA_964435775.1 uncultured Tepidisphaeraceae bacterium
GCGGGTTTTGTCGGAGAGGGGACAACCGCATCCATCGAGGGAGGGATTTCGCGTGATCTGCTGAAGGAAAGGTTTGCCGCAGTAGGGCTGGCCGGTCGATGTGACGTGATAAAGCGGGCAGCGGCGGCAGATGGTCAGGCGCTCATTGGCAAGAGGTGAGGTCGCCAGCGCGCCGGCGGAGCGGACACGGGCGCCGGCGGATTTGGCCATGGCGCGGGAAATCGAGGCGAGCGATCCGAATGCGCGCATCGTAAAGGGCGGAGAGGCGAAGGTATTTTTGTCGCAGCCAAGGCAGGGCATTGTTCATGACTATCGGCGTCCGGCGGGCGATCCCCTCAACGTTTGACGGGTATTGCGGGATGGCGCCAAGAGCGTTTCAAATGACGAGCGGCTTGTCAGCGGAATGATTTTATCGGAATGCAAGGGTTGACCTTCGGGTACATGACGTTAGCGTAGGCTCTTTCGATACCGGCAAGGAACGTGGCTACACCGACTTCGTCCTCGAAAAATGCGATGAGCACGACGGCTCAAGGCAGCGCCAAGGATTCGGCGACGACCGGCACCTCCCCGGCACCGCGCGATTCCCCGTCGCCTCAATCGGCCGGGTCCGACGGGGCAGCCCCGCCTCTTGATCCATTGGGACAGGGGGGCGACAAGCCCACCAACCGATTTTTGCTCTCCTGGATGTTCTCGTTCCTCCAGCCGGTCAAACCGCTGGTGGTGATCGCCTGCCTTTACCTGGCGGCGTATGTCGGGGCCGAAATCCTGTTCGTTCGGCAAACCGCCGAAGCCGTCAACTTCATCCAACAGCTCAAGCAAGCGCATGTGCTGACCCACCAGCCGTTCTGGAGCTGGTTTTTCAGCAACGAATCATTCCCCAGCGATCTGCGGTATGTGATCGCCGTGCTGGCGGCGCTGGCGATTGCGATGACGGTGACGCGTTACCTCCGCGAAGTCGCCAACGCGAAGTTGAGCATGACGATGGTCTTCTACATCCGGGAAGCCGTCTATGACAAATTGCAGCGGGTGGGCTTTCGTTTTCATGATGAAGTGCCGACGGGGCAGTTGATCAACCGCGCGCTGACGGATTTGCAGAACGTCCGCGCCTTTGTCCAGTCCTCCGTTCTCATCATCGTTGAAATGGTGCTCATCGTCGGCGGGTACATCCTGCTCATTCTCACGCGAAGCCCGTGGGTGGCGCTTCTGGCGCTGGCGCCGTTGCCGATCTGGACGTGGTACATCCTGCGTTTCAGTCGAAAGGCCCAGCCGTATCTCAAGGCCGTCATGGATTCGGGGGACAAGGATGTGTCGATCATCACCGAAAACATCGCCGGGGTTCATGTCGTTAAGGCATTCGCCACCGAGCCCCAGGAGATCAACAAGTATCACGCGAACGTCACGACCTTTTTCGGCCGCGTGATGGACCGCATCCGACTGTTCGCCAACTTCACGCCGGTCATTCGATTGATCGCGACGGCATCGTATCTGTCCCTCTTCCTGGCCGGCGGGATTTTGCTCGTGAAGGGGTCGATGAAGGTCGGCGACTTTCTGATTCTCGGCTCGGCGATGGGCGCGATCCTCGGACGCCTGCAGCAGGTGCAGGTCATCAACGAGCAATATCAAAACGCGATCGTCTCCGCACAACGCCTGTATGAAATCCTGAGCGCCGCCCCAACCGCGCCGGAGAAGCCGGACGCCATTGAGCTGCCCCCCGGTCCCGGCGCAGTGCGCTTCGATCGGGTTACATTTGGATATAACCCGCTCAAGCCGGTCCTGCATGACATCGACATCGACATCCCCGGCGGGAGCGTGGTTGCGGTGGTCGGACCGACGGGCGCGGGCAAATCGACGCTCGTCAACTTGATTTCGCGCTTTTATGACCCGGCACAGGGTCGCATCCTGATTGACGGGGTGGATCTGCGCGATGTGACGCTCGCCAGCCTGCGCTCGCAGGTCGCCGTCGTGTTTCAGGAAACCTACCTGTTCACCGACAGCGTGTCGGCCAACATCGCCTATGGGCATGAATACCTTCGCGCCGGCGAGATTGAAGCCGCGGCGAGGCTCGCGCAGGCGCATGAGTTCATCGAACAACTGCCCCATGGATACAACACGATCCTCGGCGAGCGAGGCGCTTCGCTCAGCGGCGGGCAGCGCCAGCGCCTGGCGATCGCGCGGGCGATTCTCGCCAACCCCAGAATTCTGATCCTGGACGATGCGACCGCGGCCATCGACGCCGAGACCGAAGACCTGATTCGCCGGGCGATGCGGTTTGTGATGAAGGGTCGAACGACGTTCTTGATCGCGCATCGGATCAGCAGCGTAAAGCGCGCCGATGTGGTGCTGGTGCTGGAACACGGACGGATCACGCAAAAGGGGACGCATGAGGAGCTCATGCGGACTGCGGGCCATTACCGTGACATCGCCTATGCGCAGTTTTATGGCAACAGCGAGCCGAAGGAGGCGTCGGCCGAACAAGCGCCATCGCACATGGATCGCGTGGGCATGGAGCGCCCGGCGGTCAGCCATGGCGACGGTGGTTTGAAAGAAACCTCGGGGGAGAGTATCAGCGTATGAACGCCACCGACTCCAACACGGCGGCGGCAACGCCCGGGGGCGCGGGGAACAACGCGCCCAGGGGAAAAGCGCCGAAGCATCTGAGCTGGCTGCCGAAGTTGCGCCATCGTCCGAAAATGGCGGCGCACATCATCACGGGGGGCATCGCCGCCGCTGACGATGAAAGGGAGGAGGATCGTTATCGTCCGATCAACTGGACGCTCATCCGCCGGCTGCTGGGGCTGCTTGCCCCTTACAAGTGGCGCTATGCCAGCGGGATTGCCATGGGCATGGTCATGGTGCTCCTTGAACTGCAAGGCCCGCGGTTCATCCAGATGATCATCGACCGCGCCGCGTCCCTGCACCAAAGCGCCGACGCCGCATCCCCGGCCGCCCAGCGCGCGGCGATCATGTACGTCGTCGGCGTCATTGGCGTCTGGGCGGCGGTGGTCGTCGTTGCGATTCTGCTCCAGCGCTGGGCGATCCTGGTCATGACACGGGCCGGGGAGAGCGTGCAATTCGACATTCGGCGCAGCATGTTCGGCAAGCTCCAGCAATTGTCGATGAGCTTTTACGACAAGACCAAACTCGGGCGCATCATCAGCCGCTGCACGAGTGACATCAACTCGATGCGTGAGATCAACGTCTGGGGGCTCGATCAATACATCAAGAACGCGCTGATCATGAGCTTCGCGGCCGCGATGATGCTCTATTACACGCCCTGGCAGCTTTTCGCGTCGGTCGCGTGGCTGGGGGTCGTGCTGTACGTCAGCAATCATTTCTATCGCAAGCGCATGGCGGTCATGTGGCAGACGGTCCGCGAGGGGTTCACGAAGGTTTCAACCAATCTCGCGGAAAACATCACCGGCATCCGTGTCGTCACGGCGTTCAACCGGCAGGTATCGAACCTGTGGATGTTCAACAACCTCCAGGTCGTCAATACCGCCAACAATGTCCGCGCCGCCCGGATGAACGGGCTGTACCAGCCGATGCTCTCACTCATCGGCGTCATTGGGAAGGTGATCATTCTCGCGTACGGCGGCTACCTCGTCGTCAGCGGGCGCATGGTTGGGTCGGGAAGCGTCGGCGCGGTGGTGGCGGCGTACCTCTACTGGGACGCCTTCATGGGTCCGATCCTCAACTTCGGGAACCTCTCCAACCAGCTCATGATGGCGATGGCCGGCGCCGAGCGGGTCTTCAACCTGCTGGACATGAATCCGGACGTGCAGGACATGCCCGATGCCAGGCCGCTGCCGCGCATCGAGGGGCGCGTGACGTTTGAAAACGTCACCTTCGGCTACGTGCCCGATCGCCCGGTGCTGCACGATGTGAGCTTCGACGCGCATCCGGGGCAGATGGTTGCGCTCGTCGGGGCGACGGGTTCGGGCAAGAGTTCCATCATCTCGCTTATATCCCGATTCTATCAGCCACAGCAGGGGCGCGTGCTCGTCGATGGGCATGACATTCGGCATGTCACCGGCGAATCGCTCCACAAGCAAACCGGGCTTGTCCTTCAGGTCAACTATCTGTTCACCGGCACGGTCATGCAGAACATCCGCTATGCCCGACCGGATGCCACTGAAGCCGAGGTCATCGCGGCGGCGCAGGCGATCGGCTCGTATGAATCAATCATGTCGCTGGCCGGAGGCTTTGATGCGGATGTCGGGGAGCGCGGGGCGAACATGTCGCTGGGGCAGCGGCAATTGATCTGCTTCACCCGCGCCTTTTTGGCCGACCCGCGGATCTTCATGCTCGACGAGGCGACAAGCGCCGTGGACACGGGGACCGAGCAGATGATCCAATCCTCGCTTGAGCGATTATTGGCCGGGCGGACGACGTTCATCGTCGCCCATCGGTTGAGCACGATCAAAAAAGCGGACATCATCATGGTGATCGACGCCGGGCGAATTGTGGAGCGGGGAACCCATGATGAGTTGATCGCCGCGAAGGGGAAATATGCACATCTGTACGAGCAATTTGTGACGCAGACCGGATGAAGGGAATTTTCGATTTTTGATTGTTGATTTTCGATGGGCATGACCCGCCCCCTGATTTCAATCAAAAATCAAAAATCCACAATCGAAAATCAAAAATCCCCTTCCCGCCTAAACCGTCCCGCCAACCCAACCGATGATCCTGATATGCGTCACCGTTCACACCGTCGCGGCGTGGCTACGATTTATGCGATCGTGATCATGACCGTCCTGCTGGGCATTGCCTCGCTGGCCGTCGATTTCGGGCGCGTGCAGGTCGCCAAGGCGGAGTTGCAGCGGGCGGCGGACGCCGCGGCGCGCTATGGCGTGGTCGCGCTGAGTGATGATCGATTCAGCAATCCCGTCGGTCTGGCCAGGCAATGGGCGAAAGACGCGGCCAATGACAACCTCGTGGACGGCCGGCCGCTCGTGCTCAAAAACCAGGATATTGAGTTCATTCAAGTCGATCCAACGACCAAGAATTATGTGGTTCTCACGGGCAATCACCGCAGGAACGCCAATGGGTTGAGGATTCTGCCCAAGCTGACCGATGGTCGCGGCAACTCGGTTCCACTCATGTTTGGATGGATCGCCGGATTGGACACAATGTCCATCACGTCCGTCACCTCCACGATTTATGTCGTGCCGAGGATCGATTGGAACCAGGAGGTCCCCGCCACGCGAAACCCCTGGCTGGCCGGGATGCCCAATGGAACCGTCGCCAATCCCGGCAATCCGCACAACAACCCCGACTACGCCGGTCTGCGCCAGTACTACAAGGCCGATGGTTCACGCAACGGGCCACCGATGGATACCTCGCCAATGCTTGTGACCAATCTCCCCATCGTCCCCGGCCAGCCCCTGAACTTCGCGCAGATCGGCGGAACCGCCAATCACCTCCCCTCCGATCAGAACTTCGCGCCTGACGGCAATACTTCGTTCATCACCGACAACTTTGGCGGCGCGGAAAATGGGATGGCCAATCTCCGAAGTCCGATCAATGCGTTGGTCGGCGTGTTTCTAAGTGACGGTCGGCCTGATCGGCAAGGATCGCCTCCGTCCACACTGGATTTCACGACGCCGCAAAGCCGAAATTTTCAAACCCTCAGCCCGCAGCTTCGCCAGCCGTTTTTCATCGGCGACGGGAAGGACGACAACGGCAACCCCCAGAACTTCGTCATTCCCGCCGGAGCGACGCGGCTGTATCTGGGGATCATGGATGGGTATGAGTGGAACAACAACCAAGGCGTGTTGAATCCCACCGCGACCCGTCCGAAAACGATCATCGTCATCAAGTAGGTGTGGAAGTGGGAAGTGGGAAGTTTGAAGTGGGAAGTGGGAAGTGAAGACAGCGGGCAGTCGGCAGTGGGCAGTAAAACAAATGCAAATATCTTCTTTCTTCACTGCCCACTGCCCACTGCCGACTTCTACTGACAACTGACGAGGGATCACGGACAACTGACTACCCTACCCCATCAGCTCCGTCAGGTCTTCTACAACCATATCCGGCCGCAATTCCTCCTTGACTCTTGTGATGTCGCGCCGGCGTGTGACGCCGGTCAGGGTGAGGATCGATTGCATCTTCATCGCCTTGGCGCCGGCAATGTCGGTTTCGAGATTGTCGCCGATGAGCAGACAATCGGCCGGTTCCACGCCCAGCCGCTGGCAGAGCGTTTGAAAGAAGATCGGTTGCGGCTTTCCGGTGAAGGTGGGGGTGACACCTGAGGCGTAGCCGATCATCGTGCTCAAGGCGCCGGCGCCGAACTCAATGCCGCGCGGGCTGGGATAAACCCGATCCGCCGCGATCCCCACGATTGCCGCGCCCCGCCGCGCCAAGCCCAGCGCCGTCCGCTGTCGCTCTTCGGTCGCATAGACGCATGTTGACGTGCCGACGATGATCCCATCGCACGGCTCTCCTTCGCTCTCCACCCAGTCCACCAGCCCCTCGAGCATGTCCTGCACGCCTTCGGTCGCCAGGTTATAGATTCGGGCGCGCCGGGGTGGTGGCCCGTTCTGCCCCGGCGGGCGCTTGCCGAACACCTCCAGCACATAATCGGCCGCCGCGGCGGCGGCGGAATAAATGTGATCCGGCGCCATGTCGATCCCCATGCCATGCAGCCGCATCGACAGCCGCAACGGGCTGCTCGTGCTGTTGCTCAAACAGGCATATTTTTGTCCCGCCTCGGCCAGGTGATGAATCAGCGCCGGCGCGCCGGGCAATACATGCTCATCATGGAAGATCGTCCCGTCGAGATCAAGCAGGACCGCCTGATATTTGCTGAAATCAATTTTCACCCCGGTGAGTGTAACGGCGCGCCTGGTTCCCGGCCAACAGCGCCGAAAGCGTCGTGACACAGCCGTAATAATCCGTGGCGGAGCAGTCAATTGGAGTGGTCGATGCTCATTGATGGAGGGCGTTGCTCCTGTAACGCCTCGGCGTTGCGGGAGCAACGCCCTCCAATTTACCCCGGCACCGCGTGCGAGACCACAAACGTGGACTGCTCCCATCCGTAGAATCGTTCGCGCAATCGTCTGGACAATCACCCCAACCGGCGGCAGGATGCGATTCTTATGCAGCAATTCCTGTCAGCAATCACCCCGGCGGCGCCCAATGCGATGTGGCTTCTGGCGGCGGCACTGGTGGCGATTTACATCGCATCGCGGGTCGCGGGGTCGGCGGGGGAGGCGATGTCCCCCGCCGGGAAGGCGACCGGCCGGGCGATCGGGCATTGGATGCCCGTCGCCGCCGTCGCATTGTGGGCGATGATCCTCGGACATGGGGCGATGGCGCTGGGGGTGATCCTGTCCAGCAGTATCGCCGTGGTGGCGCTCGTCGGGGGTGTTGAACTATTGGCCGGTGGGGAACCATCGCCGGCCGCCCAAACTCCGACGGCGGGACGAAGACGATTTGTGCTTCCAGCGATATTGATGGTCTTCATGGGGGGCTATGCCGGGCACTTGGATTGGGAAGTGGCCGTGGCGCTGGCGATTGTGGGGCTGTTGGTCGTCGGATTGCGACGGTCCAGTGAATCGCCTGCGGCCGATGCCGCGACACCACCGCCCGGTGATGCCTGCGGGCGTCGCTGCCTGCGCTGCGGCGGGGAGTTTGCTCTTGCCATCGCGCTGGCGTGCATCGGCGCCTGGGCGATGGTGCAGGGTATGGCGGCGGTCATCGCCCGCGCCGGGATGCGGGGGGCGCATGTAACCGAGGCGCTCTTCGCCGTGACGGTCGCCAGCCCGATCCTCGTGCTTCCGATCATCGGCGCATCTCTCGCCGGCACGCATGATTCGCAGGACGACCACGCTCCGTCCGTTGAAGCAAGCGATCCATCCAAACCCGCCACGCACGCCAGCGGCTGGGGAGGCGCGATCCAAGTCGGCTCGATCGTGACCCTGTTGAACTTGTGCGCATTGCTCCCCGCGGTGGTGGGCGTGTGGTACGCGGTGCAATGGCTTGAGCGAAAAGGATGGCTGTCGATGGCCGCTGGCGAAGCAACCGCGGCGCACGCTAAAGGGCATGGCGTCACGTTTCCCCTAGGCCTGTGGCGGATCGATACCGTGCTGCTCATTGTGCTTGGATTGATGCTTTTTCAAACCGCCCCATCGCGGCCAACCACGGGCGCGCTCCCCGCCCCATCGCGTTCCCGAGGACTCGGGGCCGCCCTCCTGGTTGGTTACGGCCTCTACATCCTCTGGACGGCCGTCTCGGCGGTGAGCCTGGGGTGAGTGCGCGGGCGGAGTTGCGATTTCCTGCGCGCCCCCAGCCATGGTGCAGAATCCGGTGCAGAATGGTGCGGAACTGGCGTGCAGGCAAGTGCAAGCGGAAAAATGACAACGGCCGTAAGTGAAGCGATTTCATCGGCTTGCACTCCGATGCACTCTGGTTCACTCACGGCCGTTGTCGCATCAGTACCCCCAAGGGGTATCGAGAACTCAAAAACGCCTGAAAAAACAGTAAAAATGTTGAACCCAAAATGCTTTTTTTTGGGTACAATGGTTCCAAAATGAACCAACGTAAACATCCGCGCGGCAAGGGTAAAAATAAACGCCATTGGCTTGATAAGGCAAAACCAAAATACTGGGCAAGCCGGGGTTATTGGCGCGTCCGCGCGATGCGGCAAGGGGAAGCAAGCCAATGGTTGATGCAGCAAGGCAAGGGAGACCCATCGGCGACGGGCAAGGCGATGGCATACGCCGAATGGCATCGGATACTGGCGGAGATCCAGCGAGCGGAGATGCCCCCAGAAATGTTTACCGACTTGACCGATGAGCAAATGGCGCAGCGCGCCACGTATTACCACTGGCAAAGCATCCCAACGATGGTTGAAAAAATGCCCTATGACGAATGGCAAGAGTATCAGACTTGGCGGGCGCTCAAGGCATCGGCCAAGGATGCAGCGAGCGGTATACCGCTTGCCATCGGCAATGGAGCAACACCGGCAATCACCAAAACCTTTGCCGACTTGACCGCCATATACCGCGCCCATCTTGACCATCGACTTGCGGCAACGGTCAAGGGGATGCGCAGCAAGCAGGATATTAGTGAAGCAAGGCATCATCAGTATACCAATGCCATCGCCCATCTTGATGCGGCGGTAGGCAGCACGATAGTTATATCCAACGGCGAATGGCAGATTGACGAAAAGCAGTTGTCGGCCATCATCGAACGATACCGGGGGCATTGCATAGACCAAATGAAAAGCGATGGATGGAGCGGGCATTGGTTTAATGAGCGAGCCAAAACCGTTCGCTCCCTTGTCACCTATTTGGTCGCCAATCGGTTGGCGGATAGGACGCCCCCAAATATCGAGGCGTTGACGGAAAAGTTTTCGCTTGCCGTCAATCCCAAACCGATACCGCTTGGCATCCTACAAGCCATTTGGATTGCGGCGGATGAGCAATTTCGGGCGTATATGCTGCTGGCATTGAATTGCGGTTTTCGGCAGACGGAAATAGGCGGTCTGATGGGAAGCGATATAAAAACCGTTGGCGGTCAATGCTGCATCAGCAAGCCAAGGGGTAAGACCGGGATACCCATCGCCATCCCCTTATGGCAGCGGACGCAAGCAGCGATAGACGCCACGGGCGCTCAAGGCAAGGCGTCGCCATTGTTTGAGCGCCACGATGCCAAGGCGTTTATAAGCAAACTGTCCAACCGCTTGAAAAAGATTAAGCAGCATGTCAGCAAGAGGCATCCAGCGATGGCGGATGAGATGGCGGAGTATAGTTTTGAGCATTTTCGGGACACGGGCGCATCCTACATTGATGGCATAAATCCTATCTTGACGCCCTTGTATTTGGGGCATAGCGACAAGCGGCAAGCCAAATCGTATGTAGGAATAATCGACGGGCAAGGCGGCCAGTTGGATGGCGTCTTGGCGCAATTTGAGCAATGGTTGGCCTTGGCATAAAGGCGGTCAACCAACGGTTAAAAATATATTGCCCAAAATATCCCGCAACTCCCAGAAAAACACACGCAAGGCCATCACGATGATGGTATATACCCCCTATGGAGCGGGAACGACGGGGGGTATACCCCGC
>CAYTAP010000132.1:0-10009 GCA_964435775.1 uncultured Tepidisphaeraceae bacterium
ACAGGTCTGCGAGTACGCCGACATGTGGCACCCAAGCGCGCGATTCAAACCTCATTCGTACAAGCGATGCCTTCACAGGCCACCGCTACTTTTTGTCCTTCACCGGCCGATATTCAATGGCCCGCACATTCATATAATGATCCTTGGATTTGGGGTTCTTTTCAGCCAGAACCACGATCCGCACGGTGTGATGCCCCGGCGTCAGCCCGCTCACCACATACCGAAACGGCCGGCCGCGATGCCGGTCATATTGATCGACAATTTCAACGGGCTTGTCGTCGATGAACACCTGAGACCGACCGGCATCGTCATACTTTTCTCCGATCCATCGCACGGCGTCCCCTTGAAACTCAAACTCCAGTTGCGCCCCCACCTCGCGCGTCACCAGGAGCGCGCCCTTGGTCCATTTGCCCGTCAGTTTCAATTGATCGCCCACGATGGGCCGCCAGGTGTACGCCGGGTCCACATACAGGTAATAGGTTTTGCCGGCCGGGAACGCATACAGAGGACGCGCGACAATGTTTTCATGCCCGTCGAGACGAAACGTCAATGCCTCCGAAGCCGGCTTGAGCGACGCCGACAGATGATCGAAGTCGATCAGATCGCCGGGCGGTCCGTCGGGGGAATCAAACGCCAGCACCGTCGGCCCATAGGTGATCGCCGTCGGAAAAGATGACGTTGAACACGCGGGGAAGCGGTTGGCTTTCAGCGCCATCGGCAATTCAACCTCAACGACATCCCCATCCACCCACAATCGATCCACGCTCACCCACCCGCGGGCATCCACGGTCGCCGCCACTTCCTTCCCGTTGACCTTGACGCGCATCGGCCCGCCCAGCCACGCGGGATTCCGCAGCTTCAACGCAAACTGCACCGGCTTTGACAACGAAACCGTCAATCGCGTGGTGGATTCCTCCGGAAAATGCGTCCGCTGGCGAACGGTGATCTCGCTCCCCTCGTGCGTCCACTGACACGTCGATGGCGTGAATAGATTCACATACAGCGCCTCATCGGAATGGAAATAAATCAGGTCCACGAAATCGGCCACCGCCTGGATGCGCGTCCCCGCACAGCATGGCCACTCCATCACGCTGTTGGCTTTGAATCCCCCATCGAGTGAGTAGTGGGAATAGTAGGTGACCCGTCCATCGGCGCTCATCGGCAGGCTTGCGCCGATCCCGTTGATCAAGAGCGCCTCGATCCAGTCACCGAAGCGGGCTTCGCCGGTGAAGGCGATCAGGTATTTGCCGAGCTTGAACCCCGCCCAGGTTCCACACTGCGTTTCAAAAGATCGGTTTTCCGTATCCAAAGACTCAACGAGCTGCTTCTCGGGCAGCAGCCGTTCGCCGGGCCCGTAGCCGCCGGTCGCGTAATCCTGGTGCGTTTGCAGATAGTCGTAGGCGTGAACGATCGTCTGCAGATATCCCTCTTCTCCGCTGACCCGGTACGCCATCGCCGCGCTGGAAAACGTGTTGACGTGGCTGTATGCGTGATACTCGGCCTTGCGTTTGAGGATGTCCTTGTTCAGCCGGAACGTGTCCCAGTATTCGGGGTATTCCCACACTTTTCCAAAATCGCGGTAACGCACCTCGCCGGTGGCGAGATAAGCCCGGTATAGATTCTCACTCAGCGTGTACCACTCCTGCGCGGCGCCTGTTTTGGAACGGGCGCTGTAGGCGAAGCGTCGGCTGCGGTCGAGGTTTTTCTCGGCCCAGGTCGTGATCCGATCAAGATATTTCAAGGCATCGGGCGTGTGCGCGTACAGATGCGCATCGACGACCCCGCCCACCATTTTGTCATAGATGTAATGAGGCGAATTGGGATGGCGCGAATAGAAAAAATATCCATCCGGTTCGATGCACTTGCCCCATCCCTCCACCAGCGCATCGACCTTCTTCTTCACCGCCGGATCGCCCGTCGCGGCATACAGCCGCGCCAAACCGGAGACCACCTGTCCGAAAACATGGAACTCATCTGCCTTGTACCACCCCCCAAGCTCCCCGCCCGGCGCTGGCAATCCATCACGCCGGCGAAAACCCTTCAAATAGCTGTCGTTGCTCACGCGCATATACGCGTCATGAACCTCCCGAGCCTGCTCGAGCAACGGACCTTCATCCAGCCGCACGCCTTGGTAATCGAATGGCCGGATCACTTCCCTTCCCGCCGGTTCGGGCGGGGCGGCGGCCGAAACATTCGCAAACACCAGGATGAAAATGATCGCCAACCAACGCATATCAATGGTTCTCCATGACTTTGCACAACGCAAAAGAGCACGCCCGATCGGCGTGCTCCTTGCAATGTCAATCCAACACATCGACGACCTTACCGGCCGATCTCAATCATCGTCGTCGTCGAAGTCATCTTCGTCGTCGTCGTCATCGTCATCGTAGTCGTCCTCATCCTCGTCGTCGTCGTCATCATCGTCATCGTCATCGTCGAAGTCGTCGTCGTCATCGTCGAAGTCGTCGTCGTCCTCATCCTCGTCGTCGCCTTCGACTTCCTTCTCCTCCTCCTCATCCTCATCGTCTTCATCTTCATCGTCATCATCGGCCGCCCGACGCCGCGCGCCGCTGGGCGCCAGCGACGGGTCGATCCAGTCTCCGGCCTCCCCAAAGCCGCGGAAAGACCGCGCAGGCGCTTCTTCCAGGACGCCGCCCAGCACGTCCAGAAGAACCGTGTCGACATCCGCGCCGCTGACTCGCTCCATCACCAATAGACCGCTGCGTGCTGTTTCGCTTCTCATGGCATCGTCCGAAAAAAGGTCCCGCTACCGATCCTCCCCCACCGCCGCGCGGCGATGGGGCAATTGATCCCGCTGCTTCCGGCGCGTAAGAAACCGCAAGCCGCCTGTCCTGTCAACCTTGATTTCAAAAATTCCATCCCGTTCGAGGCGGCTCTCGCCCTTCCAGCGCCAAGCGGCGGTATTGAACCGATCCGCCCCCCGCGCGTCAAGCGCAATTGCACCAACGAATTTTCGATTGTTGATTTTTGATTTTCAATTGAAAAGCAGGGCGTATTCCTTTCGCAATCGAAAATCCCCAATCAAAAATCGAAAAGCTCTTCCCCCTTTCATCCCTGGTCATGCCTCCGAAGGCGCAGCGCGTTGCCCAGCACGCTCAGGTCGCTCAGCGCCATCGCCGCCGCCGCAATCAGCGGATTGAGCAATCCAAACGCCGCCAGCGGAATCGCGATCACGTTGTACGCGAACGCCAGGAAAAGGTTCTGCCGGATGATCCGCATCGTCGCCCGCGACAATCGGATCGCCGCCGCGACGCCCGTCAGCGAGCCGCTGACCAGCACGATATCCCCCGCCTCCTTGGCGATGTCCGACCCCGTCCCGATGGCGATTCCCAGGTCCGCCTGCGCCAGCGCCGGCGCATCATTGACCCCATCCCCCACCATCGCCACCGGCGTCCTGCCCGCCGGCTGGGCATCCGGACCCTGAAGCTCACGGATCGTCCGCGCCTTTTCACCCGGCTTCACCTCCGCGCGAACGTCGTCAATCCCCACGCGCCGGGCAATCGCCTCGGCCGTCGCGCGATTGTCACCCGACAAGAGCACCGTCCGCAGCCCCATCCCATGCAGCGCGGCAATCGCCTCCTGCGAATCGGCCTTCAACGGGTCCGACAGATAAATCGTCCCCAGCGGTGCGACGCGCTCCCCGCGCTGTTCCGCCAGGTGAATCACCGTATGTCCCGCCTCCGGACGCCGATCCAATCCATTCCCTTCCTCCAGCGACAAATACTCCCTCTGCGCCGGAAGCGCCGCATCCTTCCCAAACCCATGCTTGACGAGCAGCGACAGGCTCCCGGCCAGCAGCTTCCGCCCCTCCACCTCCGCAACCAGCCCGTACCCCGGCTCATTGGTGAACGAGGTGGGTTCGGCCAGCTTCAACTGTTCCTCGCGCGATGACGCCACCACCGACTGCGCCAACGGATGCTCGCTGAACTGCTCGGCCGACGCCGCCAGGCGCAGAAGCTCCCGTGGATCGATTTCACCCAGCGCCGCAATGCCCACGACCGCTGGCTTCCCCGCGGTGATCGTGCCCGTCTTGTCCAACACGACCGTCGCAATCGCCTCGGCTTTCTGAATCGCGTCAATGTCACGCAGCAGGATGCCGCGCCGCGCCCCGGCGCCCGTCCCCACCATGATCGCCGCCGGAACCGCCAGCCCCAGCGCGCACGGACAGGCGATGATGAGCACCGAGCAGACCGCGTTGGCGATGTGGCCCCACGTCATCCCCGCGCTCCAGCCGTGCGTCACCGCCCACACATACCAGCCGACGCCCGTCACGAGCGCCACCGCCAATACCGCCGGCACGAACACCGCCGCGATCCGATCCGCCAGTTGCTGCACCGGCGGCTTGTCGCTTTGAGCGCGCTCCACCAGCTTCACAATCTGCGCCAGCGCCGTATCCGCGCCCACCTTCGTGATCCGCACCGTCAACCGGCCATCCCGGTTCACCGTGCCGCCGATCACCGTATCGCCGGCGCGGCGCATCACGGGAATCGGCTCACCCGTCAGCATCGATTCATCGACATTCGATTCCCCTTCCGTCACCACGCCGTCAATCGGCACCCGGTCTCCCGGCCGAACACGCACGCGATCGCCGACCTGCAATTCCGCCACCGGCGTCTCATGCGCCTCGTTCAGATCATCTAGCCGCAGCGCCACCTGCGGCGAGAGGTTCAGCAACTCCCGCACCGCACCGCCGGCCTTGTCCCGTGCCCGCGCTTCCAGCCAGTGTCCGGCGCTGATCAATGCGAGCAACCCCGTCGCTTCCATGAAATACAGATGCGGCAGCTCAGCCCACGCCCCGGCCAAATATCCGAAGAAAGCCACCGCGCTGTAGGCATATGCCACCGTCGCGCCCAGCGAGATGAGCGTGTCCATGTTGCTGGTCAACCGCCTGGCCGCGCCCCAGGCGCTGCGATAGAAGGCGCTGCCCACATAGACGATCGCGATCGTGGACGTGCCCAGCGTCACCCAGTTCATCCAGAAGTGTTCCGTCCCCATGCCGCCACTCATTCCCCCGTGCGGCATCGTGACGTACAAAATCCAGTGGAGCAGTTCGAACGGCAACCAGAGCACAAAGCCCACGATGGCCCGCCGACTCCATGCCCGCGCATGTTCCTGTTGATGCTCGTGGCGTTTGCGCTCTGCGTCGGCCGCCGATGCTCCGGTCGCTTCCGGCGTCGCGGGATACCCCGCCTTCGTCACCGCCGCCGCAATCGCCTCCGGGGTCGCCTTCGTCGCATCAAACCGCACCGTGGCCCGACCCCGCGCCAGGTTGACGCTGCATGCCTCCACCCCGCTCACCCCTTCGATCGCCTTGCTCACATGGGAGACGCAACTGGCGCAGTCCATCCCATTGATGCTCAAGGCAAGTTCCGTCCCGCCGCCCGCAGGATCCAGTTCCGCCGCCGAACGTCCAATTTGTGTTGTCATCGAAGCCTTCAATCTATCCGCCGACAGTCAATCGCTTCCAAATACCCGCCAATGAGCTTCAACCTCCGCCCTCTTACTCCCTCCCCCGGTACTCCGGGGGAGGGTTGGGGAGGGGGTTCCTCCACATCAAGCAAAGACCCCCTCCCTGCCCTCCCCCGGAGTACCGAGGGAGGGGAGCAGAGCGAAAAGCAAAGAGCCCGCGTGCCAGAGCCATGATTTCGTATCCCGCGCCAGATCACTTCAAAAACCGCGACAGCGACAGCCGCAACTCCCCCAGCACCTCATCCATGGTCTGTGTCTTGGCGCACCCATGCGCCGTTTCCCCGGCATGACCGGCCACGCACGTCTCCACATGGTTGGTGAGCAATTCCACGCCCAGAGCGTCAATCGCCGAACGAATCGCCGCCACCTGCGTGAGAATGTCCACGCAGTACCTGTCCTCCGCGACCATCTTCTGCAACCCCGTCACCTGCCCGGCGATCCGACTCAGCCGATTCTCAATTTTCGCCCGCTTCAATTTTTCCATCACACACTCCGCGATCAAGCCGCGCCCATCTCATTGCGATCATCGAATCATATACCCTATGGGGGTATTCGTCCAGACCCCAAAAAAGCGGCCCTGGTCAGGCCGCTTCGTTCAAGTTCGCTACCACTTTTATCGGCGTCGCCGACTCTCCCCGATGAGCCGCCAGCCAGGACTTCCCATCAGCGCAAACGCATTTGGATTAAAAGACCTGTCGTAGGGGCGGCTTCAGCCGCCGCATTAGGCCAATACGGCGGCTGAAGCCGCCCCTACCAAAGCTCTCGAAGGTCAAATGCGTTTCCCTGGACATCCCATTACTTCATTTTCGACAAGTACTTATCGGGATCCTTCTTGAAATCCTTGATACAGTCCTTGCAGCAGAAACCGATCTTAATTCCCTTGTACATGATCGTTAGGGTCGGATCGATTTCCTCATCATGTTCAACGGGGCAGAAGTTATTCACCGGCGGGGCATCGGCATCGGCGTCAGCTTCGGCTGACGGCTGCGTGGCTGGCTGCGTTGTCGCCGTCGGCCTAGTCGCCGGCCCATCGGCCGACCATGCCACACCACACATCAACAACAGCGCACCGAGGATCACCCGCGCCATGGCACAACTCCATTGTAGAACTGGAATTAAACAGCAAGCCGTCGGACAGGCGCGCCAAGTCGTGCCACCATACCCGTCGCGACACGAGCGTTACTTCTGATAATACTCGGCGTTCTTCTCGATGAACTCCGACCATTCGGCCGGGAGGTCTTCCTGGGGGAAAATCGCCTGCACCGGGCATTCATCCACGCACAGCCCGCAATCGATGCAGGTGTCGGGGTCAATGTAAAGCTGCAATGCCGAGTCGAAGTTGGATTCCTCCTTCGTCGGGTGAATGCAGTCCACGGGGCATACCGTCACGCAGGAAGCGTCCTTGGTGCCAATGCAGGGTTGAGCAATAATGTGCGCCATACGACCAAATCTCCTCGGCTCATTCATGAGCCTGTGTCGGCGGATTATAGGGGCGATCAATCCGGTGGCAAGAAACCTTTCAACGATCCATCACGCCCGCAGCCATCCGCCGCTTATCCCATTCTCTTAACCGTTCATCGGTCAAGGTTCAATCAAAGTTGCACCCGTCATTTCCCTGGGCACGGCAAGGTTCATCATCGCCAGCAGCGTCGGGGCCACGTCCGCCAGCTTCCCCCCCTCCCGAAGCCGCTTCCCCTTGAAGCGAGAATCCGCGACGATCAGTTCCACATCATACGTCGTGTGCGCGGTGTGCGGGCCTCCGGTGGCCGGATCAATCATCTGTTCGCAATTGCCATGGTCGGCCGTCACGATCGCGCTGCCCCCCTGCCGGTCCAGCGCCTCCATGATCCGTCCCACGCACACATCGACATGCTCCACCGCATTGACCGCCGCCGCGAGCACGCCGGTGTGCCCCACCATGTCGCCATTGGCGAAGTTGACGACGATCAAATCATAAAGATTGGAGTTGATCCGCTTGACCACCTCATCGCAGATGCCATAGGCGCTCATCTCCGGCTTCTGGTCATATGTGCTCACCTGCGGACTCGGAAGCATCGCGCGATCCTCGCCGGGGAAGGGGTCCTCGCGGTAGTCGTTGAAGAAAAACGTCACATGCGGGAACTTCTCCGTCTCGGCGCAGCGAAACTGCTTCAATCCTTTCGCCGATACGAGGTCTCCCAAAATATTCGCCATCTTCGGCGGCTTGGGATACGCCACATGAACCGGCAGCCCTTGTTCATACGCCGTCATGGTGAGGAAATGGAGCGACCGCTTCCTCCCGCGATCAAACCCGGTGAACTCATCGAGCACAAACGCCTTGGTCAGTTCCCTTGGGCGATCGCCTCGATAGTTGTAAAAGATGACCGCGTCCCCATCGTTCACGACGGCCAGCGGCGTGTGTCCGCCGCCGGTGATGATGCTCGGCGTCACAAACTCATCGCCGGACATGTTCGATTCGGTTGGGTTGTCATAATAATACTGGACCGCATCAACCGCCGTCGCGAACTTCGGACCTTCCCCCATCGCAATCGCGCGATACGCCTTCTCCACCCTCGGCCAGCGGTTGTCCCGATCCATCGCGTAATACCGCCCCGACACCGTGGCGATCCGACCGACGCCGATCTCCTTCATTTTCGCTTCGATCTGCTTCACGTAGCCTGCGCCGGAGTTGGGCGAGGTGTCGCGTCCATCCGTGAAGGCGTGAAGAAACACGCGCTCGAGCCCATGCGCCTTCGCCAGCGCCAGACAGCCATACAAATGTTCGAGCAACCCGTGCACGCCGGCGTCGGAGACGATGCCGAACAGGTGAAGCGACGTTCGATGCCTTGCCGCGTGCGTCACCGCCTTGACCAGTTCCGCGTTGTGGAGGAACTCGCCGGAGCGAATCTGCTTGGTGATCCGCACCGATTCCTGATCGACGATCCTTCCCGCGCCAAGGTTTTGATGACCCACTTCCGAGTTGCCCATCGTTCCCTCGGGCAGTCCCACTTCGAATCCGCTCGTGTGAATGAGCGTGCTGGGGTACTCCGCCATCAGCCGATCGGCGACCGGATGCTTCGCGAGATGCACCGCGTTGGCGCTGTTCCATTTTGGAAATGGATTCTTCCCCCAACCATCACGAACGATCAAGACAACAGGGCGTTTGGCATTGCCGGCGGCGGACATTCGGATCCTTTCAGTAAATCGTCTGACATCATCTTACGCGCGCCATCGGGCATCACAAAGCAGCGCGACGCGCCTCGTTCAACATCATCACGCGCCGTCGCGCGGCGCTGGCGCGCGATTCGTCGCGCGCGTTTTTATTTGAGAGTCAAGAACAAAATGTGCGATGTAAACAAAAATACATTGACTCGCGTCATGAATGATTTTACTTTTGATGAATAGGAAAGGAGGTGAACGCGCCATGGCAGTGAAGAAAGCCGCTAAGAAGTCGTCCAAGAAGACGACCAAGAAGACGACCAAGAAGTCGAAGAAGTAACTTCGACGCGATTGCCGCGGACGTGGCTCCCCAGCGACCGCGGCCATCCAACGGTCAAACAACCAACATCCTCTTTTCGTTTTGGGCCTGGCTCCAAATTAGGCCACAGAACACGAAAGAAACCTTCCCTGCCACGGTGGAAGGTTTCTTTTTTTATACACCGTGCCCCGCTCCTCTCCTCCTGACGCCGCTGAACGAACTCGATTCACTGCGGAGACGCGGAGAAGACGGCAGAAGGCAGAAGGCAGTGAAGGCCCGAACCTTAACCCTCTTCTCTTCGTTCATCCTTCAACCTTCATCCTTCATCCTTCCCCCATGCCACTCCGCTTGTGTGGTCCCTCGAAATCCCCACAATTCAACCGCACACGGGAGCACGCATGCGCACCATCGCCCTGATGAACCAAAAGGGAGGCGTCGGCAAGACGACCACCACCGTCAACCTCGGCGCGGCGCTGGCCGAGCTTGGGCAGCGGGTCTGCCTGATCGATCTCGATCCCCAGGCGCACCTGACGATCAACTACGGCATCGAACCGGCCGACGAGGTTACGAGCCTCTACGATGTTCTCGTCGATGAGCGCAGCATCCTCGAAGCCATCCACCGCGCCGCCTACAACATCGCGCTGGTCCCCAGCAACATCGACCTGGCGGCCGCCGAAATCGAAATGGTCTCCATCATCGGACGCGAAACGCTGCTCAAGCGCCGCATCGCCTCCGCTCTCGCCGCCGCCCCCGAGACGTTCGACTTCGATTTCATCCTCCTCGATTGCCCCCCCTCGCTCGGATTGCTGACGGTCAACGCCCTGGCCGCCGCAGAGGAAGTGATCATTCCAATGCAGGCGCATTTCCTGGCGCTTCAAGGCGTCGCCAAGCTGCTTGAAACCGTGCAACTGGTCAGCAAACGGATGAACCCACAGCTTCAAGTCAGCGGCATCGTGCTGACGATGCACGATTCGCAGACCAAGCTAAGCAACGAGGTCGTCGCGGAACTGGAGGGGTTCATCAAGTCGGCCAGCGGCAAGCATCTCCCCTGGTCCAACGCGC
>CAYTAP010000133.1:0-9959 GCA_964435775.1 uncultured Tepidisphaeraceae bacterium
ACGGCGGCTGAAGCCGCCCCTACGGCAGATCCATTCGAGAATTGAAAGACCCTGGCGATCCGTCCGCATTTGGAAGCTTTCGCATCGAGGACAACAAAAAAGCCCCGGATGTTTCCATCCGGGGCTTGCGGGATAACCGATGAAGCTCCAATGCTTCAGGCCGTCGCCACTTCGGCGCTGATGAAGCTGCCGCCGAGGTAGTTTTGATCGAACGCGAAGAACTGGCTGGAGGCGCTTGGGGTTCCGTAGAGCGTGGAACCGCCGTTCCAGGTGCGGACCTGCGGGCCAATGCCCGGGCCGGGGATCGTGATGATGTCGGACTTCCCGTCATGGTTGAGGTCGGCCGCCGAGATGCGGACGGAACCGAGGAAATTGGGGTCGTATGCGTAGAAGCTCGCCAGTTCGGCGCTGGTCGATCCGCTGATCGCCTTGACGTGGGGACCGACACCGGCGCCGGCGGAGGTGATGATGTCGGCCTGGCCGTCGCCGTCGAAGTCCCCGGCCGCGATGCGGACGCCGCCGGCATAGGCGGTGTCATATGCGAAATAGCTTCGGACTTCGGCTTTGGTGACGCCATCGAACACCTTGACGTGTGGACCGGCGCCCGGACCGGCGGCGGTGATGATGTCATCGCGTCCATCGCCGGTGATGTCGGCCGACGCGAGGCGCACGCCGCCCTGGAACGACTGGGTGTAATAGGTGCTTGTCGGTTCTGATGCGCTGCCACCTGAGCCCGGATACGCCAGGAAGCTGGCGAGAAGCGATCCGTTGACGCCGCTGAACGCCTTGACGTGCGGGGCGGCGCCGCCATCGACAGCGACGATGACATCGCCGATGCCATCACCGTTGATGTCGCCGGACGCGACGTTGACCGCGCCTTGGAACGCCTGGGTGTAATACGGGTCCTGCGGATTGCCCAGGTCCGTCACGCCGGTGACCGGGCCGGGGAATGCGATGAAGCTTCCCATGACGCCGGGGATTTGCGCGCCGGTGTGTCCGTCGAAGACGCGGACGTTGGTTGCGCCGCCGGGTCCGGCGCCGGTGATGATGTCGGGGTAGCCGTCGCCGTTGATGTCTCCGGTGGCGACGGAAGCGCCGCCGGTGAAGGCGGGGTCATAGGCGAAGAAGCTGAGGAGCTGGTCGTTGGTCGTGGCGTCGAAGACGGTGACGTTGGCGGCGACACCCGGTTCGGGGGCGATGGCGATGATGGGGTTGGGCGTTGCCGCATTGGTCAATGAATAGCGGGCGACGGCGAAATCGCCGACCAGGGAGCCCGACGGCAGGGCGGTGCCGGCGACGACGAGCTTGCCGCCGGCGTCGATCGATGCGGCGCTGGCGGTATCGCGTCCGCCGGCGAAGTCGGTGGTGAGCCTGCCGTTGCCCGCGCCAAACGAATCATCCAGCGCGCCGGCGGGTGTGAGCCGCGCCAGGGCATAGTTGACATCGGCGCTGTTGGAAGGCTCGGCGGTCGAACCGGTCAGGATCACATCGCCGTTGGAAGCGATCGCCAATCCGAAGGCGGCGTCGGTCCGCTGGGAGAAGTCGATGTTGACCTTGCCGCCGGTTCCGAAGGTGTTGTCGAGCGCGCCGCTCGTGCTGTATCGGGCGGCGGCGAAATCCTTGTTGCCACCAACCACGGCGCTGCCGGCGATGACGATCTTGCCGCTGGCGTCAATGGCGACGCGGCTGGCCTGGTCAAAACCCCCGTCGAAGTCGGTCGTGACGGTACCGGTGGTGTTGAAGGTTCCGTCGAGGTTGCCGTCGGACAGGTAGCGCGCGATGGCGACATCCGATTCGGCGGGGATCAAAACACCGTTGGTGGTCGTGAAGTTCTTGGGGGTTGATCCGGCGGCGACGATGCTGCCGTCGGCCTGGATGGCGATGGAGTTGATCGCGTCGAGGCCGGCGCCGAAGTCGGTTGTGGTGAGGCCGCCGGTGCCGAAGGTGCCGTCGGGGGCGCCGTTGGTGTCGTAGCGGGCGATGACGAAGAGCGAATCGTTGCTCTGTCCGGCCGCCGCGGTGGAGCCGCCGATGACGATCTTGCCGTTGCCGTCGATGGCAACCGCCAGCGCCAGGTCATCGGATCCGCTGAACAGGTCGGCGATGACTTTTCCGCCCGTGCCGAAGGAGCTGTCGAGCGTGCCGTTGGTGTTGTAGCGGACGATGGCGAAGTCGTTGCCGGTTCCGCTCAGGATGCTGCTCGTGCGTCCGACGACGACGATCTTGCCATCCGATTGAATCGCCACCCCGCGGGCCTCCTCGGCGCTGTTGTTCATGTCGGTGATGACTTTTCCGCCGGTGCCGAATGAACTGTCGAGCGTGCCGTTGGTGTTGTAGCGGGCGACGGCGATGTCGCCGCGCTGGCCGGGGACGAGGGTTCCACCGACGACGACGATTTTGCCGTCGGATTGAATCGCCTGATCGAAGGCGCTGTCCACGGTTGGCGTGCCGGCGGCGAAATCGGTGACGACCTTGCCGCCGGTGCCGAAACCGGCGTCGAGCGAGCCGGCGCTGAGGAGCCTTCGCTCCTCGAGCATCTCGATCACCGGGCGGGCGACCGCCTGGCGTAGGTCCGCGAGTCTTTTATTGTGTGTTTGAGCGCTGTTCATGATGGACGTCCTTTTCCCGAGGGTGTGATCCGTGCGCCCGGCGCGCGAACGGTTGTGGTATGAAGCGAAAATCATCTGTGCTCTCCTTAGCAAACCATTGACCCAATGAACCGTGCAAAATCCTACAACAAGGCAAAAGCCTACGGGTACCCCTAAAACTGTCAAGAGAGGTGATCAATGCCTCGCCAGGAGGACTTGCCGAAGCCCCTGCCCTACGATCAATCAAGAACACTTGCGGAACCGCCGGTTCATGATGACCCGTCGACCACACACTTTTTTGGGAAGGACCATCAAAATGGACGCCGGACACAAGCACGCGGCTTCAGTTGGTCGAAAGAAGGATGGGGCGCCGGAGTCGCCGGATCGCGCCCATGAATCAGCGCGCGGACGCGCGATGAACCCGCCCGCCCGGCTGACGCGCCCGCTGAAGGGTTTGGAGGACCGGCCTGTGGACCTCCGTTCGTGTGGGGTCGATCAGGTGGAGGAGGCGTCGATGGATTCTTTTCCTTGCAGCGACCCTCCGGGCTATGGCCATGCGTGAAATGGGTGTATAAGAGACGCAGGAGAGTTTGGTTATGAGCGAGCAATCAAATAATGCGCGGACCACAACGCTGCGCATTCGTCGTCAGGATCACCCGGATGCGCCGTCGCGATGGGAGGATTTCGTCGTCCCCTGGCGACCCAACGCCAACATCATCTCGTGTCTCCAATACATCGCGGCCCACCCCGTCACGAGCGACGGCAAGGCGACAACGCCCATCGTGTATGACTGCAACTGTCTTGAGGAGGTGTGCGGCGCCTGCACGATGGTCATCAACGGGCGCGTGCGACAGGCGTGTTCGGCGCTGGTGGACAAGCTGGGGGAACCTAGCTCCGGCGCTGGAAAGGCCGGGGAACCAATCACCCTTGAACCGATGAGCAAGTTCCCGCTCGTGCGCGATCTGTTCGTCGATCGCCAGCGCCTCTTTGACGACCTCAAGCGCGCCAAGGCCTGGGTGCCCATCGATGGCACCTACGATCTGGGCCCGGGACCGGAGATGAGCCAGGAAACCCAGCAGGAGCGCTACTGGCTTTCGCGCTGCATCAGTTGCGGGTGCTGCCTTGAGGCGTGTCCGCAATACACGCCGGTCAACCAGTTCGTCGGCGCGATGATCTTCACGCAGGTGAAGCTGTTCAACCAGCACCCGACGGGCGCGGCGCTCAAGGACCAGCGCCTGGACACGATGATGGAGGAGGGCGGCATCGCCGACTGCGCCAAGGCCGGGAATTGCGTGGAAGTCTGCCCCAAGGACATCCCCAACCTCGAATCCATCGCCACCGTCAGCCGACAAACGGCGGGACATGCGATCAAGAAGTTTTTTGGGAAATAGCGCCGTTTGTGCGGGCAAGCCGATGCCTGCGGGTACGCAGGCCACGGGCGAGACGCCCGTGCTACGGTTGTAGGGTTCGTCCCGCGGGCCTCTTTTCTTGAGCGCGCTTCACTTCGATCGATAGCCCAACCCCTACCGCGCAACCGGCGGACACAGGAGCACGGGGATTTCGCTTCCGCGAAGGACCTTGTCCGCGACGCTTCCCAGCACCAGGCGCTTGATGCCGCCTTGGCCGCGGCTGGTCATGGCGATCAGGTCCACCTCGTTCGCCTTCGCTTCGTCGAGAATCGCGTCGGCGGGTTTGTCGTTGGCGATCAGCCGGGTTTGCACATTCTTCACGCGCCCCTTCAGCGACTCGGCCATTTGTGTCAGGTACGCCTGAGCGTTGACCTTGTGCTGCTCCTGCGATTCGAGCATCGCGCGATAAACCGATTCCGGGACGACGCCGAAATCGCTGCTTGCCGCCAGCGTGGTCAGGGGGAGGATGGTCGGGATTGCGCGGAGGAGCGTCACCTGCGTCTTTTCGCCATCCGCCACTCCCAGCGCACAGTCGATTGCCTGCTCGGCCAGCTCCGAACCATCGAGCGGGATCAGCACGTGCTTGAACTCGCCGCCGTGGCCCACCTGCGGCGTCTGCTCGCGCGGATGGACGAACAGAATCGGGATCTCCGACCGCCTCGCCAGGGCGTCGGCGACGCTTCCCAGCCAGAAGCGCGCCATGGCCCCGCGCCCGCGCGTCGTCATGACCATCAGGTCCGCCCCGATCGATTGGACATGCTGATCAATCGCCTCGGCGATCGGTCCTTCCAGGAGCCGCGCCGTCACGGGCACATCGACCGCGGCGGTTGCGCGTTTGACGATGTTTCCCAGATAGGTTTGGGCGCGTTCCATCAACAGGCGGTCCACCACCTCGTCGTATGTCACCCCGCGTTCCCCGAACGTCCCGGCGGCGGGGATGTAAACGCGCACCAGACGGAGCGACGCCTTGTGACGCCGCGCCAGTCCCAGCGCCGCTTCCAGGGCGCTTTCACCAATATCGGTTCCATCCAGGGGCACAACGATCGACTTGAACATGGCTCGCTCCATTCAAGAGGGTCTGTTATTCGCCGGACGCAGCACATCGAAACGGTGCGGATTGAACACCCATTGCCGCGCCGGCAAACGGATGATGCTCAACTTTGCCCATTCGCCTTCATTGTGACAGCGCGCTATAGTTCAGCATACGTTCAAACTCATGTGTTGGTCCATCGCCCCGGACGCTGATCTGGTTTTCGCCAGACCAGTTGCCGGAGTACGAAAGAACCACGGAAGGAAGTGATTGGTCATGCCCGAACAGCCGGATTTGTACCCCCATATGACCCCCGCACTGGCCGCCAAGCGTAAAGAATTGGCGCCAGCGCAGCTTGAAGCATTCAAGGCGTTCAGCCGCAGCGTTTTCACGGAAGGGTCGATTGACGCGAAGACCAAGCAATTGATCGCGGTAGCCGTCGCGCATGTTACACAATGCCCGTATTGCATTCACGGACACACGCAAGGCGCTTTGAAGGCGGGCGCGACCGAGGCGCAGATCATGGAGGCGATCTGGGTGGCGGCGGAGATGCGCGCGGGGGCCACATACGCCCACTCGGCGCTGGCGCTGGATACGATGGAGCAATTGAAGCAGCCGAAATAGCAGTTGCGTTTTGTCGTGTTGAGGCATTTCCGGACGCGGGGGGCTGGAGCAAAGTGGCAGGCGCGTGAATGCTGCGTTCATGTGTGGGTACATGCAGCGCGTTGTGCCTCCGAGCGCTGCAAGCGGTATGATGTTGGTCGGTTTCGATCCAGGAGTGTGCATTGAATCAGCCGACGTCCATTGCCCGTGTTTCCGCGCGCCCGTCAACAGGGCCTTCGTCACCGCCCGATGTTGCGCCATCCGCTGGGGCGCTGCTCAACCAGCACGCCGAGACGCTTCACGCTTATTTTCACGACGTGCTCAAGCGTTATCCCCAGTCGCCGCCGCGGCTCATGGAATCGATCGAGTACAGCCTGATGGCGGGGGGGAAGCGGTTGCGCCCGGCGTTGATCCTTGAAACATTCACGGCTTGCGCGGATGCGTCGACAGGCAGCGCGGGCGCGCCGGGCGGCTGGCGCTCGGCATTGGCGTGCGCCGGGGCGATGGAGCTGATCCATACGTTCTCGCTTGTTCATGATGACCTGCCGGCGATGGACAATGACGACCTGCGTCGTGGTCGGCCGACGAATCACAAGGTATTCGGCGATGCGATGGCGGTGCTTGCCGGCGATGCGATGACGGTCATGGCGTTTGAGTTGCTCGCCGCCGACGCGGCGCCAGCGCATGTGGGCGCGCTGGTTCATGAATTGTCGCATGCGGCGGGGCCGGAGGGAATGATCGGCGGGCAGGTGCTGGATATCGACGGGGAGAATCAGAGCTTGTCACTTGCGGAATTGCAGCGCCTGCATCGGATGAAAACCGGCGCGCTCTTGCGGGCATCGTGCCGGATGGGCGCGATCGCGGCGGGAGCGTCAGCGCAAACGCTGTCGGCCGTCAGCGCCTACGGCGAACACCTCGGCCTGGCGTTCCAAATCATCGACGACCTGCTTGATGTGACGAGCACCCCCGAACAAATGGGCAAAGCCACCGGCAAGGACGCGGCCAAAGGGAAGAACACCTACCCGGCGCTTCTGGGCATGGACGAAAGCCGCCGGGAAGCGGATCGCCAACTCGTGGCCGCGTTGGATGCGACGCGCTTGTTGCAAAACGGCGCGGGGCTTCGGGCCTTGGCGGAGTTTGTGGTGAAGCGCCAGAGCTGAATCCGCAGCTTCCGAGCGTGACACTATGCCATCGGCGCGGTCAGCTTGCGGACGCGCCACTCATAATGGCTTCAACGACCATGTATACTTCAGTCCACGATTGATCCCCGTTCTTGTGGTGTTGCTTTGCTCGCCGCAGAGCTTCGACGCGGAAGGGAGTGAGCTTGGTATAGTCGGCATTTGCCTTGCTTTTAGGGAATGGCGTACGGAAGGTGGTTTTCCATTCGAGCTTGACCCGCGCGAGCACCGCCTGGCAATTGTTGAGGGCTTCTCCCGTGTCCACAAGGTGTGCCAGTGTCCAGACTTCATAGCACGGATTTGACAGCAGCACCTTCACCTTATTCGCCGCGGCGCTTTGCCTGGCTTGATCCGCCTGGGCTTGCCGATCCGGCTCGCCTTCACGGTCGATGAGCGCCCACACCGAGTCGTTGGCCTCCCCATCATGATCGACGCCATTCCGCAGGTCATCGGCATGACTTTTTGCAAGTGAGAGGATATCCGCCGGGTTTGCGCCATCACAAGGCGCGGGCACAACTCGAACAGTCAAGTGGGCTTTGACCTCGCGCTTTAATTCCGTGAAGTAGGCCACCGCCGTTTTGGAGTCATCACACACAACCACGATGACTGGGAGCGGCGCGCGAAGGCTGGTTGGGCGCGACAGACCATAGCGCGCGGCGTGATGAGGCTTGGTTGTGCCTTTCATGTCGTTATTCAGCAAAAGGTCCGGGAGACGGTAACGCGCCGTATCGGCCTTGGAGGTATCGGTGGCGGAGGTTGAGGTTATTTCGCTCCTTGAACTCCGCGACAGAATACAATCGCGCGGCGCCCGTGGCGTCTTTTTCGGTCAGATAGACCTGATCGCGCCTCAAAATCGCATCCTTCGCTTCGGCGTCGAGTAGTGAGGTCTCATGCGTGACAAAGATGAGCTGGCCGCGCGCCTGCTCCATCGGGATTTCGCAATTGAAGTGACGAATCATTGCCTGAAGCAAAAGCGGATGAAGCGATTCGTCCAGTTCATCAATGAATGCGGCCTTCGGTTTGGAATCCTTCGTCATGTCATACAGAAGCGGCGCAAGCTCAATGAGCCGCCGTGTTCCCTGGGATTCCCGAAAATAGGGGATGGGGAAAGAACCGGTTCGTCCGCGATGCAGCAATGTGAGACGATAGGAAGTCTGAACTTCTTCTTCGCTGGAACTGTCGCTTGATCCTTCATCGTCAACATCCGCATCAGAACCGCGCACCTGCATCATGACATTGACTTGCTCGGTTTTCAGATCAGTCACACCGACATCGGCTGATTTGACATGAGAAAGCAGGTAGGCGCCAAATGCTGTATCTATGTGAGCCCGCTTGGCAACTACTGACTCCACGTCTGACCACCAGCCAAGATCCGGATTACCGAAACTTCCCAGAAGCCGGCGGATTCCAACAGCAATGTTTTTCGCCAAAGAGGGTGTCAGGCGATCCGCCAGGGACAGCAACAATGCATTACGACGAAAATCTTTGGAAAACAACGAGAATCTTTCGTCCTTTAACCATTCGCCCTTGACCTCCTGACCAGTGCGTTCAAATAGTGCGACCTCGCTGCCATTTGCTTCGAGCCGTAAAAGGCGCTCGAAAAGAAACGTGGTCTGATCAAACTTGATCTGGTAATCATAAATACGACCATCGATGACAACCTTGACGCCAAGTTGCACCGCGCCTTTTGTCTTTTGAAGGGCATACGGATCATAGGGTCGTAGCGGTGAGTCTGAACGCAATCCTTCCGTGGTGCCAACCAAGTCACGCAGTGCTCTCGCAGCCCTCCAGATGGTGGTCTTGCCGGATGCGTTCGCCCCATAAATCGCCACGGCGCGCAACAATCTGAGCGGCTCATCATCCCCTTCCACTTTGACTTCAATTGTCCCTCTGTTGGAGTCCGGGTCGATCCGGGTTGCCAGCATCGACAGATGAAATTCATCTCGAAAGCAGCCGAAGTTTTCTCCGTATAGCTCAATCAGCATGATCGCTCTCGCTCCCATGCGCAGGATTCCTGCGCTCATCGTTGATCCTAGGCATTTATCGGCAAGAATGCCAAACCGTGTGAGGAAGTACACAGTCCGGGATAGATACGGATACTGTAACACACGATTTATAAATCACTTATGAAAAATAGACGTGACGGTTGGCGCTATAACGAGCCAGCACGCTCACGACGACTGCCCAAACAGCGCGGTGTTGAACGCCCGGCGGAAGAAGTCCTGATAGAAGGGATCAAACCCCATCGTCTTCAGCACCCATAGGATCAAATCGAATATCTTCTGGAACAGGACCGGGGAGCTGAACAGGAGCAGGAAGTACGCGACGAAAAGAACCGTTGGGATCGTTCCGGTGGAGAGCTTGATCCGCATCGGTTCGCTCATCCACGGGCTGATGATCTGGAAACCGTCGAGCGGGGGGACGGGGACGAGATTCAGGACGATGCTGATCGCCTGCAGAACCGCCATCGCGCCGAGGAACAGTTGGAATTGGGTCGGTTGGTACAGCCCGTCGTAGGTCAGCCAACCGACGGACGGATGCAGCGGCAGGGCGCACGCCAGGAAGAGCAGGAAGTTGGCGAAGGGTCCCGCCGCCGCGACGGCCGATTCCCAGCCGCGTCCGCGGAGCAGGTCGTGTCGGATGTACGTCGCCCCGCCGGGCAGGGGGATGCCTCCCATGAGCAGGAAGACGGCCGGCAGGATGATGCTCATCACCGGATCGACATACTGGAGCGGATTGAGCGTCAGCCCGCCGCGCTCGCGGATGGTGTAGTCGCCGCCCAGACTGGCGACCAATCCATGCGCGAACTCATGGAATACCACCGACAAAATCCATCCGATGAGGATCGCCCAGAGGAGTGGATTGGCGAAGTTGATCTCGGCGAGGGTTGTGAGCATGGGAAACGATGTCAACGCTTATTGCAAAAATATTCACCGCGGAGGCGCGGAGAGCGCGGAGAAGACAAAATACTTGCCACGAAGACACAAAGGGGTTCATTGAATCAGATCGTCGCCTCGCCTTTCAGGACAATCTGAAAGTATTTTGTAAGAGAGATGGTTCTTCCGCTCAACGGTATCCGTCGCCACGCGCCTCTTTGTGCCTTGTATGTTCAAAACGCCATCCAAATGTTCTACTTCCGCTCGTCGCGTTC
>CAYTAP010000134.1:0-9890 GCA_964435775.1 uncultured Tepidisphaeraceae bacterium
TCTCCGGCTCGGGCAATGTCGCCATTTACGCGATCGAAAAGCTGCAGGAACTGGGCGCCAAGGTGATCGCCTGCTCCGACTCCGACGGCGTGGTGCTCGACGAGGAGGGGATCGATCTCAAGGTCCTCAAGCAGCTCAAGGAAGTGGAGCGACGGCGAATCTGCGACTATGTCAAACTTCGGAAGAACGCACACTATCGCGGCAAGGGAAACATCTGGGAAATCCCCTGCCAGGTGGCGCTGCCCTGTGCCACTCAAAACGAATTGACGGGCAAGGATGCCATTTCGCTGCTGAACAATGGCTGTACCGCCGTCGCCGAGGGCGCCAACATGCCCACGACCCCGCAGGGCGTCAAGACCTTCCTGCAGGCCGGCATCGCCTACGGACCCGGCAAAGCCGCCAACGCCGGCGGCGTCGCCACCAGCGCCCTGGAAATGCAGCAAAACGCCAGCCGCGACGCGTGGACGTTCGAGTACACGGAGAAAAAGCTCGAAGGCATCATGCAGGAAATCCACCGCCAATGTCATGAGACGGCCGATGAGTTCGGCATGCCCAACAACTACGTCATCGGCGCGAACATCGCCGGCTTCATCAAGGTCGCCAAGGCGATGGTCGCGCTGGGGCTGGTGTGAGGGGGGGCGGACGGCAAGGATGAAGGATGAATGATGAAGGATGAAGGATGAAGGATGGATTTTTGATTTTGGATTTGGGATTTGCGATTGGGAAGAGTAAGCGCTCGCACTTGTCTTCAAAATCCAAAATCAACAATCAAAAATCGAAAATCCCTCCACGAGCCGGAAGCGTCTCTTCGAGCCTGACTTCGACGAGCTCAGTCGAGTCGAGCCTCAGAGCCGAAGGCAGCGACGGACCGAACGTGCGGGAAGCGGAATGAATCGCGTAGGGTCCGCAGCCCCCTGCGGACCTTTTCGCACCAGAGGTGCATATCCGCCGGACTGGTCCGCACAGCGTGCGGACCCTACCAACTGACAACAGACCAAGGACCCATCACATCTTCTTCAACCCCTCCGCCACGCGCCGGCCGTAGTCGGGATCGGCGGCGGTGAAGTGGGCAATCATTCTTTTGCGGATCGTCGCATTGCACTGGGAGAGGTTGGCGACGAGGTTTTTGATCAGTTCATCGCGCTCGGCCTTGGTGAATGAGCGGTAGCGTTCACCGGCCTGTTGGAAGTTGTTGGGGCGGTCGATGGGGGCGCGGACGAGCGGACCTTGCACATGGGGGGTGTACGGTTTGCCGGCGGGCGCCGCTTCGCTCAGGCTGCCGAGGCTGCTGGGTTCGTAGTTGATGTGGGGATTGGGGGCTTCATCGACGTAGTAGGCCATCGATCCATCGCGCTGGTTGGTGGCGACGGCATTGCGCGGGCGGTTGATCGGCAGTTGCAGGTAGTTGGTCCCCACCCGATGACGCTGGGTGTCGCTGTAGCTGAGTGTCCGGCCTTGGAGCATCTTGTCGTCGGAGAAATCGAGCCCATCGACGAGCACGCCCGTCCCGAACGCCGACTGCTCAACCTCCGCGAAATAGTTGGACGGGTTGCGATCAAGCACCATCCGCCCCACCGCTTTCATCGGAAACTGATCCTCCGGCCAAACCTTCGTGTCATCGAGCGGATCAAAGTCCAGCTCCGGATGCTCATCATCGCTCATGATCTGCACACGCAGCTCCCACTCCGGATAATCGCGCCGCTCGATGGAATCGTACAAATCCTTCGTCGCGTGGCCGACGTCGGTTGCCTGGATGGCATTGGCCTGCGTCTGCGTGAGATTTCGCACGCCCTGCTTGGGCACCCAGTGATACTTGATCAGATGGGCCTCGCCATTTTGGTTGACCCACTTGTAGGTGTTGACGCCGGAGCCTTCCATCTCGCGGTAGTTGGCCGGGATGCCCCAGGGGCTCATGATCCAGGTGACCATGTGGGTCGCTTCGGGGCTCATGGAGCAGAAATCGAAAAAGTGTTCGGGGTCCTGGCGGTTGGTGACGGGATCAGGTTTGAAGGCGTGGATCATGTCCGGAAACTTGATCGCGTCGCGGATGAAGAAAATCTTGATGTTATTGCCGACGAGGTCCCAGTTGCCGTCTTCGGTATAGAACTTGACGGCGAATCCGCGCGGGTCGCGCGCGGTTTCCGGCGAGCCGAGCCCGCCGATGACCGTGCTGAAACGGACGAAGACCGGCGTGCGCTTTCCCTTTTGTTGAAAGAGCTTGGCGCGGGTGTACTTGGCGATCGGCTCGCGTCCGACCCGGCCATAGGCTTCGAAGTACCCATGCGCCCCCGCGCCACGGGCATGAACGACGCGTTCGGGTACGCGCTCGCGGTCAAAGTGCGTGATCTTTTCAATGAACTGATAATTCTCCAGCGTCTGCGGCCCGCGGCTGCCGACCGACCGCGTGTTCTGATTGTCCGAAACCGGATGTCCCTGGCGGGTGGTCAGAATGGTCTTCTTATTGGCTGAGGCCTTATTTTTGGAGCTTTTCATGGGCGGCAGGGTATCAGCAATCGACGGGGAAATGAAGGTTGAAACGGTCGGCCGGAAAAACGCGATGTGGATGTAAGAAAAGCTTGACACATCCGCCGCTGAAGGGTATCGTGCGGTTCACAAGTCATTGATTAAATTATGAATTGAAATTGCCGGATGGGTCGGATGACCTGTCAAAATATAGGCGAAGTGATTGGGATTCACGGACGATTGCCGTCTTTGTCCACAAATCGAAGACCACGAGGCACGCTCATTTTAAGCCTGGTGCAGGGCAATGGTGATGAAACAAGGCAAGAATCATGCTGAAACAGCGCCGCCCACGCGAGGATTGCATGACGTTGTCGTACACCATCACACGTCCGCATGCGCCAATGATGTATTTCGAAATGGCAAAAAGTGTATGAATTGAGCGTCGTTGCGGCATGATGCGAAGGGGTTCATTGTTGCTGCTACGGCGACGGAACGCCGGCCAATAGGGCGCAGTTGCGCGTAATAGGAAATACGGCTCGCGCCGCTGCACTGGGAACGATTTGACGCCATCTCATGGGAGACCCCATGCGCCGCTTCAGCAAACATCTTCGCGGACCATCCGCCTTCACCCTTATTGAGCTGCTCGTGGTCATCGGGATCATCGCCCTGCTCATCGCCATTTTGCTCCCGGCGCTGCGCAAGGCCCGGGAGGCCGGAAAGGTCGTCGTCTGCGCGAGCAACATGCGCCAAATCGGACTGGCGCTGAACTTGTACATGATGGACAACGGAGGATACCTGCCGGACAAGCCGGTCAGCGCCTGGCCGGGGTTCAGTTGGCAGGAGCGACTGACAAAGTATGTGGTGGGCACGGAGGATGGTTGGCGGCATTGGAGCAACCACGAACCGACCTGGCCCGACAAGGGGCCATATCATGACCTGCAGAGCATTGTCTCACGCAATATTTTCAATTGTCCGGAATATCCGCCTTCGAGCGTCAAGTTTTTCGCACTCCCACAGTACTCGATCAACCAGATGCTGATGGATGATCCGCACAGTCCGTTTGTGACGTGGAATCAGCGGCCGGGCGGGAAGGCTTTCAAACTCAGCCAGTTGCGGCATCAGGTGGTGCTGGTGGCGGAGAATCCGATCAGTATCAAGCGGGATGGCAACGCGCTCTCCCCGCAGGGCGCGTTCCCTTGGTATATCGAGATCAACCGCCACAATTTCCCCCTTGTGCCGCCGGAAAGCATCAACGATACGGTGTACATCAGCCTCGGCGTCAACTCCAACCCGATGCCCGACTGGGGCGGCGGCGCCAACTACCTCTGGACCGATGGACACGTGGAATACATCGATGGGGGCACGCTCTGGGTGCGCAAACAGGGCACGCAGATGTTCCGTGAACGCAATTTCGCACCGTGGCTGCCGTAATGAGCCGGATCGCTGATGGATGATCGGCGCGAAACGAAATCACATCTTTTCCCTTTCATCCCAAAACCACGAAAAAGCGATGGAGACCTGCCGCGAATTGGGCTAGAGTGTCGGTGAAGGCGCGGCGGCCGGGCGGTGTGTGCCTGGCGGCGTTCGTCGGGGTTTCTTGTCGCATCCGAAATCGAGGACGGAAAGCCACCGCCAACACGGTAATACGAAAAGAAAGACAGCCATGCCTACTCAAAAGAAATACAAGTATTTGTCACTCGCAATCGTGATTGCCCTCGCATCGACCTTGCTCGTGGGGATATCGTCACTGAAGGCTCAGGAAAAGGCAGCGCGAGAGCGTCGGGCTGCGGAGCGAGCGGCGGAAAAGCAAAGACAGCAAGAGCCGTTCAAGGTGAACGGATCAATCTTTTTCCCGAATTACATCGCTCAGGGAACGGTCTACACCCGCGGCGTCGCGGATATGCCCGTGCTGCCCAATTCCAAGCAGATCGCGCAGTACATGAAGCAGATGCCTTCGAAGTACAACAAACACAACGTCATCACGAGCCTCAACATGCTCTCGTACAATCTCCCTGTCTATGTGGTGGATTCCAGGGACCCCAAGACGCCAAGGGTGCGAGTCAATGTGCCGAGTTTCCGCAACAACATGGTGTCGCCGAGGATGCGGCAGATTCTCTTCAACGACAACATCCCCATGCCCGACTGGGCGAAGGCGGCCAACCCGCAACGCGCCGGCGACTCGGCGATGGCAATCTATGACATCGGCACGGGGATCATCCGCGAGTATTTCCACATCCTCAAGGACAACGACAAGCAGTGGACCGCCTCCTACGGCGGCTATGCCGAAAACATGTTCAACCTCGCGAAGACGAACTTTGCCTGCCAGATGACGGAGGGGTCGGATTTCGTCACCGCGATGATCGGCGCGCCGGGACAGATCGGCATTGCCGAAGCCCGCAATGGCGTGGTCAACCATGCGATCTGCTTCACGATGGCCAACGCGCGCAAGGGTGTTCACAGTTGGCCGGCCAAACAGGGGGACGGCACGGATGACAACCCGCTGGCGCCCGCCGAGGGGCAGTGGTTTCGTCTGCCGCCGAACCTGAACATCGACGCGATGAATCTCAAGCCGATGACGAAACTGATCGCCAAGGCAGTGCAACGTTACGGCGGTTTCGGCAGCGACAAAAATCTGTTCTGCCACTCGTTCAACGCCGAGCCCGGTTTTGTGGAGGAGCATTTCACCGGGCAGGACCCGTGGAAACCGGGCGGCGACCTGGCGCAAAAATATCAACTCCACGGCAACCTGCTCAATGATTTCCCCTGGGAGCTGACCGAATGGGCGCCAGTGGACTGGGGCAAGGGAGGCCCCGGACCAGCGCGGCGAGGGCGATGATGGAAGATGCAGTAATACGCCTCAGGTGTGAATCGCATGCCGGGGCATGAGTGGGCAGTGGGCAGTGGCAGTGGGCAGAAACGGATTCTCATTCACATCCTGCCTTCTGCCTTCCGTGTCTGCGAGGCCGCGTTGTCGATCGCCCATTGTCGACGTGGCGTTATGCGCGCTGCATGAAGTCGATGAACCGCATCCAGTCATATTCAACGAGATCGTGCGCGCCGATGCGGATGTGATGGCCGATGGAGGTGTCGTGGCGCGGGGATTCCGGCGGCGGGAGCGGGCCGGAGAGACCTTGGTTGCCGAAAAGCGCCCATGCCGGTGTGGCGGCGACGGCACCGGCCCATTCGGCGGCGGGGTCGGCCCAGGTGTCCTCGGTGGCGCTGGCGACATAAAGCCGTCGCGGCGCGACACATGCCAGGAGCATGTGCTGATCGACTGGCAATTCCTCTTCGCGCCCCGCGTACTTGAAATAGTCTTGGGAGAACCAGTAGGGGAACACCTTGGTGATGTGATCAATCCGTTCACCGGCCTTGCCGCGAGTGATCGCGGCCCCACTGCAGCCGGAATCGTTGCTGATCGTGAGGCCGATCCGCTCGTCATTGGCGCCCGCCCAGAGCGCGGTCTTGCCGCCGCGCGAGTGTCCGACGACGCCGATGCGGCCGGGGTCGATGTCGGGTTCGGTGAGAAGAAAATCGACCACGCGCGAAAACCCCCAAGCCCACGCCGCAAGCTTGCCCCAGGCCTGGGGAGGGCGGCCGGTGGGATAAGCGATTTTGTCGATCGCGCCCTGCAGGCCGCCGGCGAAACCATCGTCGCGATCGGGGGCGACGTCATCAAACGCGAACGCCGCGGTGGCAACCCCGCGCTCGATGATCGACTCAACCGGCCAGAAGGTCGAACGATTTCCGCGGGTGGGATCAATGTGCTCACGTCCTCGATTGCAGCCCAGGATGATCGCCGGCGTAGCGCCTTGCCGCCGATTGGGAATGAACAGCGACACGTTCATCTCCGCGCTGGCGTCGGGCATGGCGATGGCGATCCGCTTGAGCGTCGCCGCGCCATCCAACGCGCGGGCGTTGGTCTCGATGATGGAGGTGCGCAGAGGTACGGAGAGCGCCGCCGGCGGGGTTTGGCCGTAAATGATGGCGGCGAGTTGATCAAGCAGTTCAAGCCGCCGGCGACGCCATTGGACGATGGTCGTGACGCGCGAACCATTTTGAAAGGTCAGCAGAGACGGGAGCGAAGGTGATTGCATATAAAGCTTTCGTAATACATGCGTTGGCGCGGTGTGATTTTATACCGAGCCTATCCTCATCGGACGGGAAGACCCCCTCCCCTGCCCTCCCCCGTTGGGTACAACGGGAGAGGGAGATGGAATCATGGAGATGGTGCCCTGCCGACAGACACACGCGGATGACGGTCACTCATCCGTCACACATCCCAGCGACGCGCTGGCAACGGTCTTGATGTATTTGTGCAAGGTGCCGCGACGGGCCTTGTAGGGGGGACGCTGCCAGTCGGCGCGGCGGCGCTCGAGCTCGGCGGGTCCGACGGCCATGTTGATTTCGCTTGACTCCGAGTCGATCGTCACGCTGTCGCCGGTTTGCACCAGGGCGATGTTGCCCCCTTCGATCGCCTCGGGCGTGACATGCCCGATGATGAAGCCGTGCGAGCCGCCGGAGAATCGCCCGTCGGTGATCAGCGCGACATCATGGAGAAAGCCCGCGCCGGCGAGGGCGCTCGTCGGCGTGAGCATTTCGGGCATGCCCGGGCCTCCCTTGGGGCCTTCGTAGCGGATGATGATCACATCGCCGCGCTGGATTTCGCCTTGCTCCAGGCCGTGAAGCATGTCCTCCTCGGAATCGTACACACGGGCCGGGCCGGTGAAGCGGATTCCTTCCTTGCCGGTGATCTTGCCCACGCATCCCTCGGGGGCAAGGTTGCCGCGCATGATGCGGATGTGGCCGTCTGCCTTGATTGGGTTTTTGAAGGAATGAACGATCGACTGGCGCTTCGGTCCGTCGCCGAAGGGTTCGAGCGACGGAAGGTCGGCGACGTTTTCCTCGAGCGTCTTGCCGGTGATCGTTTTCTGAGAGCCGTCGATCAATCCCTTTTCGATCAGCAGCTTGATGACGGCGGGGATGCCGCCGATCTTGTGCAGATCCTCCATGACATACTTGCCCGATGGTTTGAAGTCGCTGAGCAGCGGCGTGTCATCGCTGACATGCTGCCAGTCATCAATCGACAGTTCGATCTCGAAGGCGCGGGCCATGGCGATCGAGTGAAGGACGGCGTTGGTCGAGCCGCCAAGCACCATCGTCAGGCGCATCGCGTTGATGAAGCTCTGGCGGGTGACGATGTCACTGGGCTTGAGGTCCCATTCGAGCAGTTGCCGCGCCATTTCACCAGCGCGGAAACACTCGGCGTGCTTGTCCGGGTCCTCCGCCGGCGTACAGGCGGAATACGGCAGGGACAAGCCCATGCACTCGATGAAGGACGCCATTGTGTTGGCGGTGTACATCCCCCCGCAGGCGCCGGCTCCGGGGCAGGCGTGACGAATGATCGTCTGCCGCTCGGCCTCGGTGATCGAGTTGCCCAGGGCCTGGCCGTACGCCTGGAAGGCGGAGACAACGTCGAGCTTTTCCTCGGTGCCGCGAATCTTGGCGCACCCGGCGCGAATGGTGCCGCCATAGACCATGAGCGACGGCCGATCCAGCCGCGCCATCGCGATGACGCAGCCGGGCATGTTCTTGTCGCAGCCGGGAATGGTGACCAGCGCATCATACCACTGGGCGGCCATGATGGTTTCAATCGAATCGGCGATCAGGTCGCGCGACTGGAGCGAATAGCTCATCCCGTCGGTGCCCATCGAGATGCCGTCGCTGACGCCGATTGTGTTAAATCGCATCCCGATGCAACCGGAGGCGACAACGCCTTCCTTCACCTTGTCGCCAAGAAGGCCAAGGTGCATGTTGCAGGGGTTTCCCTCATACCAGACGCTGGCGATGCCGACCTGCGGCTTGTTCAAATCCGAGGGGAGCAGGCCGGTCGCCATGAGCATCGCCTGGCTGGCGCCCTGGCTGTGCGGCTGGGTGATGCGGGAGGAATATTTATTCAGTTGGGTCGCGGGCGACGACACGTTGGAGGGTCGGGTTGGGGTCAGGGTGGCCGAACTGCTGGACATGGGGACTCCATGAAAAAACTGGCCGCGATCTGCCCGCGCGGCAACGGGAAAACGAATATTGGCAATGATAGCAGCGCGAGCGGCAATCGTCATGTGGACAAGAAGGTGGGAATTGTGGATTTTCGATTTTTGATTGAAGCATTGGAGGGCGACGGTCCCCCGCCGCCGCGGCGTCGCGGGAGCGACGCCCTCCAGATAAGATGAGCGTATGCCCACGATTACTGCGATCAAAGAGACCAAACGGCGGGCGGGACATCGACGGGTTTACCTCGACGGCGCTTTTGCATTTAGTTGCCACATCAACGTCATTGCGCGCTTCGGGCTGCGCGAAGGGCGCGAGCTGACGGCCGAGCGGGTGGCGGAGATCGAGCAGGGGGAGATTCGCCAGCAATGCTTTGACAAGGCGATGCGGCAACTCGAGACGAGGTTGCACTCGCGCGCCGAATTGCGGACCAAGCTGAAACGCCACGAGTTCACCGAAGCGATCATCGACGATGTGCTGAACGACTTGCAGCGCATGGGGTATGTGGATGATGCGCGATTCGCCGAAACGCTGGCGGCGAGCGCGGCCGAGCACAAGCACCACGGCCGACGAAGGGCGTACATGGAACTCATGAAAAAGGGGATCGACCGAACGACGGCCGATCGGGCGCTGGAGCGTGTCTATGAAACGCACGATTCGCTGGCGACGGCGCGAGAGCTTGCGCTGAAGCGCGCACCATCCCTGGCGCGGTTTGATCGACAAACGGCGCATCGACGCATGGCGGGGATGCTCCTGCGGCGTGGGTATGATTACGACACGATCCGACCGATCCTGGATGAGGTTTTGGGGTACAGCGAGTAAATGTGCGACAGATGGACACCGGCGCGATGAGTAAAAAGTAGGGGCGGCTTCAGCCGCCGCGCCCAGAAACCTCGGCGGCTGAAGCCGCCCCTACGAAAGTGTATCGCGTCCAAATGCCTTTTGCCCCCCGTGGGGCGGAGGACGAAAAAGGCCGGGATGATCGTGCGGATCATCCCGGCCGGGGTTTTCGAGCTTCGGACACAGCAGGTGTGTTCGAAGAAAGAAATTACTTGAGCTCGACGGTGCCGCCCTGCTCTTCGATTTCCTTCTTGAGCTTCTCGGCCTCTTCCTTGGGAAGATTTTCCTTGACCGTCTTGGGGGCGCCTTCGACGAGGTCCTTGGCTTCCTTGAGACCCAGTCCGGTGGCCGAGCGGACGACCTTGATGACCTGGATCTTCTTGTCGCCGGCCGTTTTGAGGACGACGTCGAAGTTGGTCTTGGCCGCCTCGGGTTCGGCCGCGCCGCCCGCCGCGCCACCCGCGGCGATCACAACTGCGCCGCCGGCCGCAGCCTCGATGCCGTGTGCGGCCTTGAGGTAGTCAGCGAGTGCGACCGCCGGC
>CAYTAP010000135.1:0-7632 GCA_964435775.1 uncultured Tepidisphaeraceae bacterium
AACGGCGGCTGAAGCCGCCCCTACTGCAGATCCATTCGAGAATTGAAAGGCCCTGGGGGTGGAAGCGGAGGATGAAGGATGAAGGATGAACGGCGAGGGACAGGGGCGCGTTGGCGGACGTTGACGCTTTAGAGGATGCCGTCCGCATGGGGCGGGATGGTGGTCGGCAGGCGGGTCATCAGGTCTCGCATGGCGCGGAGGGCTTGCCCGCGGTGGCTGATGCGGTGTTTTTCTTCCGAAGACAGCTCGCCCGACGTTTGGCCTAGCGCGGGGATCAGAAACAAGGGATCGTACCCAAAACCATTCCCGCCACGCGCTTCGCGCAGCACCTGTCCTTCAACGGTGTCCCTCGTCGTCAGGACAATCCGCCCGGCCGGGTCCGCCAGCGCAAGGACACAGACAAACCGCGCCCCGCGCTCGTCATCCGCCACCCGCTCCAGTTGCCTGAGCAGAAGCTGGTTGTTGGCCGCATCCCCTTGCCCGGCGTTGTGCAAATGAGCCCAGCGGGCGCTATGAACCCCCGGATTTCCGTTCAGTGCATCCACCTCCAACCCACTGTCGTCGGCCAATGCCCACACATTGAAGCGTCTGGCATACCCCGACGCCTTGAGGCACGCATTGGCGCGAAACGTCGCGCCCGTTTCCTCGACGGGAGGCGTTTGCGGGAAGCTTGTCAGGTCCAGCCATTCCACGCCATCGGCGCCGAGCATCTGGTGAAACTCGCGTACCTTGGCGGGGTTGCTGGTAGCAATTAAAATTCGCATTGATGTGTCCGTACGTCTCTCACGCTTCCGGCTCGTGGAGGGATTTTCGATTTTTGATTTTTGATTTTTGATTGAAATCGAAAATCGCAAATCAAAAATCCTTTCTCCTCCTTCATCCTTCCGACCGCGTCCGTTGCTTAAGCTTCCGGCTCGTTGTAATGCGACGGGCGATCAATCACCCAGCGACTTCAACTTTCCTCCCTGCGCTGGTCGGCCGAGCAGCATCGATGGAGGAATCGGGTTGCTCTTGTTTGTCGCGTTTGGCGTCTTTGGCGCGGTTCCATTTTCCTGGGCAAGATGCTCTTGGTATCGCCTCTCGGCGCCGGGAATGACCACGATAAACGAGCGATCATTCACCCGATGGCGTTCGCCGGTCTTTGGGTCCACCACGACCTGCGCATGCAACTCGCCATTCACCGCGTGGTAGGGATATTGCTTCATCGCCGCGACGAGGGTGGGATCATCGATCTGAATTTTCGGCGCATAGACCTTGGCGGTCTCGCCGGTCGCGCGATCGATCACCGGACCATCGATCAGACCCGCCAGTGGGATGGTCGAAACGACGATCGGACGGTCCATGTCGGCGGCGTCGGTTTCGCCACGATCCGAACTCTGCTCCCGGATCGCCTTTCGGGGCCAGGCGCCGATGCAGACGGAGCTGGTGGTTTCGCCATGATAGAAAAATGCCTCGATTCCTTTGGCGCGGGCCTCGCGAACGGCTTCAACCGCCGCCTTTTTCCGATCCGGGCTGTCCTTGTACGCGCCGATCTGAAGGGACCAGTACATTTTTGAATTCGCCAGGTTCCACTCCGGCGGCGCCGGGGGATCCTTCGGATTCAACTCCACGAGCAGCGGCGTGCCCAGGGGGCGCTCGCCGGTGGGCGTTTGCCACTTTACAAGATTCGCCATATCGGCGCGGGCGCGGGGATCCGTTGCCGAAGCATAAAATCCGTAATACAGCGTGCTCTCTTTTTCACCAACGACCACATACGCGCCGTTCAGGCCGGACTCCAGCATCCGCGCTTTCATCTGTTTGGCGAGAAGGTCGTTGTTCTCTCCGCTGAACGTGCGGAGCGCGATGGTGAATTGCGCATTGGCCGGAATGGGGACATCACTCATTTTGGCATCATCAGCGTGCGACGCCGCAGATCCGCCCGTCGCGCCGGCCTCCGTTGCCGCCACTGGGGCGCTGACCCGCCGATCAACACCGCCGACCCCTTGCGCGGTATTCGTGCCCGGCTGGCTCGGCGCGCATCCCGCCGCGCCCATCCCACCCAGTGCCAACAACAGCATTCCCATCCAGAGTGATTTCATCATGGTGTTACGCTCCCGCGAAGTCGCCTGTTCCTCAATCGCATCTTACCGCTTGCCGAACCATTCTCCCAGTGAATCCGCCGCGACTACTCGACCAAGGGAGTAGTCAATATTTGTAACCCATGTGCATGGATGGAGGGCGTCGCTCCCGCGACGCCACGGCGTTGCGGGAGCAACGCCCTCCAATTTCAATCAGCGCCGTGCATGAGGCTGCAAATATTGACTACTCCCTCGACCAAGGATTCCCGGCCATTGTGTCGTCATTGTCATAAACAACATCCCCAATCCTTCATGCCGCGACTTTTCGACGCATTTGCTCATGCCGATGCCCCTTTAGTTCCGATAACTCAAAGGTCCACGAACGGGAGATTGTGTAGTCATGGCCGAGAGTGCTGAAATCAATGGCTGTTTCGAGCAGGTCGAAGAGATACTCGGGCGTTTTCTGGCATTGTTCGCGGTGGATTGCCTCCTCCAACCAGCGCTCGAACGCGTGGCTGAGGATATCGACGCGTTGACGGACACCCCCCGCGCCCGTCGCCGACCCATGATGACCAGGCAGGCCGCACTACAGTCCGGCGGATATCTGGACGACTAATATAACTCGGCGGCAACTCGTCCCGGTGGATTGCGGGTCGCCGACCAAGGCGGTAGCGATATGGGAACCATCACCTCCGGCATCGGGCTCGTCAGCGGGATCAACACCTCGCAGATCATCGATCAGTTGATCGCGCTGGAATCCAGACCCAAGGACCTCCTTCAGACCCGCATCGACAACAACACGCAGAAACGCCTCGCATTCACCGATCTCACGACTCGCCTCGCCGGATTCAAGGTCACCGGGCAACTCCTTCAAAAGCCCTCCACCTTTCAGGCCTCCTCCACCACCAGTTCCAATCCGGATGTCCTCACCGCGACCGCCTCCAATGGCGCGGCGATTGGATCGTATCAATTCCAGGTGGCGCGGCTGGTGACGAGCCAGCAGGCGGTGACCAGCGGCTTTACCGACACCTCAACCGCCAAGGTCGGCGCGGGCACGCTGACGCTGGAAATGGGGGGCGGCGAACTCAACACGCCCACCGAACTCTCCTCGCTCAATGGAGGCGCCGGCGTCGGGCGGGGAATTTTCCGCATCACCGACCGCTCCGGAAAATCAACGACGATCGACGCCACCGCCGCCGTCACGATGGATGACATCATCCACAAGATCAATACTTCCCTCGACATCAGCGTCCACGCCGCCTATTCCAAAAACGGGATTGTTCTCACCGACCTGACGGGCAAGACCGCATCCGATCTGATCGTGCAGGACATAGGCAGTGGCACGACCGCGAAGGACCTTGGCCTGGCGGGCGATGTGGCCGGAAACACGCTCACCGGAGCGCCGATCACCACCCTCGGCGCTGCAACCGGACTGACCACCCTCAACGACGGGCGCGGCGTTCGATCTCTGGCCACGGGAACCGATTTCACGATCACCGCCGGCGACGGCGCCTCGTTCACCATCAGCGTGAACGGTGACAAAACCCTCGGCGACGTCTTCGACACGATCTCCACTCTCACCAGCGGTCGGATCAAGGCGTCGGTCAACGCCGACGGGAATGGGCTGCAATTGACCGACACCGCCGGCGCGGGAACGCTGAGCATATCGGCCGACCCGACGTCCCACGCCGCCGCCGATCTGGGGCTTGTCGGCAGCGGCAACAACACGCTGAGCGGCAAGGCGATCCTCGCCGGACCCAACACCGTGCTCCTCTCAAGCCTCAAAGGCGGCGCGGGGATTGGACTGGGAAAAATCTCAATCCAGGATCGCTCCTCCGGCTCCCCCACGACCGTTGACCTGACCAATGCGAACACCGTCCAGGATGTGATCGACGCGATCAACTCCGCCGGGACCAACATCACCGCGTCGCTCAACACCGCCGGCAACGGCGTGCAGTTGCAGGACAAGTCGGCGGGCACCGGCGACATCATCGTCGGCGATGTCGATTCCACCTCGGCCGCCGACCTGGGACTACTGGGCAGTTTCGACGGCACTGTGCCGATCGTGAACGGCGGCAATCTGCAACGGCAATGGATATCGGAAAACTCCCTGTTGTCCGATTACAACGGCGGCAAGGGCGTCGCACCCGGCAAGTTCAAGATCACGAACGCCGCCGGCGTCTCCACGACGATTGACCTGTCCTCCTCAAGCCCCCAGCGCCTCGGCGATGTGATCAACCTGATCAACGGCAAAAACATCGGCGTCACCGCGTCGATCAACGCCAATGGAGACGGGCTGCAGATCACCGATTCATCCGGCGGCGCCGGCCAACTGGCGATCACCGACCTCGATGGGACCACGGCCAAAGACCTGCAAATCCTGAGTGATGACACGACGACGACCTCAATCAACGGGTCCTTCGAAAAAACAATCACAACCGACGCCTCCGACACCCTTGACACCGTCATCAAGAAGATCAACGACCTGGGCTTCGGCGCCAGCGCCTCGGTCATCAACGATGGATCGAGCACCGCGCCCTATCGTCTGGCGCTCAACGCCCGCGGCACGGGGCGCGACGGACGATTCGTTTTCGACGCCGGCGCCACCGCGCTGGGGGCGCGCAATCTCGTCGAGGCGCAGGATGCGTCGGTGTTCGTCGGGTCATCCGACAGCGCCCAGCCCCTGCTCATCACCTCACACACCAACCAGATCACCAACGTCGTCCGCGGCGTGACCATCGATCTGCACGGCGTCAGCGACAGCCCCGTGTCCTTGAGTGTGACGCGAAACACCGACGACCTGGTCGAAAAGCTCCAGAAATTCGTCGATGATTTCAACGACTTCAACGGCAAGATCAACGACCTGACCAAGTTCGACACGACCACGAACAAAGGCGGCCTGCTCCTGGGCGACTCCACCGCGCAAAGCGTCCAGCAAAGCGCCTTTGCGATGATCACCTCCGTCGTCAGCGGAGCGGGGCGCTACCGCATGCTCACGGACATCGGCATCACGATCGGCGATGGCGCGCAGCTTGAGTTCGACGCCGACAAGTTCAAGGCCGCCTACGCGACCGATCCCGACGCCGTCCAAAACCTGTTCACCAAGGCCGACACGGGCATCGGCACTTTGATCACCAAGACGATGACCAAGCTCGTGGACCCGGTCGATGGCACGATCACCCGTGAAAACCAGACGATCGACAGCACCAACAAGCAGTTCCAGGATCGCATGGATCAACTGGACGACCTCATTCAGCAGAAGCGCACGCGGCTTGAACAACAATTCGCCAACATGGAGTCGGTGCTGTCCGGGCTGCAATCCCAGCAAAGCGCGCTGAGCTCCTTCACCAATCTTGCGTCATCAAGCAAGAAGTAGCCTCGGATCACGCCGCGAAAAGGCAACGGCGCAGTATTTGCGCGGCCTCGGCGGATTCGGCGGCATTGTCGCTTAACCCATTGCCGCCCGGGTGCCGATAGTGAACGGGATGCGCTGATGCAACCGTCACGACCGGATCAAAGCTTATGAACCAGCAAGCCGCTCAAAATTATCTGCGAACCAAAGTGCTGACCGCCACGCCCGAGCAGTTGCAGATGATGCTTTTTGATGGCGTCGTCCGTTTCGGCGAACAGGCCCGCGTCGCCCTGGAGCGCAAGGACTACGAGCAAAGCTACAACCTGATCTCGCGGATGCAGAAAATCATCGCCGAGCTTTCATCCGGCTTGAAGCATGATCTTGACCCCGACCTGTGCGGCAAGCTCGCCAGCCTCTACAGCTTTGCCTATCGCAAGCTGATCGAAGCAAGCGTCGAACGCCGGATCGAACCCCTCGATGAAGCGTTGAACATCCTCAAGTTTCAGCGCGAAACCTGGAGCATGCTTCTTCAGCAACTCGGCAAGATCAAGGCCGCCGGCGCCGCCGAACGCCTGAATATCCCCGCCCCCAGCGAGCGGATGGAAGCGCACTTCAGCATGCGGGGATGACCGGCAGCGCCGTGAGCAGCGGCTTCATGCCGGCATCGGAGCCGATTTCATCTTGTCCACGCAGGCGCGCAGGGGTTCATCGGTTTGAACGATCGTCTCCGCAGGCAGCTTCAATATTTTATCCTCGCCGAGATGGAGGGTTGAAACTCTTAAAGAGCCGCCCCCCACGGTGAATACAATATCCACGGCGCCATCTCCCGCGGGTGTTTGCCGGAACGTGCCCCAGGCCGAACCATTGGACCAGAAAAAGGTTGCGGGCGAGGCGGTCGCGGCGAAGTGCAGGGTGGCAGAGATCGCATCGTACTGGAACCCGCTCAAGGCGATGGTCGCACCCCAGGCGATCATCGCGCGGGCATAGTGCCGGCCGCATTCGGCCTCGTCGAATGGATTGCGCCGCCGGCCGTCGTAGCGGTCGCGGATGGCGGCGATGACCGCAAGCCCTTCGTCAACCATTCCTTCCTGAATGAGACCAATGGCCGCGGTGTATTCGAAGCCGGTCATCACCTCGGCAAAGTAAGGAAACGGAATTGCCGGACGGTGGCCGGGCGGATAGTAGGCCATCATGAGCGCCTCTTCATCGCCGGCCACAAACGAGCGCATTGGGTTGACCAGATCGTAAAACCCGCGTTTGTGATTGTATTTCAAGATGCTGGCAAGCGTTTTGCGAATGTTCGCGGGTTGATGCAGATGCCCCAGCCCGCAGATGTGGGCCATGAATTGCCCCACCAGTTGATCGATGAGGCACCCGGCTCCCAGTTGAAAAACCGGCTCGCGAATGGCCACGATATCACCATGACGAGTTCCCTTGGGCACCGGACCGGTCGAAGGGTGGATATGGTGTTCGTAGTATTCGCCATTGAAAAGCGTGTCATCCATCAGGCGCGATCCTGATTCAAACAGCCGATGACATTCATCGGCAAAGGCATCGTCGCCCAGGTGGCGCGCCATGGCTTCACAGGCGCGCAACGCGCCGAGATACCAGCCGGTCATTTGCGGATTGGGACCGTAATACTCCACATCCATCGTGTTGTGCTGGCACCCTTCCATCATGCCATCGCGGTCGGCGTCCCACCCGCCGGGGAGCCAACAGTACTCCATCGTCCGCTTGGCTTGGGGCCACAGAGAAGCCAGCCAGGCGTCGTCGCCACTGAGCCGCCAGTCGCGATAGAGCCGCATCAACGTGCCCATCTGCCCATCGGCCGCGGCAACACCAAATGACTGCGCATGTTCCAGCGGCAGGAAGATGCGAAAGCTCATCACGCCGTTATCGTCGGTGGCCAGTTTGTATTCGGTGTCGCGCATGTTCCTGGCCAGATCGCCGAACAGGAACCCTGTCGCCTGCTCGTAGTTCCAGACATGCGTACACGAGCCCGGGCAGGAGCCATATTTTTCGAATGCGCCTTCGAATCCGAAAAATCGTCCGTCGGGAGTGCGAAAGACGGTCTGAGTCTTCAACGTGGACAGATTGAATAGCGCCGCTTCCTTAATGACCGCGGGGAAATCACTGTCGCAAACGGCCTTGGCGAATGAGAGGGTCCGCTGTTCCAGGTCGGGCAGTTGCTTTGCCGCCTTGGCTGCGGCAGGACTGTTTTCG
>CAYTAP010000135.1:7642-9618 GCA_964435775.1 uncultured Tepidisphaeraceae bacterium
GGCTGCGGCATCCCAGGCGTCGGCGTACTGAGTGGTGTAATAGTTGCCGATGACAGGGGGGCCGTAGACGCTTCTTCCGCCCCCCACGCGCACGGACTTGCCTTCGGGCGTCCAGGAGAGGCGATTGGGGAAATGCCACGCGATGATGAATGTCGCGGTTTCGGTGCCGCCGGCGGCCACGTTAAAACCGACCGCCAGAGCGCCGTTTGGCGCGTTTCGTTTGGATGGGGTCGGCACGTCGGTCAATCGGCCTTTCCGGCTGAACTCCTCCCACAGTTGCAGCAGGTCCATCTGCCAGCCCACCGCGGCGTCGGTTGTTCGATGGGAGACCTCGTTGTGAACATCGGGCGTCACCAGCGACATCGTTCCCCAGAATGGCGAGTCAGGCGAGATCTCCGGTGACGACATGAAGAGTCCCGCGACGCCATTTTCGTTGCGAAAGACATTGATCCCTTTCGACGCCGCGCCGTCCACACCATCGGTTCCGATGAAATTGGTCATCGCACCACAGACGGTGATGGAAACCGGGCTGGCCGTGGGGTTCTTCACGCGCACGCGATAGAGCATGAAGGGAATGCCGCTGGCGTCGGCATCGCCGGGAATGAGTGGATTAAACGCCTCGGTGGAAACTTCCACCGGCAGCCCGCCGTCCGTCAATTCCACCTGTCCAAACGGATAGGCCGCGTGAAATCGGGCATTGCGGAATCGCGGCAAACCATGATTGGCCGCTTCTGTGCCCGCGGCCCCTTCATAGTCCGCCGGATCAATCGGTCCTTCCAGCACGCGAGCGACAGGCGCCTCGCCGGCGACCTGAGCGCGAATGGCAAAAAAACTGCGGGATGGATGGAAACCCATCGACGGCCGATTGACGATTTCCCAGTTGCGCAAGTCGCCGCGTCCGCCAAGCCCAATGCAGCCGGTGCCGATGCCGCCCACGGGCATTGAAATTCGGCGAAGATGCTCGACGTCATATGATCGCAGGATCGGCCATGAGGTATTCATGTTTGGCTTTCATAAGTTAACAAATGCGTATAAACAAAAGTACTTTAAACTATACTGGTTTATTTTTATCTCTACAAAGATGTGGCGCAAGCCGACGGCCGGCGGGCGCGTCAGGATATGGATTGCCAGCGATAAAACCGCAGCGCATTGGCCGTCGTCGCCTCATCCAGTTCCGCGACGCCCATCCCCCTGGCCCGCGCCACGGCGACCGCCGTGTGGACCACCAGCGCCGGCTCATTCACCTTGCACTTGCGCATCGGTTCGGGCGACAGATAGGGCGCATCGGTTTCAACGAGCATCCGATCCAGCGGCGTGAAGCGCGCGACCTCGCGCAATTCATCCGACTTTTTAAACGTCACCACGCCGGTGAAACCGAGCAGATAACCGCGATCCAGAATTCGGCGCGCCTCATCGGCCGATCCCGTGAAGCAATGAAACACCGCAGGCACGGAGGGGAATGACTTCATGATCGACAGGCAATCCTCCACCGCCTCGCGGCAATGAATGATGACCGGCCGACCCACCCGCGCCGCCACGTCCAGTTGAGCCTCAAAAATCGCCGCCTGATGATCGCGCGGCACATCCTGCCAGTGATAATCCAGCCCCATCTCCCCCAGGGCCACGACCGACGGATCGGCCTGCAATGCATCCAGTTGAGCGATCTGTTCCACGCTCGTCTGCCCGCTGTTGTTGGGATGCACCCCCACCGCGCACCGCACCCCCGCCCTCCCGCGACACACCTCAATCGCCGCCCGCGAATCCTCAAGATCAACCGAAACGCTCACGACCCGGCTCACCCCCGCCTCGCGCGCCCGGCGCAGCACCCCCTCCAGGTCTTTGCCCAGCCGCTCATCGGTCAAATGACAATGCGTGTCAATCATGCGAATGTGAAGGTCCATGACGGAATCAGCGGTTCTCCTGTTCCCTCCCCCGGTACGCCGGGGGAGGGTTAGGGAGGGGGCTTTTCGGCCAGC
>CAYTAP010000136.1:0-7873 GCA_964435775.1 uncultured Tepidisphaeraceae bacterium
GCTGATCGGCACGGTCTTCGGCTACATCGGGGGGCAGTTCGTCGGCTATCTCCTGCTCAAGGCCGGCTGGCTGGGGAGCGTGACACTCAATTATTCCGGCACGAGCGCGATGCTGACGATGGGGTTGATCCTCCTCATCGTGCTGCTCAGCGCGCTGGTCCCCGCGCGGCTGGCGAGCAAAATCGCGGCGCCGAGCATCGAGCGGAGTTGGAAGGTTCCGCTGCCCAAGGGGGATGAAATCATCGCGCAGCTTCCCTTCACGATCAATAAAACCGCCGCCGATGGCGCGCTTGCCTACCTCGCGGAGTTTTTCGACGCCCACCAGGAGGGAAGCATCGGGAAATTTTCGTCGGGCAAGATCGAACCGTTCGCCTTCAAGGACGACACCGGAGGGACGTCGCGCGGCCTGAAGGCGATCATCTGGCTGACCCCCTTCGACCTCGGCGTTCGGCAGCATCTGATGTTGATGATCCACCCAGGGCAGTTCAAGGACATCTACGAAGTGCAGGTCATCCTCCAACGCCTCAGCGGAGACGATGGAAGCTGGTATCGAATGAATCGCACGTTCCTGACCGAATTGCGAAAACAGTTCCTGCAATGGCGCTCCCTCTCGCCGCAGCGGATGCTCGAGTATGTGGAGGAAAGCCACGAACTGTTCGCGCACCCGTCGGTGGAACTCGTCCACACGGCGGCAACGGAGGATGTGAGATTGGCATGAACGGATTTTCGATTTTCGATTGATGATCTTTGATTGAAGATTTGGAAATCACGAATGATGAGAGGAGGTTGGCGATGGATGAAAATGAATTGAAGCAGCGAACCAAGCAGTTTGGCCTCCGAGTCATCAAGCTGGTCGAATCGCTGGGCGATTCAAAGGCCGCGCGCGCGATTGCCGCGCAGCTCATCCGCTCCGGCACGTCCGTGGGCGCCAACTATCGCGCCGCTTGTCGCGGCCGCTCCCCTGCGGAGTTTGTTTCAAGGCTCGGCGTTGTGGAGGAAGAAGCTGATGAAAGCGCCTACTGGATGGAACTACTGATTGAAGGTCATTTGGCGGCGGAGCAGCGTGTCCTTCCCCTGCGAGATGAAGCCAGCCAGCTTGTTGCGATCATGGTGGCGTCCCGTCAATCAGCCAAGCGGAACATGACGCCAATCAAAAATCAAAAATCAAAAATCAAAAATCCATGAAGGAAGATGCAGAACTAAAAGAATTTCGCGAGTTGATGCCGGTCCCGGATCACTGGGAGGACGGGTTTGGCGTCAAGGCCATGCTCGGCGGCTTGTTCGTCGGGCTGATCATGACGCCGGCGAGCATGTACATGAGCCTCGTCGTCGGCGCCGACATCGGGTCGGCGGCGCAGTGGGTGACGATCATTCTCTTCCTTGAAGTGGCGCGCCGCTCCTTTACGGTCCTCAAGCGCCCGGAAATCTACGTCCTGTATTACATGGCCGGAGCCACGCTCGTCAGCGGCAGCGGGTTGCTCTGGAACCAGTTCATGGTTCAAAGCGAATCGTTTCGGCAGTTTGGGATCCCCGTTCCGTCCTGGGTGGCGCCGAGCAGCCCGGACATTCTCGGCACGCGCTCATTTTTCCAGGCGGCATGGCTGGTGCCGATCTGTCTCATGGCGCTGGGGATGGCGATCAGCCGGCTCGACCACTTCGGGCTCGGGTACGTCATGTACCGCCTGACAAGCGACGTGGAGAAGCTTCCGTTCCCGATGGCGCCGGTCGCGGCGCAGGGGATCACAGCGCTGGCCGACGCATCGGGGGGAAAGGAAACCTGGCGCTGGCGGGTCTTCAGCTTCGGTGCGATGCTGGGGTTGTGTTTTGGCGCAATCTATCTGGCGCTGCCGGCCGTCACCGGGGCGTTTTTACCCGAACCGATCAGCATCTTCCCGGTGCCCTTCAAAGACCTGACGAGCAACACCGAAAGCTTTCTCCCGGCCGTCCCGATGATTCTCAGCTTCAATCTGGGGCTGGTGCTCAGCGGCATGGTTCTCCCCTTCTGGGCGATGGTCGGCAGCTTCCTCGGCCTGCTCCTGGGGATCATCGGCAACCCAATCCTGTATCACACGAACATTCTTCACCACTGGAAACCGGGCCTGGGCGCAATCACCACGATCCAGTCCAACACGCTCGACTTCTACTTCTCCTTCGGGCTCGGGCTGACCGCCGCCATCGCGATCATCGGGTTCTGGCACGTGTTCAGCAGCATCATCCGGCGGAAAAAAGACATCGACACCAACTCCGCCGCCACGATCAACTGGGGCAACCTCTTCAAACCCCCCGCAGGGCGCGGCGACATCTCCAGCTGGGCCGGCATCGGCATCTATATCTTCTCCACGCTGAGCACGATCACGATCGCGTATTTCCTGCTCCGCTGGTCCCACCTTGAAAACCCGCACAACAGCCCGGTGACGACGACGCTCATGCTCGTGCTGCTGTTCTACGGATTCGTCTACACGCCGATCATCAGTTACGTCTCGGCCCGCATGGAGGGGATCGTTGGAATGAGCGTGCAAATCCCGTTTGTCCGCGAGGCGACCTTCATCCTCTCGGGGTACAAGGGCGCGGCGATCTGGTTCGCGCCGTTTCCGGCTTACAACTACGGCGCGCAAACGCTCTATTTCAGGCAGACGGAACTGACCGGAACGAAAATATGGTCGATGGTGAAGGCCGAGGCGTTCATCTTCCCGATCGTGCTCGTGGCGACAATCGTCTTCAGCCAGTTCATCTGGAAAATCGCGCCCGTCCCCAGCAGCGCATTCCCCTATGCCCAGAAGTTTTGGGAACTCAACGCCTTCCGCCAGGCGCTGACCTTCAGCTCCACCCTTCCCGGCGGTGAACACGGCCCGTTCTACCAGGCGTTCGTCCCGATGTACCTCGGCGCCGGCGTCACGCTCGCCTTGATTGTCTATGCGTGCCTGTCCTTCTTTGGTTTGCCCGTGTTGCTGGTCTATGGACTGATCCGCGGCATGGACCAGAGCACGCCGGACGTGATCCTGCCTCAACTTGCCGGAGCGATCCTCGGACGCTACTACTTCGCCAAGCGTTTTGGAAAGGATTGGCCGTGGTTTTCTTCGCCGGATATGGCTGCGGCGTGGGGCTGATCATGATGCTCGCCCTGGGCCTGGTCTTCATGAGCAAGAGCGTCATTCAATCGACTTTCTGATCCCGGGACGCATCATGACATGTTTTTTCACCACGGAGAGCACGGAGGACACGGAGGAAGAGGAAGAATATGGAAACACAGGCTCGGCAAATACCTGGCTTGTGTAGGGTCCGTGGTACTCCGCGGACCATTGTTATGCCTGTGAGAATGGTCCGCGGAGTACCACGGACCCTACGGGGAGCGACCACGCGAAGGATTTCAGTGGAGCCATTCATCGTATCTTTTCTCCGTGGCCTCCGTGCCCTCCGTGGTGAGATGTATTTTATCAATCTTACGCAACCTTCATCTGAAACGACCGCATGAGCCAGATCAGCCCATCCTCCTCGGACGCATCCCCTCTGACACCGGCCTCGACCCGCCGGGCTGTCAGTTGGCGCAGCGTGTTCCTGGGCCTCCTCGGCGTCATCTTCATCTGTGGGCTGACCCCCTACAACGACTACGTCGTCAACAACACCTACATGGTCGGCAACTTCCTGCCGATCGGGCTGGTCCTCTTCTTCGGTCTTTTCATCCTCCTGATCAACGCCCCTCTCAGCCGCTTCGCGCCCGACTTCGCCCTCACCGGCGGCGAACTCGCCGTCGCGCTGGGCATGACCCTCGTCAGTTGCGGCATCCCCAGCAGCGGCCTGATGCGCTATCTCCCGGCCCAGCTCGTCGGCGTCACCTACCTCGGCGGCATCAATCACGATTACGGCCGGCTGCTTGAGCAACTTCAACTGCCCCAATGGATCTTTCCCACGCTCAAGAGCCAGACGGTCGCCGCGCGGGCGCAGGACCCCGTCATTCAGCAATACTGGAATCGCGCGCCGGTCGATGTCGATACCTTCATGGCCCATTTCAACGCCGTACCCTGGAAAGCCTGGCTGACGCCGGCGCTGGTCTGGGGCGCTCTGGTGGCCGCGCTCTGGACCATGATTTTCTGCATGGTGATGATCGTCCGCCGACAGTGGGCCGACAATGAGCGCCTCCCGTTTCCTCTGGCGATGCTTTACGTCTCCCTCGTGGAGCCTCCAGCACGCGGAAAGTGGCTAAACGCCCTGTTCAGCGCCCGGAGCTTCTGGATCGGTTTCGGGATCGTCTTTTTCATCCACACCATCAACGGGCTGCATGCGTACGACTCGCTGCACTGGCCGGACATCCCGATCGGCTACAAGCTCAACGACATTTTCAGCGACCCCCCGTGGCGATATCTGGACTGGCCCGTCAAAAACGCAACGCTTTACTTCAGCATCATCGGCATCACCTATTTCATCCAGACCAACGTCGCGTTCAGTCTCTGGGCGTTTCTCATCCTCCTCCAGATTCCCAAGATGGTGTACGGCGTCTCGGGCGTGGACTGGACCTACGGCGGCGAAAGCGACCAACTGTTCGGGGCGCTCATCGCGTATGTCCTGGCGATCCTGTGGGTCGGACGCCAGCACTGGGCGCTGGTCATCCGACAGATGTTTCGCGGTGCGCGAGCCCAGGAGCCACAGGGGCGCTATCTTCCCTATTTCCTCTGCGGGTGGGGATTTGTGACGGGCGCGGTTGGCATCATCGTATGGCTCGTGTTCGCCGGCTGCACAGTCGTCGGCGCCGTGGTTCTGGTCGTCATGATGCTGATGCTCATGCTCGCGGTCATTCGCATCGTCTGCGAAACCGGTCTGATTTTCGTGCAGATTCCACTGCGGACCAGCCAGCCGTGGGTGTTTCTCGCGCAGGGCCTGCCCGGCGGCCACTCCGTCCGCACGACCCTCAAGAGCTATTTCTACACGAACTTGTTCCACACGCTGTTCACCCATGACCAGCGGGAAGCCGTGGGCGTTTTCGCATCACAGGCGTATCGCGTCGCTGACATCGAGGCCTACGAAAATGACCGGGGCTGGCGACGCGGCATCGCATTTACCGGCTGCCTGGCGGTGGCGCTATTCGTCGGCTATGTGACCAGCGGCGCCAGCACACTCTACAGCGAATATGCCTACGGCGCGACACTCGACAAGAGCCAGACGGTGCCGATCAACCCCTACGGCGTCGACGGCGCCACGCAAGTCCAAACCATGCGGCCAACGGTTGAGTTCATGCCGCCGCGCAATGGACCGGCCCAGAATTACAACCGCTATGGGCATTTCACCTTCGGCCTCGGACTCACCGCCGCCCTCAGCTTCCTGCGCATCCGGTACGTCAGTTGGCCGCTGCACCCGATCGGATATCTGCTCGTGTACAGCTACACGATGAAGGCCATCTGGTTCAGCGTCTTCATCGGATGGCTTGCCAAGATCATCGTCATCCGCTTCGGCGGAGGAACGATGTTCCGAGGCGCCCGACCGTTCTTCGTCGGTTTGATCTTCGGCGAGGCCGGCGCCGCCGCGATGTGGCTCGTCGTCAGTCTGGTTCGCCTGGCGATGGGTCTCAATTACGAGCGAATCAACCTGCTGCCGGGGTGATGGCGGCGAGCGGTTGAAAATTACCGGCAGGTCGGCGATACTGAAGCACAGATGATGGGCGTCAGCCCGTCACGGGCGTGTACCCAAGTGGCCAACGGGGTCAGACTGTAAATCTGATGGCTTATGCCTTCGCAGGTTCGAATCCTGCCGCGCCCATAAGCTCTGTTTTTATCATATGTTATGGCCGTGTATGCGGCATGTGCATAAAGGGGAAGGGGTTAAGTCCGCTATCGTCGTCACGACATCGGATTCAGTGTGCTACAATCGTTGGGTGGGTGGCTTTGAAAGGTGCCCCATGGCTGTCACACTCACGCCTGAACTTGCGGAGCTTGTTCGCCAGAAAGTGCAAGCGGGCTTGTTCCCGTCACCCGAGGCGCTGGTCAATGCCGCTGTCGCGCAAGTAGTTCAGGGCGACGACTTTTTTCCCGGTGAACTGGATGCGCTGCTTGCCATTGGTCAGGCCGATGCGCATGACGGGCGCTTGATGGATGGGGAAGAGGCATTCGACCAGGTCAAGCGCCACGCCACCGCACACCGGCGAAAATCGTGAGCGCATATCTTCTTACTGAACGGGCAACATGCGATTTGCGTGATATCTGGGATTACATTGCCGCAGATAGCACGCAGGCCGCTGATGACGTCATTGACGAGATCCATGCCGGCTGTCGTCTTGTTTCCCACATGCCGGGCGCTGGCCACCGTCGGAGAGATGTGGCCAACCCCCGGTACCGCTTTTGGCGCGCCAACCGCTTCATCATTGCTTACTTCCCGGACACGCGCCCGGTTCAAATCATCCGCATCGTCGGCGGACAGCAGGACTTTCGCCGCGTAATCGGGTCCTAGAGCGTGATTCACGCTTCGCTGCCCACCATCACGGGCTTGGCCGATGGTGTGGTGCGAATCGCATCACGCGCGCTGCGGGCGATGCCCTTGGCGTCGAGGCCCACTTCCGCGAGTTGCTCGGCGCGGCTGGCGTGGGCGATGAGGCGATCCGGGTGGCCGAGGCGAGTCAGACGGGCGGTTGGCAGGTGATGCGCGGTCGCATATTCCAGCACAGCCGACCCGAAACCATTCTGCAGGGAGTGATCTTCGATCGTCAACACCGGCGCGCTTCCCCGCAGGGCGCGGGCGATCATTTCGCCATCCACCGGCTTGCAGAACCTGGCGTCGATGACGCAGGCCTCAATGCCCTCATCGGACAATTCCGCGGCGGCCGCCATCGCGTTGACCATCAGCGCGCCATACACGATCAGCGTCACATCACTCCCCTGGCGCAAGACCCGTGATCGCCCGATCCGCCATTCGCCGGATGCCTGCCCCCGCAACTCCTCCGCCACATCGTGTTCAAACGGAACCGCCGGCACGCTGTCACGCGGATAGCGCAGGGCGCTGGCCATATCGAGCGAGACGGCCAGGCGCAGACACCGACCCAATTCCAATTCATCACTCGGCGCCATGAGCACCATTCCGGGCATGGGACGCAAAAAGGCCTGGTCCATGAAACCATGATGGACGGCGCCATCGTCGCCGACATAGCCGGCGCGATCCATGGCGACCACCACGGGCATTCCGTTCAGCGCCACCTCCTGCCACACCTGGTCGAACGCCCGCTGGGTGAAGGTTGAATACACCGCCGCAATGGGGCGCATGCCGCTCTTGGCCATGCCCGCCGCCATCCCCATCAGGTGCGATTCGCAAATCCCCGTGTCGAAATAACGATCAGGGTAAACCTTTTCGAACTTGCTGAGACCCGTGCCGTCGGGCATCCCGGCCGTCAGCGTCACGATGCGCGGGTCTTTCCCCGCCAGCGCGATGGCGGCCTCGGCGAAGGCATTCGTCCAGCTCTTTCCGCCGCTCTTTTTCAATTCAACGCGACAGTCACTCCGCTCCAGCGGATCCCCTTCCACCGCAAACGGCGAGGGGCTGTGAAACTTCGTCGGATCGCACGTCGCCAGCTCGCATCCCTTCCCTTTGATTGTCTTCACATGCAGCAGCACCGGCGCGTTCACATCCTTCAATTCCGCCAGGATGTTGATCAGCCCCGGCAAATCATGCCCATCGACCGGACCCATGTACTTGATCCCCATGAGCTCGAAAATCTGCCCCGGCCACATCGTGCTCTTGACGCCGTCCTTGAAATGACGCCAGAGCTGCTCAATCCGAACCCCCACGCTCGCCGGCAACTGGCCGACCAGGTTTTTCGAGAGCTTCTTGAACTCATCGTACGTCGTCGAAACCCGCACGCGCTCAAGGTATTGCCCGAAGGCGCCCTGCGGTTCGG
>CAYTAP010000136.1:7883-9371 GCA_964435775.1 uncultured Tepidisphaeraceae bacterium
CGGAAATGCTCATCCCATTGTCATTGAGAATGACCAGCAACTGCCGTTTGAGCGTGCCGGCGTGATTCAGCCCTTCAAACGCCATCCCATTGACGATTGACGCATCCCCCACCAGCGCCACGACCCGGCTGTCTTTCCCCATCAACGAATCGCCCCGCGCCATGCCCACGGCCGTCGAGATCGCCGTCCCGGCATGCCCCACCGAAAACAGATCGTAAGGCGACTCATCCGGCGCCGGGAACCCGCTGACCGATCCCTTCTTGCGAAGCCTCTTAAAAAGCCCCGACCGTCCCGTAATCATCTTGTGTGGATAACACTGATGCCCCACGTCAAAGAGCAACCGATCCGGCCCGGCGGGATAGGCTCCGAACTCGTACACATAATGCAATGCCAGCGTCAGCTCGACGACCCCCAGATTCGACGCCAGATGCCCACCATTCGTGCTGACGGCGTTGAAGATTTCCTTCCGCATCTCCCCGGCCAAGTCGGCGAGCTGCTCCATCGACAACGTGCGCAAATCCGCGGGCGTACGAACAAGATCAATCAGGGACATCTCATGAGCCTCAAAGAAACCGTCCACGAGGAGGATGCATCCTTCAACCTCCTGTCCGTGAACCACCGGCGCATCATCAACATGACGAAAGGGAGTGCGTCGTGGGCGTTGCGGCGTTCATTATACCCCGCCAGCCCGCACATGAAGAAGCGCTCCTTCCATCCCACTCCCCACTCCATCATGACGATACCGCTCTTTGCCGTCATAAACCAGTGGAAAACCGACGCCCGTTTCATCATTTGGTCTTTTAATAATAGCCGGTTGACGGGTCACGAGGGGCCGGGCGACGGTCGCGGGCGGCCGTCATGGTTCCAATCGAGGACGGCGGTTACACACCCAGGCGCTTCTTCCACGCCTGCAACTGCTCCTCAAACGGCTTCCCTCCCGCCGCGCCGGCGCTTTGGTAGCGACTGACGACATTTTTAGCGCCGAGGCATGTGTAAACATCCTTCGTCACACGGACATCACTGTTTGACTCGGCGATCACTTCATTGAACGCCGCCACGTCAAGTTGCCCCAGCGCGTGTTTACCCTCTTTTTCACACCGCGCCACGAGCGTGCCGACGATGTGGTGGGCGGTGCGAAAGGGGATGCCCTGGGTGACGAGGTATTCCGCGAGACTGGTCGCGTCGAGAAAGCCATATTCGAGCGTCGGCTCGATCCGCGCCTTGTCATAGCTGGCGCTGTTGACGATCGCGGCGGCCATCGTCAGGCACTGGCTCACCGTGTCATAGGCGCGAAAGACAATCCGCTTGTCCTCCTGCAAATCGCGGTTGTAGCCGATGGGCAAACCCTTGAAGATCGTCATCAACGCGAAGAGATCGCCATAGACATTCCCGCAGCGCCCGCGGATCAGTTCCAGCATGTCGGGGTTGCGCTTCTGGGGCATCATGCTGCTGCTGGTCGTGTACCGGTCGGCGATCTTGATGAAGCCG
>CAYTAP010000137.1:0-9315 GCA_964435775.1 uncultured Tepidisphaeraceae bacterium
CCGAGGAACGCTGAAATAAGTGCAGCCTCCGGCCCTTGCCGCTGCCGACGAAACGCTGCACCAACTGATTCAGCAGCGGTATTATGGTCCACAACGGTCAATGCCATTTGCCAAGCTCCTCACACCCAATTGTACACAACAAAGCCTCTATCGTATCCGTTTGAGCATCGCCGTCATAGGGCCTTGCGGATGGTGGAATGCTTACACAAAACTGGGGCGATTAGGCTCCGTGCCTCCGGCCGTGTTCTCACAATCGAGCGGGTGCGGCGGTGTGGCCGACGTTGCCCGTGAGCATGTTGCTCGTGGACTCGCTAGGAGTCCGAGGGCCATGTAAGCGGCCATTCTGGCTCCTGGTCACTTATGCTGCACGCCCCTCTCACCCAATCTTCATCATCACCTGCTCCACCTTTGCCATATCCCGCTCGGCATACACCGCTTCCGTCACCAGCGCCGAGGAGTGGCCCAAGGCGATCTGGGCCGCCTCCAGGCCAAATTCCCTCCGGATGTCCGTGGCGGCGGTGTGGCGCAGCTGGTGCGGCCGCCAGCGGTGATTCTTGATCCACGCTTCACGCTCGGCCCACTTGTCCGGCCCCAGGCGCCGCTTCCACTCGCCTTGCGTCTCCCAGCGCGTCCGCGTCCTGCCGGTGGCAATGCGCCGCCGAGCCAGCTCCGGTGGCGGCGGGAAGGCGAGGTCGCAGGCGTAGTGGATGGCCCGGCGATAGGAATGCTTGGTGTATTGTTCACCTGGAGTTTTTTGCGGCCGGCTTGAGCGATTAGAGCCGACACCGTTCCCATACCGCCTGGGCGTTACGCGCTGCTCGTTGAGTGCAGTCCGCCGCTGCCGTTCCGCCTCCGCGGGGGAGAACATGCAGGCATCATCCGGCCGCAACAGGAACGGCCGCAGGACCTCCTGCGCCTTGGGCCCAAAATAAATGGTCCTGCGCTTGCCTCGCAAGGCGTTCTTGTGGCGCTGGGGCTGATAGGTCCAGATCGCCCGGGACTGGTCGATATCGCAGGGGCGCAAGCCCAGAAGCTCGCCGCCGCGGGCCCCGGTCAGCAGTTGCAAATCCACCAGCGCCGCCACCTGGCGATTCAGGTGCGGCCGGATCGCTTCAACCATCGCCCGATCCACCGGCCGAACGGGCTCGCTTTCCCGCGCACGCGATCGGCCGCGGCGCAGGCCGGTTACCGCTTGGAGGGCATGATAAACATCCGCCGGCAACAATTCCTGGCTGGTGGCCCAGCGGAAAATGTTGCGAACGCGGTTGGTCATTTCGTTGATGCTGTGGCGGCACCAGTCCTTGTCGATCATGTGCCGACGCACCGCCTGTAGGGCCAGCGGGCCAAAATCGGCGGCGCGGCTTTGGCCATACAATTTGATGAGAGGTTTGGCACAGCGCCGGTACTTGGACAGCTCATTGGCGCCGCTCTCGGCGCCATAATACTCCTCCGCCCATACCCAGAATCGCGCGACCAGTTCCTTCACGGTCAGCTCATCGGCCGCCACCGGCAACTGCTGTCCGGCCGCAACCCATTCGGCGATGGTGCGGTGATATTTTTCGAGGGTGGCCGGGTCGTCGAACCGGCCAAAGTAGATGAACCGTCCATCAAGCTCCGTGAATCCCTGGCCGCTCGCCTTGTGGTGGCGCAGCTTCGGCGGCTTTCTCTTGAGGTGCGGTTTTCGTGTTTGCGCAGGGGCAATCGCAGCATGAGTTGGCATCGCGCCGTCTCCGAAACATGGAAACGAGTAGTACTACTCGTCTCCGGCCATCGGTTACGGCCGCTCCGCCGCTTGGGCAGGTCTTCGCAACTCGCGAAGTCAGCGTAAGTTATGGAAAAAGCCGAAGATGGGACTTGAACCCACAACCCCCGCTTTACGAAAGCGGTGCTCTGCCATTGAGCTACTTCGGCGACGCGACGGAACCTGACGTCCCCACGCGCTGCGCGGGGCGAGAATACCATCACTGCCCTTGGTTGATCAAGCATGCCGTTGCCAAATGTGCATGGGCGGGAGTAGTCAACTTTTGTGGCCTCGCACGCGGCGCAGGCGGAAATTGGAGGGCGTTGCACCCGCAACGCTGCGGTGTCGCGGGTGCAACGCCCTCCATCCATGCATATCGACCACAATAACTGGCTACTCCCGCATGAATGATCGTCGTGCGGAGCGAAAGGGTGTGCAGTCGCCCGCGAAAAAATTGTCGAAACTTTTTGTGGACAGACCGGGCATACGGACGATATGATGGCTGGCCATGAAACGCCTTAGCGTCAATCTCCACCTTCGCGGCGCCCTTTCGGGGCGGGCGCTTGGTTGCGTATGATTGCAGGGCTGAAGTGACGCAAAGAGTGTGATGGAATCGGCCCTGCGACGGATGTCGTGGGGTTTTTTTGTTTTGGGACAAATGGGTTTTTCCGGCGCCGGCGATTGCGGCGGCGGGATCGGGGCGAAATAGAGGAGTCAGTCATGGATACGGTGGACCGGGTTCGCATATTCGATACGACGTTGCGGGATGGGGAACAATCGCCGGGCGCGACGCTGACGCTGCCGGAAAAACTGGACATCGCGCGGCAGTTGGAGGCGATGGGGGTGGACATCATCGAGGCGGGATTTCCGATCAGTTCCAACGGGGACTTTGAATCGGTGCGGATGATCGCCGGGGAGATTGGGAAATCGACCGTCTGCGGACTGGCGCGCTGCGTGGCCAAGGACATCGACCGGGCCGGCGAGGCCGTGCGCGGCGCGGCCAGGCCGCGCATTCACGTCTTCCTGGCGACGAGCAAGATTCACCGCGACCACAAGCTGCACAAGGGGAAGGAGGAAATCGTCAAGCTGGCGGTGGAGTCGATCCAACAGGCGCGGCAGTACACCGAGGATGTCGAGTTTTCGCCGGAGGATGCCAGCCGGACGGAACTGGCGTTCCTGGAGGAGATCACCCAGGCCGCGATCGACGCCGGCGCCACGACGATCAACCTGCCCGACACGGTGGGATACGCGACGCCGCGCGGATATGGGGAGATTTTTTCGCATCTGATCCGCAAACTGCCCGTGATCAAGGAAAAAGGGATCATCTTATCGACGCACTGCCATGACGACCTGGGAATGGCGGTGGCCAATTCACTGTCAGGGGTGGAAAACGGCGCCCGACAGGTGGAATGCACGATCAACGGGATCGGCGAGCGCGCGGGGAACGCGGCGCTGGAGGAGATCGTCATGGCGCTGCGGACGCGGAGCGATCATTACAAGATCGGCACGCGGATCGAGACGACGCGGCTGTACCCGCTCAGCCGAACGGTCTCCAACCTGACGGGGCTGGTCGTGCAGCGCAACAAGGCGATCGTCGGCCAGAACGCGTTTGCCCATGAATCGGGGATTCACCAGGATGGAATCCTCAAGCACCGCGAGACCTATGAGATCATGAACCCCGCGACGGTGGGGTTGTCCAAGAGCGAACTGGTGTTGGGTAAACATTCCGGCCGTCATGCGTTTCGGGATCGCGTGGCGCAGCTCGGTTATGAGCTGACCGATGAACAGGTGGAGTCCTCATTCAACCGCTTCAAGGCGCTGGCGGACAAGAAGAAGGAAGTATTCGACGAGGACATCGAGGTGCTGGTCGATGAACAGTTGAATGTGAACTCGGCGCTGTGGGAATTGGCCGGGTTGCAGGTGACGGCCGGTTCGAACACGATCCCGACCGCGACGGTCACGCTGCGAGACAGCACGGGTGAAACGGTGCAGGACGCCAGCGTGGGCGATGGGCCGGTCGATGCGATCTATTCGGCCGTCCAGCGCCTGACAGGGATCAGCGTCAAACTGCTCGACTATCGCATCCGCGCGGTGACCAAAGGCAAGGAGGCGATGGGTGAGGTGCAGATCGACCTGGAGCACAATGGCAAGCACTTCCGCGGGCGCGGGGTCAGCACGGACATCCTCGAAGCCAGCGCGCTGGCGTATGTGGCGGCAATCAACCGGCTGCGGAGCTTGACCAACCGGGAAAAACTGATCGCCGAACACAGCGGGGTGTGAGGCGATTGAACGACCCAACGCAATGTGCCATCAAGCCCTTTGATTCACAGTGCCACAGGGACATGGCCCTGCTGTAGGAACATGCCCCTGCGCCAGGCAGCGCCAAGCCGCGACGAGCCGCTTCGTGGTGAACCCGTCCCCCTGTGGCAATATGACGCGAACGCGACTGGTGAATGACGCCGGGGGCGCATCGGGCTAATATATCCTGTTCACCGCGCGCCCAGGAAGCGGCGACGGGACCGGAACAAAGGGTTTCAAGCAGGAGATGATTCGATGGCCGATGCCAAGCAGCAGTATGGACTGGGAACGATGGCGGTGCACGCCGGGCAGGAAATCGACACGTTCACGCACACCCGCGCCGTGCCGATTTACGCAACGACGAGCTTCACCTTCGACAACACCGAACACGCGGCCAATTTGTTCGGGCTCAAGGAGTTCGGCAACATCTATTCGCGCCTGCAAAACCCAACCTGCGATGTGCTCGAAAAGCGAATGGCGGCGATGGAAGGGGGCGCGGCGGGATTGACCTTCGCCTCCGGCATGTCGGCGATCAACGCGGCGATTTTGACGATCTGCCACAGTGGACAGAACTTCATCGCGTCGGCCAGTTTGTATGGCGGAACCCACACCCTCTTCAGCCACACCCTGCGGCAGCTTGGCATCGAGGTCCGCTTTTTCGATCCGCGCAAGCCCGAGGAGATTCACAAGCTCGTCGATGACAAGACCCGCTGCGTCTTCCTTGAAGCACAGGGGAATCCGAAGAACGATGTGCCCGACTTCCAGAAGGTCGCGGACATCGCCCATCAGCATGGCCTGCCGGCGATCTGCGACAACACGGTGATGACGCCGATGCTGTTGCGCCCGATTGATTACGGGTTCGACATCGTGGTTTATGCGACGACCAAGTACATCGGCGGTCACGGCACTCACATCGGAGGCGCCGTCATCGACGCCGCGAGCTTCCCCTGGGCGAAGGATCCGAAGAAGTGGCCGGAGTTTTGCGCGCCCTCGCCGTCGTATCATGGGATTGTTTTTGAAGAAGCGCTTCGGCCGATGGGGAACATCGCCTACATCATCCACATGCGGACGCACTGGCTCCGCGACACCGGCGCGGCGATGAGCCCGTTCGCGGCGTTCCTCTTTTTGCAGGGGATCGAAACGCTGCACCTGCGGATGCCGAGGCATTGCGAAAACTCAATGGCGATTGCCCAGTGGCTTGAAAAGCACCCGGCTGTCTCGTGGGTCAATTACGCGGGGTTGCCGGGTCATCCGGACGCCGCGATGGTAAAAAAATACCTGCCCAACGGCGCCGGGGCGATCATGGGGTTTGGCATCAAGGGAGGCTACAACGCGGCGGTCAAGTTCATCGACCACGTCAAGCTGCTCAGCCACCTGGCCAACATCGGCGACGCCAAATCGCTGGTCATTCACCCCGCTTCGACAACGCACCAGCAGTTGACCCCAAAAGAGCAGACCGATGCCGGCGTCAGTCCCGATTACATCCGCCTGTCCATCGGGATTGAGGATGCCAAGGACATCATCGCCGACCTTGACCAGGCCTTGAAAGCGTCGCAGGGATGAATCCAAAGATCATGGCGGGCGACGGGAGAGGCGGCGGCGGATCCAACACGATGGCCGAACACTTCCACAGCAGTGATGACGCCATGGGCGAAGCGCACTCGGTGCGGCTGAAGCGGATCAAGCTCGCCGGACCGGTTACGCTCGCCCGCGGGGGCGTGCTCGAAGAGGTCCACGTCGCGTATGAAACGTATGGCGCGCTCAACGAAAAGCGGGACAACGCCGTTCTGATCTGCCATGCGCTGACCGGTGATTCGCACGTCGCGCGACATGAAGAATCGGATCTCGCGGGTTGGTGGGATGCGGTCGTGGGCAAGGGGAAGCCGATCGACACCTCGCGCTACTTCGTCATCTGCCCCAACATTCTCGGCGGCTGCCGGGGAACGACGGGGCCCAACAGCACCAACCCCGCGACCGGCCGACCTTATGGGGCGGATTTCCCCGTCGTGACCATCGACGACATGGTCGATGTGCAAAAGCGATTGCTCGACCAACTGGGGATCGGGCAACTCCTCGCGGTGGTCGGCGGATCGCTCGGCGGACACCAGGTCCTCAGTTGGGCGACGCGCTATCCAAGCTTCATGCGCGGTTGCGCGGCGCTGGCGACCTCGCCGCGGCTGACCAGCCAGGCGCTGGCGTTCGATGTCGTCGGGCGCAACGCGATCACCCGCGACCCCAACTACCACGGCGGGCAGTATTACGACCAATCCGTCCGCCCCACCGTCGGGCTGGCGCTGGCACGGATGCTCGGCCACATCACCTACCTGTCGCGCGAGGCGATGCGGCAGAAGTTTGATGTCGATCGCCTCGAACCGCGCGACATCGCCACGGACTTTGAAAAGATGTTTTCCGTCGGTTCCTATCTCGCCCACCAGGGAACCAAGTTTGTCGATCGCTTCGACGCCAACAGCTACCTGACGCTGACGATGGCGATGGACCTGTTCGACCTGGGGGACACGCCGGAAAAGGTGAGCGCGGTCCTGGGTCGATCCGCCTGCCGCTGGTTGCTTTTGAGTTTTTCGAGCGACTGGCTCTTTCCCCCGTTCCAGAGCCGCCAGCTCGTCGATGCCCTGATCGCCCACGCTCAGCCCGTCAGCTATTGCAACATCGAAAGCACCTGCGGGCATGATGCTTTTCTGCTCCCCGACGATCTTGCGAAGTTCGGACCGCTTTTGAGCGGTTTTCTCGCCAACATCGATGGACACGAACGCCCGGCCTTTCATGCCTCAGCGCGGCGGATCAATCCCCGCAGCATTTTTCATGACCACCGTCTGGACCACAGCCAGATCATCGAGCTGATCCCGCCGGGGTCGAGCGTGCTCGATGTCGGGTGCGGGCCGGGCGATTTGCTGGCGCGTCTCCGGGAGCGCGGCGAGGATCGGCTCATGGGCGCCGAGGTGGACGGCGCGGCCGTCGTCGCCGCCGTGCAGCGCGGGCTCGATGTCGTGCAGGTGGAGGCCGAGCACCCGCTGGCGAGCTTCGGCGATGGACGCTTTGACATTGTCGTCCTGTCGCAAACCCTGCAATCAATCGCTGACACCGAAGGGATCATCCGCGCAATCATCCGCGCAGGCAAAAAGGCGATCGTCTGCTTCCCGACCCTCGCCTATCACCGCCTGCGCAAGATGCTCGCCGAGGAGGGGCGCTCCCCCAAGTCGGCCGGATCCTATCCCCACGAGTGGTACAACACCCCCAACCGCCGCTTTCCCACGATCCTCGACTTCGAGGAGTTTTGCCGGGAAAAGAGCGTCCGCATCCACGAACGCATCTACTTCGACACCCACACCCACCAGCGCATCACCACCGACCCCAACCTGAACGCCGACACGGCGATCTTTGTCATCAGCCGGTGAATGCTTCATGGACCATCCGCATCACGGCGGAAAGCGAAATATCCACAAGGCGCGAAGGCACAAAAACGCCTCTCGCCATGTGACGCCATGCCGCCCATGAGGAATCTCTGTCAATGTGGAATGCATCACATAATGAAAACAAAGCAGGATGGTTACTCTCAAATACATCTCTCCGTGGCTTCGTGACTGGCGGTGAATTGCCTTCATATCCGCGTCCCCAGCGAATCGATGCATTGGGGAAAAGCGGGCTTAAAAAATAATTTGTAACCAATTTCCGCCAGGGGACTCTGTGTAAGTATGAACACTCAATCACTTGACGGCGTTTACACTCCATTGTGGCTTTGCTATGGGCTGGTCCCGATCGTGGCCGGGGTGGACAAGTTCACCAACCTCCTGACCGATTGGAGCCATTACCTGCCGGCGATGGCGACGGACATCATCCCCGTGAGCCCGCATCTGTTCATGATGATCGCGGGGGTGATCGAGATCATCGCCGGGGTGGTCGTTTTGGCCATCGCGCCCCGACTGGGGGCGTATGTCGTGGCGCTGTGGCTGACACTGATTGCCATCGCGGTTGTAATGTCAGGCTACTATGACGTGGCGGTGCGCGATCTGGTCATGGCGCTGGGCGCGCTGACCCTGGGCAACCTTGCGGCGCTGCGCGGCGAACCGCTGATCCCGTTCGCCAAGGCGACCGTTTCGGCATAAATACAACATCATTGGTTCCCATTGAGTTTTCGCAAGAAACAGAGCGCCGCGATCATGCTTGCACCCAACCTGGAATTGATGATGCCCCTGAGCGATGACGAACTCATCGAGCGAATCGTCGGCGGCGACACCCCCGTCTTCGAGCTGCTCATGCGCCGTCACAACCAGCGGCTTTACCGCCTGGCCCGTTCCGTGGTGCGAAGTGACGATCAGGCGGAGGAGGTGCTGCAGGAAACGTATCTCCGCGCCTATGCGAACCTCGCACAATTCGAAGGGCGCTCAAGCGTGGCCACGTGGCTATCGCGGATCGCCTTTCACGAGGCGCTGCGCCACAAGCGACGGGCGCGACGCGCAAGGACGGCCGAGGGATTCGACCTGGACAGCCTGCAAATGAACGACACATCATCCGAAGGCGTGAATCCACTGGTCCGCGAGGAATTGCGGGCCTCCCTGAAAAATGCCCTCGATGCGCTCCCCACCTCGATGCGGGCGATCGTCACGCTGCGGCTGGTTGAGGGGCTGAGCACCCGCGAAACGGCCGAGTCGCTGCGATTGACGCAGGCGAGCGTCAAGGTGGGATTGCACCGCGCCCGGCGGCTGCTCAGCGACCTCATCGAGGAACAGGCGATTCCCCAGCTCCGCGAGGAATTGACCTTCGGCAACGAGCGCTGCGACCGGATGGTCCGCAAAGTCTTTGCGCGCCTGACAGCGCGCCTGCCTTGGCAGGTTTGAAAGGCTGCACCACTTTGGCGGTATCCGCGGCGCGACGCCTGGCTTTCTTGCAACCAGCAAGACATCATCCCATGCGTCGAGTGGCTTTGGATGCCGCGTGCTTCGGTCGACTTGGGGCATCGACGGACTTTTTTTCGCCGCGAGAGGTGTCCTGTACCCCTAAAGCGAGCAGGGTGGGCGTCCATCGGATGGCCGGACGGCGGCCAAAACCACAGTGAGCCGTGCCCACCCACCTGGACGTGCGAGGACTGCGGCGTCAGCACTCTGTGCGGGCCAGCCCCCTCCTGCCGCGCCGACGGTCCGCACGGGGTGCGGATCCTACAAGACTCATTGGACGGAATCCCAACCGCGTCGTGTTCCGATATGATCAGTCGTGGGCGGAATGTGCCGAGGCCGTCCCGCACCACTGAACCCTTGGCCTCG
>CAYTAP010000138.1:0-9196 GCA_964435775.1 uncultured Tepidisphaeraceae bacterium
GGGCCGAATCGACGAAGCTTTCACACAGCGGAGACATGCCCAGATCGCAGAAGGTGCGCGTCAATTCCGATCCGCAGAAGCGGCATGTGCCGCGACCGGGCGGAGCAGTCACCTTTACCTTGTCACCGCTCTTTTCCAATGTCGCCGTCGTCATCACTTCACTCCATATAACCAGATATTGATTGACACCATCACAAATGCTTCATGCCGGTTTCGCTTGGGCCTGTTGAAACATCCGACGTTCCCTTGCGCGCGACATCCAGTGCATTGGATTCAAATACCTCGCCGCCTTGCCACCGATGAACATCGCCATATCCATCCGTCGGCATAACCGCGTCACTGGGTGCATCGGCACATGCCCCACGGCCCGCCACTGTTCGCGCAAGAGATTGATGGCGGGGTTTGGCTGTCGTTTGTGCGCATTGGCCGGATCAAACCATGCGGCCTGTCCCGCCGCGGAACGGCGCTTTTTCCATTCCGGGCTCATCGGATGAAGCCGCTGGTAAAACAGCGCCTCCGGACACTCACGAAACGTCCCTTGCAATCTCAACTCGGCAATGAGCACATTATCCGCCGCCGCGAACGACTGGAGCCGCCGGGTCCTGCGCAATTTGTCATTTCGGATCACCGCGAAATCGAAGATTGGCATGTGAAGCCCTGCAAGACGCAGCAGCGCCGGGTAGCTGATCCGATCAAAACTCCAATCCTCCAGGGCGCCGTTGGTCCCCTCCGCGCCCTCCGGGGGACATGGACTTCCGTCGGCCAGGATGAACCGCCTCCTCGGGAATGCGAGAACTGCGTCACGATCACCCTCCAGCAACTCCACACACCGCGACACAAACGTGTCCGCCATCAAATCATCATGCGCCACCCATTTGAAATAGGGTGATTTGCGATTGGACAACTCCAAGGCCCGATTGAAATTGGGCGCGGCGCCGATATTGGTATCATTACGCACATAGCGAATCCGGCGGTCCATCGCCGCAGCCTCGCGACAGATCGCCTCCGTCTGGTCTGTCGAGGCGTTGTCCACGACCATCAGCTCGAAATCTCCGCAAGTCTGCGCCAACACATCCGCCAGCGCTTCGCGCAGATGCGCGGCGCCGTTGTAGACCGGCATGCCCAGGCTGACTTTCGGAATGCTCATGACATCCACTTATGCTTCAAGATGCCCACCGCCCAATCGCGCGGGGGGAGCTTCCCGCTTCCCAGCACGTCATCGGCCTCCACATCGAACGCCAGCGCGTTCTCCACCTCGTCGGCCAATCCCGCCCCCTTCCAGATCATCAGGTTCAGCACACATCGCCCCGGCGTGACGTACAGCGGCTCGGTCACACAGGTGACCGTTCCGTTACGCGGCAGAGACTCTCCCAAGCCACCGGTCGCTTCGCTGTCGAGCATGTAAATGCCCACGTCGTTCATGTCGCGGATCGACGCCACGAATCGCAAGTGCTGCGCGCTCGTCTGGCTCTCATACTCAATGGTGAGTTTGATGCGGCTGCCGGCGCGAATCGCGATCAGCGGCGAAGGATTGCCGGAGTCATCGAGCGCCTCGATCCGCACACTGACCAGACGCGCGGTGCCATCGCCTTGCCGATCCGTGCGCTGCGACACGGGCACCGTGTTCGACGCCACCGCCGCCTCCAGATATTTCTGAATGACCTCCGTCGTCGATCCCACCGCCTCCACCCGCCCGCGTTTGAGCATCATCGCCCTCGTGCACAGCGACTGCACCGCAGCCATGTTGTGGCTGACGAACAACACCGTTCGCCCGTGCTTGGCGACATCCCCCATCTTCCCCAGACACTTTTTTTGAAATGTCGAGTCCCCCACCGCCAGCACCTCATCGACAATCAAAATCTCCGGCTCCAGGTGCGCAGCCACGGCGAACGCCAGGCGCATGTACATGCCGCTGGAATATCGCTTGACCGGCGTGTCGATGAATCGCTCCACCTCGCTGAATGCGACAATCTCATCAAGCTTGCTGCGGATTTCCGCCCGGCGCATGCCGAGCAACGCGCCGTTCATGTAGATATTCTCCCGCCCGCTCAGTTCCTGATGAAAGCCGGTCCCCACTTCCAGCAAACTCCCCACGCGACCATAGATATCCGCGCCCCCCTCCGTCGGATCCGTAATCCGCGACAACACCTTGAGCAGCGTGCTCTTCCCCGCCCCGTTGCGACCCACGATCCCCATGACCTCCCCCTTCTTCACCTCAAAGTTCACATCCTTCAGCGCCCAGAACGTGTTGGGATCCGCGTCGCCCCCGCGCTTGTGAGTCATGGCTTTCCATGCCCTGGCCGGCAGCTTCGCCATCCGTCCCAGCGCATCGCGGAACGTGTAATACGTCTCCACGCCCCCAACATGGTAGCGCTTGCCCAACCCCGAAACCTGGATCGCCATCTGGGTCATAAATGCTCGTAAATTGGTGGGAAGTGAGAAGTGGGAAGTGAGATATCCCGCTCTTTACTTCATACTTCCCACTTTCAACTTCCCACTTTCCACTTCTTCACACAATATCCGCGAAATGCCGTTCCATTCGCCGGAAGTAATAGAGGCCCGACACGAACAGCAGCGCCGTCATCCCAATCGATACCCACAGCATCGGCCCGGGCGGAATTCCGCCGGGGAGCACGGACCAGCGGAATCCTTCCACCACGCCCACCATCGGATTCAATCCATACAGCGTGCGCCATTTTTCCGGGATCTCCGTGGCTGGATAAACGATGGGGGATGCGTAAAACCACAACTGTGTGACAAATGGCACGAGATACCGCACATCCCGATAGACCACGTTCAACGCGCTGAGCCACAGCCCAATCGCCAGCGCCGCCAGCAGCGCCAACCCCACGAACAACGGCAGTGTCAGGATCGCCAATGGTGGAATCAAACCAAAGCACGCCATCATGACAACCAGAATGCCCACACCCACGCCAAAATCGACCAGCCCGCTCAGGACCGAAGACAGCGGGATAATCAGCCGTGGGAAATAGAGCTTCGTCAGCAATTGCTGATTGGCGACCAGACTGTTGCTCGACTGTGTCAGCGCATAAGCAAACAGATTCCACGGCAACAGTGCGGCGAGCGTTTTCACCGAATACAAACGATCCCCCGCTCCAATCCCGACAAAGTGATGCAGGAACACCGTGAACACCAGCACCATCATCAGCGGCTGAATCACCGCCCACATCAATCCCAGCGCGGTCTGCTTGTAGCGCACCTGGATGTCACGAACCGCCAGGAACCAGAGCAATTCCCGGTATTCCCACAACTCCCGGAAATCAATCGACACCCACCCCGAGCGTGGGCGAAGGCGCGCCGTGGGCGCTTCCGCCGCGGCTTCATTCACAAGCTCAACCTCGCCGATCGACGCTGTCATACTCCTCGCTTCTGTCTATTCGCAATGGGGATCACAGCGGCAACGCAACACCGCAAGACGCGCCTCGATCGGCCATCACCACCGCTCCCCTACCATACACGGCTACTCAACTTATCGGATACCTGGAAGTTCACCTTTTGTCTTGTGCGGTTTGCCTCGACCATTCCATTTGTTCCACCATGTCGTGTGCCATTTGGTCCCACCCACGTTCCCGCAATTCATCGCTGAGCCGCCTGGCCTCGTTCCGATAACACTCGCGCGCCCCCGCCCATCGACGCAAGACCCCCGCCACTTCCCCGGCATCATTCGTACCATGAATGAGCAGCTCTTTCATCGTCAGCGACAATCGCTCCGCCACCCCGGCCGACTCGCTCACCGCCACAGGCAAACCACAGCAAAGCGCTTCATGCACGCCCAGCCCATACGGCTCATACCGGGTCGGCGAAACAAGCAGATCACACCCGCCCAGCAGTCTGGCCACGTCTTTGCGATATCCCAGGAAGTGAATGCTCGTCATCCCGGCTTGCGCCGCCCGCGCCTTCCATGCTTCCAGTTCTTTCCCCGCCCCGATCACCACCAGTTCCCCGCGCCAAGTGGCATCATTCTCCAAGCGTTTCCACGCTTCAAACAGTATATCAAATCCCTTTCTCCGATCACCCAGCGCACCCACGAAGCCCACGACAGCCGAGTTTGGGCTCCAACCCATCTCCTCGCGCACCGCCAGGCGTTCGACGTCCTTTGCAGGTGCGAACGTCTCCCCATCCACACCAAGATACACGGTTTTCACCCGATGCGCCGGAATTCCCACCTTCTCAATCACATCCTTCTTTGTTCGCTCGGAATTGGCAAGGACCAAGCGGGCGCGCGCCAATGCCCGGCGTTCAATTCGCCTGTAGCGCCGATGCTTCCATCCCGTGGCGGGATACGCGGCATGGACATAATGCACCCAGTTGACATCCCCCCATGAACAGTTGCCCCCATTGACCACGACAATGCCGCCCCGCCGGGTGATTCGCCTGGCCCAGCGACGCCCCACCCAACTCAGCATCGGTTCCCCCAGCAGATGCGATCCGAGCGGCCGGACGGCTCGATGCCATGTAACGTTCTTTCGATTCGACAATTCATCGTCCACATGATGCGCAACCAAATGCACTTCCACCCCTCGATCGGCCAGATGCGTCGCCAGCGCGTAATTGGCCCGATCCATCCCTCCATGCAATGAAAAGTCGCCGCTGACAATTAGATACGGCCTCATGCCCGCACCCCTGATTCGCCACGCCGGGTCATGGCGGTTTTCCTCTCGCGCGCGTTCACTCGCCTCCGGGACGAGGGGAACATTGCGCCGCCCTTTGCCTCGCGATTACAGGTGTACCACGCCCCGAACACCGCCGCGTTCAACAGCCAGAACTCAAGCCCACCCTGCGACAGAAACAGAGGCGAATTGAACGTCACCGCCAGCGCCCCCGCGTTGTAGGCGAAGACGAGCGACCCCCAGACGCCCAACTCCGGATGATTCCGATCCAGCGCGATTTTGAACGCGAACCAGAATGCCACCCCGATGGCGATGACATATGCGAGGACAAGCGGGACGCCTCCGTCAAGCACCCATCCCGTCCACATGATTTCCGCCCAGATCATTGCCGTGTTCGGATTGGTGTTGCCGTCCCCAAAGTAATAATTCATCATCCCCCATCGCCCCAACCCGGCGCCGAGCGGATATGCCGGCACCAGCTTGGTGATCGTATCCTCGAGAAAGTGGCCACGATTTTTGTAGTAGACTTGCCCGGGATCGTTGGCGACCAGTTGCAACAGCCGCTTGCTCGCCGAGTTGCCCCCCACCGCCACCGCCCATGAAAAGCTGAGCAGCACCACCGCCGTCACCGCGATCGCCAGCCCCATCACCTTCATGATCTGCCCGCGCAGCGCCATGAGCGTCATAAAAACGATCACGCAGATGCCCGTCATCACAAGCAACGACCGCACTTGTGACAAATACAAACAGAACATTCCCACAAGCAGACTCCCCGCGAACATCGGCTTCATCCACCACTTCTTCCCCCACACGAGCAGCGCCGACCCGAGCAGCACCGTGTAAAAGCCGCTTCCCGCTGCCCCGCCGGGCGTGTCGCTCAGCCCCATCGGGCGAAACGTCCGCATCCCGTTGGCCAGCGTGATCTTCAAGTCCTCCACATACCAGTCACCCTGCGCCTTGATGACCGACGACAAGCTCGGTTCCAGCTTGCCGGGGAAATAGACCTGCAACACGCCAAACGTCGCGCTGACCACATGAAACGTCCAGAGCACCAGCACAATCCGCGAAAACCCCTTCTCATCAATCCGCACACCCGACACCCAGAGCAGCGGCGCGAGGATCGCCACATACATCATCCATTCCGCCAGGCCGGATAAAAGCGTGTTCGTCGTCGGATGAAACATCCCCATCGCCACGATTCCCACGATCGCCCACCCCGCCCACATCGCCGGGTGCAGCCGATCCCGTTGCCATGGAAGAATGGCGATCAACGCCATGCTGGCGCCAAACGCGGCGGTGCGCAGGATCACCCGAACCGGGCTCAGTCCCGGAACCAGCAGCAGCAACTGGCAGGCGAATACGAAGATCAAATAGCCGCAGATCCAATCCGCGCCGCGCTCGTCTGTCCGCCCTCCATATCCAGTCTCCAGCGGCAACCGTCGGCCCCGTTGCGGGAGAATACCGCCGCGCCGGTTATGTCGCGGTCCAACCGCATCAGATGCTTCTTCATCAGCCCGAGCAGCGTCCGTCGCCCCTTGCGCATGCGAAGGCAATCGATCCCGCGGATCGTTCGCCGAGGCGCTCCGCCGCGCGTTGGTCCTCCAATGGGTGCGCCATTTCATGCCCTCACCTCGCGCGCATCGCTTTGCTCGGCAACCAGCCGGGCGCCAAACGTCTTCCACTGAATCTTGTCCGTCCCCCGCACCACCCGCGTCAGCAGGCTCTGCAAATCCCCCATCGCCATGGCCGGATCGCACAATGACCGCGCCCTCGCCGGCGCGCCAGCCCCCAGCCGCTTGCGCGCGGATTCATCCATCACCAGCATCGACAGGGCGCCGGTCAGTGCTTTCACGTCACCCGGCGGCACCAGAATGCCACACGACTCATCAATCATTTCCATCGGTCCCCCCATCGCCATGGTGACGATCGGCAGCCCCGCATCCATCGCCTCGATGAAGGCGATTCCAAAGGGTTCCGGTCCTTCATTGGGCTGGCAATGAATATCCGCCGCCGCCAGCAATCGGCCCACGTCCGACCGCTGCCCCAGGAAATGCACTCGCCCTTCCAGTCCGGCCGACGCCGTACGCATCTTTAAATCCGCCAGGTATGCTTCCTCCTCCGGTCGCTGCGCCCCGCCGGCGATCCAGCACGTCCATTCCGACATCTGCTTCATCCTCGCCAGCGCCGCGATCAAGTTGCGATGCCCCTTCCATGCCTCCATGCGGCACGCCATGACAATGACCACCTGATCCAAGCCGGTCTTCAATTCCTCCCGCACCTCCCGGCGCACCTCGCCTCGATCCATCGGCGGTGGCGGACTGACGGGATAGCGCGGACCACCCACCGGAACACCGGGGAACAGTTTCCGCACCCCCGCGCAGACCGGCTCGCTCCCGGCAATTGCTGCCACGGGCTTGGCCCGGCTGGCCCAGCGGTCAATCCAGTGCGTCCCATCCACGATGTCATGCGCCCAATGAACAAGTGGGATGCCCAAGGCCAATGCCGTCGGTCCAAATATCGCATGAGGCCAGCACGCATGCGCGATCATCACATCAATCCCCGCACTGGTTTTTAAGAATTTCTTCAGACGCCGCCGCGCCCGCCAGATCGTCCACGGCCGCCCCACTTTCACGGCCCCCACATTGACCACCTGCACCCCCGCCTCCCTCAACTCCCGCGACAATTGCCCCTCAAAGCAGACGAGAAAAATATGATCCGTGTCCGGCGTCGGACCGCTTTGCCGCGCAAGCGTGACCAGCAGGCGCTCAATGCCGCCATACAAATTTCCCGCGCACAAATGCAAAACCCGCATGGCGTCCGCCTGTTTTAAGCCGCTCCGATCCATCCATGGCCACACGCCCACCCGGCAGGCCAAGGTGGTCCGCGGTGGTCGGCACACAATCCCCATCTATTATCGAACCGTAACGCCAACCGCTGAACCCTTATATCCCATGCAAACCCCGCCTGCGCCGGTTCCGTGACATCCAATGACACGGTAAGATGCCCCCATGCCGACGACCCATAACCCAACCGCGGACCTGATTCTTTACATTATAGCGGGAATCCTGCTGCTCTATCTGGGATATCGCACCGGCCGGGCGATGGGGACGCTCGCGGCGTCCAAGCTCGTTGCGCAAAAGGAGCAGGACCTCTTCACCACGCAAAAGGGGTTCAAGACGCTCTATGAACAGGAGCTTAAAACCCTCAAGGCCTCCAAACGCCAGCTCGAGGAACAGGTGCAGGTTCTCACGGATCGCGTTGAAGAATATCGCAAAAAGGCGGCCGGTCTCGGCGGGCTCTTCTCATCCGGCGGCAAACGCGCCGATGCGATGTACGCCCTGCTTCTCGAAAATGAATCCCTCGAAGAAGCGCTCTATTCGCAAAATGAAAAACTCAAACAGGAGCGCACCGACGCACTCAAGGAATCGCTCCGCAACACCGGCTACCGCCGCGTGCTCATGAGTCAATTGCTCAACGATGACCGGATCAAAGGGTATGTCGCCGAAATCATCGGCGATGATCGCCGCCTGCCATCGGCCGACGCCCACCCCGATGCCAAGGCCCTTCCCGCTCATCCCAACGATTAACCCACCCATGATCCACTATTTCAAATTCCGTCAGGACCTTCTGTCGCCGACGCCCGCGAAGGATATTTATGTCAAACGAGGCGCCGGCAAAGGCTGGCCGGAGGAGTCCCCGCCGATTCGCGCCGCACAAGGCTTCGGCTACGACCTTCCCGCCAACTTCTCCATTGAGTTCACCCGCACCCGCGCCGGAACCTGGCGGGTTGAACCCGACATCATCATCGAAAGCGACTTCGACTACGCCGGCTCGGAAGATGCCCCCGGCGCGCCTCTCACTCAGCAATACGCCTGGTTCTGGGAAAAAGGGCAGAAGCTCCCCCACCCGATCACCGACAACGTGTATGAACAGATCAAAAATCAGGTGAAGCTCAGCACCTATCTATATCTCAAGACCGACCCCAACGAGATGCTGATGATCACCGGCATTCCCAACCTCCGCCGCCCCTGGCACGCGATCACCGCGCTGATCGAACCCGATTGGTATCCAGCCAGCTACCCCTGGCACGCCGTCCTCGACCTCGACCCGAAGGAAAAACGAATCAAGATCGAAAAAGGCGAACCCCTCTGCCGCATCATCCCCCTCCGGCGCGACACCTACTTCGCCGGCCAGATGACCCCCGCCGCCTTCGACGACTTCTTCGCCCGCGGCCAGCAGTGGCTCACAACCCACGGCAACTTCGAACACGAAAACGCATCCGACCAAGCGTCCAGCGGTGCGGTTGACATCACCCGCACCTACGTCAAGCAACAGGCCCGCTCGAAGTTCATTGTGATGGATTGAGAAATGTGGTCTTAATGTAGTCGTGCCAAGCCGAGCAGAGCCTCGGCAAACCTTCAACTGCATAAATATGCCTTCATGCAAGGACGACTTGGGACCTCGAACGGGGCGGCGGGACGTATTCGCCCAATTCACGCAGAACCCGTACATGGCCGTGGATCGCCTCGCGGATGGAGTCAATCGCTTCGTCCGGTGTGCGCCCT
>CAYTAP010000139.1:0-9086 GCA_964435775.1 uncultured Tepidisphaeraceae bacterium
GGAACGAACTAAACCTCGTCAAAAACACTTGACAGGAAACACAGCCGCTTCGTGCAAAGAATGAAGCCGTCCACCGACGATGTTGTATTGAAATGGTTCATCCATGCAACGAACCAGCAATGTTGATCGCGCTCGGCATGGTCGGAGACGACGCTGGAATCCATCACGTTCGGCAACAGTTGGCACCGGAATTGGCCGACATGTCGAAAACGTTTGGACGAACCATTCTCCTGAGCGCCACCGACACCTTTGGCGCGGACCATTGGAAGCGACACCAAGGGGCAAATTTGATGTCCATTTTGCCCGGCAAACTGGTCCAAAATCCGAACGGCCCACCCTGCGGAGTTCCTTGCTTCGCCATCATCCACGCCGTCGCCATGTCCGTGTGTGACGCCGCAAATCGACCACCGCCAGAACCCGAATCGTCCGCTGCTGAACGCGAAAGAAAATGCCATGTGGGAAATGCCGAAGTATGGCGCGGCGGATGTCCCGATGGACCTTGGGAAAAGAGAGGGGGCGCTCGACGATGATATCCAGTGTTTCCACCACCTCTTGAAGGTAGCGGTCGCCAAGCCCGACGCGTTCTCCGTTATAAAAATCGGCCGCACTTCGCATGTCCTGTCGGGCGTCGTAGGAAAGCGCGATGCGAAATGCCGATGGCATTAAAAATCGCCCCGACGAATTTTATCGCGCAGAACCGTCCACTCTTCGGCCGTCTGCGGATTGGTCTCATCGGCTACGAGGCGGTGATCCAATTCTACTTTCTGCTGTTCGGTAAGCGACCATTCCGTTTCCTGCGGATCAATCGCCTCCCATATCTCCAGCGCGAGATCAATCTGCTCCGACCGAGGGAGAACTTTGACGTTTTCAAGCAGTTGCGTCCGGGTCATGGTGGCTCCTTTCGCCTTACAACATCCGCCCGATGCGCCAAGTGGACCTTACCTGTAGCAAATCTCCTTCGCCGCCTCCACGATCCGATCTACGCTCGGCATCATGGCTTCCTCAAGATAATGATTGAATGGAACGGGAATTTCATCACTGTGCAGGTATTCAATGGGCGCGTCGAGATAATCAAAACAGGGCTTTTGCAGTTTGTACAAGATGCCCGCTCCCATGCCGCAGTAGCCCCAGTCTTCATCCACGATCATGCAGCGGTTGGTCTTCTTGACCGATTCGATGATCGTCGCGGTGTCCAGCGGGCGAAGCGTCTGCAGATCGATCAGTTCCGGATCGAGGCCATGATCGTTGACCATCGCCGCGACGGCATCACGCACCACCCGCTGCAGAGGCCGACCATAACTCAGAATCGTCAGATCCTTCCCCTCGCGCTCCACGACCGCCTTGCCCAGCGGCAGCGTATATTCCTCTTCGGGTACATCACCGATATCGCTCAGCATCTTTTCCGATTCCAGGAAGATCACCGGATCATCACATCGTATTGATGACTTGAGCAATCCCTTGGCCGCATACGGAGTGCTCGGCGTCACGACGATCAGACCGGGAATGCGTGCGTACACCGATTCCATCCGATGGCTGTGCGTCGCGCCAAGCTGGTGGGCGATGCCGTTGCCGCCGCGAAAGGTGACGGGAACCTTGAACTGGCCGCCGGACATGTAGCGCACGTTGGCGGCGTTGTTCAGAAGCTGATCCATGCAGACGAGCGTGAACGACCAGCTCATGAACTCAATGATCGGCCGAAGCCCGCACGTCGCCGCGCCCACGCCCAAGCCGCTGAATCCCGCCTCGCTGATCGGCGTGTCAATAATCCGCCGTGGCCCGAACTTCTCGAGCATCCCCTCCGACACTTTGTACGCGCCGTGATACTCCGCGACCTCCTCCCCCATCAGGAAGACGTTCTCATCCCGTTCCATCTCCTCGGTCATCGCGGCACGAAGGGCTTCTCGAAACTGAATCTGGGGCATGTCTTTTCTTCTCTCAATTCAACGTGGATTTCAAGCATTTATCAACGCCACGACACGAATCGGTTGCCTCGTGCCACCGGCTTACGGAGGCGGATCGCCGACCTTTTCGCTCAAGCCTACCCCTGCGGCTGATACGGATATTCCTCCGCCAGCACATCCTCAAAGCGCGACTCCAGCGCCGGATGCGGATCGGCGTCGGCCTGCTTCACGGCGTCGCTCACAATCTGGTTCACTTCATCGGCCATCTCGTCGGCCTGCTTGTCGTTCAGGATGCCCGCCTCCCGCAGCCGCCCGCTGTACAGCGTGATCGGATCGCGCAATTTCGCGTGCTCCATCTCCTCCTTGGTCCGGTACTTCATCGCATCCGACATCGAATGCCCCCGGAAACGATAGGTGTTGGCGACGATATAGCTTGGCCCGTGCCCGGCCCGCCCGCGTTCCATCGCCTTGCTGAATTCCGCGATGACCGTATCGACATCATTCCCATCGATATTCCAATGCGGCATGTTGTATCCGCATGCCCGCTCCGCCAGATCGCGCTCGGCGCTGTGCCGCTCCACCTGCGTCCCCATCGCCACGCCGTTGTTCTCCACGACGAAGATCACCGGCAGCTTGTATAAACTCGCCAAGTTCAGCGCCTCGTTGTGCGTCCCCTGATTGATCGCCCCATCCCCCATGTAGGTGTACGTCACCCCGCCGGTCTTCTTGTACCACTGGGCAAACCCCATCCCCACCCCCAGCGGCAACTGGCCGCCGACAATCCCATGCCCGCCCATGTTCCCCACCTCGCTCTGGAACAGGTGCATCGAGCCCCCCTTCCCCTTCGAGCAACCCGTCGCCTTGCCGAACAGTTCCGCCATCGCCGCATGCGGATCCATCCCAAGCGCCAGGCTGTGCCCGTGGCATCGATAACCATTGATCAGATAGTCTCGATCCTTGTCGAAAATCGCAGCGCACCCCACCGCGATCGCCTCCTGCCCGCTGTACAAATGGCAAAACCCGCCAATCTTCTGGCCGGGCTTGGTGTATTCCTGATAGGTCCGTTCCTCAAAGCGGCGAATGAGCATCATCATCCGAAGTCGATCCCGCTCGATCCGTCCATCCGATGCCGGTACGAACGTCGAGGCTTGCTTTCCATTCGCCCGCTTGGCTACTTCGTTGGCTACCACCATTTCAATTACTCCATCAGAGGTCACCGACAACCGCACACTCCACCCCTGAGCAACCCATCGGCCGGTTCCCGCCATGCACACTCTTAAGCACCATCGGCCGGGAGCCAATGAATTGTAGTGGTTTCCCACAATGCTTCAACTGACACCGGACGCCGCCGCTGGCGCTTGTCACATAAATACAGTTATGTAAGCGCCACCCAATTCTAGGCTTGGCGCGCGCCGATTGCCTCATCGCGCCACTCGGCTCATCCACGCCCCCAATTCATCATCATCGGCAGTCGCCGGGGCCCACTTTTCGTGCCAAAAAGCAAGGGCACCCCGCAAAGGATGCCCTTGCCTCATTCATGCGCTGCCCGTCACGTCAAACCGGCCCTCAAAGGGGCGTCGGCCTTATTTGAGCAGGCCTTCCTTCTTCGCCATTGATACGACCAGGTCGATGATGCGGTTGGAATAACCCCATTCATTGTCGTACCAGCTCACGATCTTGAAGAAATGATCGTTCAACTCGATCCCCGCGCCGGCATCGAAAATGCTCGACCGGGCATCATGCAGGAAGTCGCTCGACACAACCGCCTCATCGGTGTACCCGAGGATGCCCTTGAGGCTTCCTTCCGACGCGCTCTTCATCGCGGCACAGATCTCTTTGTAGCTCGTCGCCTTGGCGGTCTTGAACGTCAGGTCAACAACCGACACATCCGGCGTCGGCACACGAAACGCCATGCCGGTCAGCTTCCCCTTCAACTCCGGCAACACCAGCGCCACCGCCTTGGCCGCGCCCGTCGCCGCGGGAATGATGTTCTGCGGTGCGCCCCGCCCGCCGCGCCAATCCTTCTTGCTCGGACCGTCCACCGTCGGCTGCGTCGCGGTCATCGCATGCACCGTCGTCATCAACCCCTCGGCCAGCCCGAAGGTGTCATTGATCACCTTCGCCACCGGCGCGAGACAGTTGGTCGTACACGACGCGTTGGAAACCACCACGTCCTTGGCCGGATCGAACTTGTCGGCATTAACGCCCATGAGCAGCGTCTTGACCTTCTCCGGGTCCTTGGTTGGCGCGCTGATCACGACGCGCTTGGCGCCCGCCTTGATGTGGTTCTCCGCGCCGGCGAAATCAGTGAACAGCCCGGTTGATTCAACGACGTACTGAGCCCCAAGCTGCCCCCACGGCAGCTCGGCCGGGTTGCGAACCGACACGCACTTGATGAATCGGCCGTTGACGACGATCCCATCCTCCTTCGCCTCGACGGTCCCATTGAAACGCCCGTGCGTGGAATCATGCTTGAGCAGATACGCGAGGTTGTCCGGCGGCACCAGGTCATTGATCCCCACGACCTCAATGTTCGGATTCGCGGCCCCAGCGCGAAACACGAGGCGTCCAATTCGTCCAAACCCATTGATCCCCACCTTCAGCGCGGCCATGATCCAGCTCCTTTCAGCTCGGAAAAACCCCATTTGTCAGGATGATAAAAAGAGCGGCGGTCAAAACCCGCCGCTCTCCCATTGAGACGATAAGAACACCGCCCCACCCTTGTCAAGCATGCGGCACACGCCGCATGTGCCGACGACGCCAAGCTCCGAAGTGGGCGATGAGGGACTTGAACCCCCGACATCCGCGGTGTAAACACGGCGCTCTGGCCAACTGAGCTAATCGCCCGACGGGTCCAGTGTACCGCGATAGGGCAAGCGGGTCCATTCCGACCAATGCACATGCTCATTGCGGGTCGATGCGGTTGCTCATATCGAGTCCTCGCGGGTATTCATCGTACGGAATCCGGCGGCCCGGCGCTCAAGGCGGAGGTCACCTTCAATTCGCCCGTGGCATCGGTCTGATATTCAGCCTGAATCTGGTACAGCAGACGATCGGTGAACGACCGCAGAAGTAAATCCGCCGGTTGATGGGTGGTGATGGTGACGCGGACCGGGGCGGGGTTCAGGGTGATGAAAATAGGACCGATCTTGAGGACGTTCTTCTGCACCACGGGTTCAGCCAGCGACCAGAGAGCGTGCGTGACGCCCACGGCCGCGCGCGTGGTCTGGTAGTCGTCGATCAGTTCAAAATGATGGCTCAACTGACGAAGTGTACGGGTCCAGCGGGTGAGGTTCGCTTCAGGCGGGTACGCGGTGGTGAGATCGAGCGAAAACTCGGGCGTGTCGGCGTCGGGACGCCACGCGAGGATCGTTCCTGCCGCGTCGCTGCCCACCCGTTGTTCCTGGCCATTGATGACGGGGCAACTGTGGCCGCGACTGGAGGCCGTGAGATAGGTGTAGCGGTTGGCGCTGAAAAAGTCGGCGGTGTAGTGCGGCGCGCCCAAGTCGGGCAGGATGAGCTGGCCGTCGAGGAAGAGCAGGACATGGCCGAGATCGTTGTGGTTGTGGCGTTCGCCATTGGTGCCACCGGCGAGTGTGACGATGAGATTGCCGGCATCGGTGGGCAGGCGAAACACGGCGGCCTGCTGATCTTCAATCAACGTGGGCTTGGCCGGTGGTGACGCATTCGCTGTATCATTTGAAACGGCGGCGCCGGGGGCCTGGCTCGATGGCGCGGGGGATGACTGCGTTCGGCGAGTTTTGTACGCATCAATCGTGCGGAGGAACATGCTGAAATGCCGCACGGGTGGATCGGCGCCGGACTGGCGACGCCATGAGGCGGCGGATTGAGGCGGGGAGACGAACGCGGCGCGGCGTGCCCACTGTCCCATCCAGAGGTTGTCGGCGGCGGCGGCGAGCCATGTGGCCAGATACTGGGGGGCGCCGCAGTGAAGGCTGGAATCATTGCCGCTGTAGAACCAGTCATCCACCAAATGAACCCGACGTGGATAATCGGCGACCTGCCTGAAACGCCCCATGTCGATCGCTCCGGCCAGTTCGCCCGGCGCGAGGCGGCTGAGACCAAGCGACGCGACGCCCACGCCATACCCCCAGTATCCCATGCCCTCGTCACATTCGCCCGAGGGCGTGAAGGCGCGCTCGAAGAACGCGCCGAGCAACTTGATCGCTTTGGCTTCCGCAACCGGCCGCGCATGTCCCTGGGCGGCCAGGGAGCGCGCGGCGGCGAGAATGGAACCGGCGCATACCCCCGTCCAGTTGTTCATGTGCACGTTGTCAACGTCCGTCCACCAGAAATGCTCGGGCGCCTCTTCAAACGGGCGAATGACCTGCTCGTCAACGGCATGGATGATGCTGTCGGCAAGGGTCCGTGAGTTCGAATTGATCCAGGGGAGCAATACTTCGCGCATTTCCGCGAGCATCGCCGCCATTTCACAAGCGGCCAGGTCGAGGGTTGGCTGCCCGAGGGCGGGCAAATCCTTGTTGGGCAGATGCGCCGAGACGCACCAGCTTGGCTCAGTCAGAAAGGACCAGAGCCAGTCGAGCAGGCGATCGTCACAATCGCCCGGATCCACCCCCATGAAGCAGCGATTGACGGCGAGTTGGGAGAGCATTCGCCGGCCATTTTGCCATTGAGCGTCAAGCCTGTGGCGGTCGTTGTGACGCCGGGCGGCGAGATAATCGCTGGCCAGTGGTCGGGGCGGCGCCGCGGGGATTTGCAAGGCGGCGTCGGTGATGGACGCGACAAGCGCCGCGAGAGCCGGATCATTTCTCACGTCATCCCAGTAGGCGCGGTCGGTGATCGTGGCGGGTGTGAACATGTGAATGGAATCACTTGACGAATGCGCCGAAGCGCTCGGTGCGGACGGTTGGCCGGTCATGGTTGCTCCGAGAATGTTGCGATCCGACTCATCATCCGTCCCTCGCGCCTGCGAGCGTGTCATGGATGACGGATGGGCGCATCATAAGGAAACATGGCGAAGATACGTATAGGCCTCTGATGCGGTCCACGCATGCCGTCGTCGGACTTCCGCGGACCCTGCATGACCCCCTACCGCGTGCCGGGCAAAGGAGGTTCATCCTTCGAACCGGCCGAGCGATGATCGGAAACGTCGGGGATCACCAGCGGTGGCGAAGGTTGCGTCGTGGTATCGCCGCGCCGCATCCCCTCGAGATGATCCTTGAATGTGCCTGGCTGAACGGCATTGGGAACCAGCTTGACTCCCTTCATCTCGTCCTGGCTCATGCCAAGCAGCTTGTCGGGCGCGGAGGCGACATGAGGCGTCAGGAAAATGAGCAATTCCGTCTTGGTCTTCGTGATCTGATTCCTCTGAAACAGCAAGCCGATCAGGGGGATGTCGCCGAGAATGGGCACCTTGTTCACCTGCTGGGTCTTTTGATCCTGCATCAAGCCGCCGATGACGATGGTTTGTCCGTCGTTGATCCCGACGCGCGTGTCGGCCGACCGGAGGGAAAAGACCGGCGCGTTGACGGTGGATGAAATGGGGACGGTCTGATCGGTGATGTCCGACACCTCCGGCGACACATCGAGAATGACCAGTCCCTCGGGATTGATGTGGGGCGTGACGTTCAAAATGATCCCCAGGTCACGGTAGGTGATCTGGTTGACCGGGTTGTTGTTGATGTCAAGCCGGCTGTCCGTGATGATCGGCACCTCCTTGCCGACGGTGATCGTGGCCAACTGATTGTCACTGGCGAGGATGTAGGGTCGGGAGAGCACGTCGAGTTTGCCCGCGACGGCCAGCGCCCGCAAGGTTGCGGTGACGTTGCTTTCAAGCATGCTGACGACAAGCCCGCCGGAGGGGGTGGGCGTTCCGAGAAAACTGGTGCCCGCTTTCGTGCCCTCGCCATTGGCGCGGGTGTTGAGGATCGAAAAATCGACCCCGAGGTCTTCGGAGTTGTTGTGGGTCACTTCCGCGATGAGCACCTTGATGAGCACCTGAGGCACGGGGCGATCCAGCTCGGTGATGATGTCGCGCACCTGCGTTTGATACTTGCTGGCCGTCGAGACGAGCAGCGAGTTGGTGTCAACGTCGGCCACCACATACACCTGGCCGGCGAATTGGGATGCCGCGTTGGCGATCGCGGGCGAGACATTGGCAATGGCATTGGAAGTGCGGTTGATCGGCGTATTGCTGCCGAATCCGCCACCGGTGCTTCCGAATCCGCCGGAGCCGGCTCGGCCGGAGTTGCCAAAGCCGCCGCTGGAGTTGCCGCCAAAACCGCCTCGAGAGTTGCTCACGCTGTTGTTGGCTGACACGCGGTTATTGCTGGCGCTCGTGGAGCCGGCGCCAAAAAGATTATTGAGCACAACCGCCATATTCTGGGATTGCCCGTTCTTCACCGAATAGATGAAAAACGCCTGATCGGCGGCGGGGTTGGCGTCAAGCTCATCAAGCATGCCATCAATGACCTTGAGCGTGTCGGCCGGGCCGGTGACGACGATCGTGTTGGTCCGCTGATCGGCGGCGGCGATCACCTTGCCCGTGTGCCCTCCCTGGGTTTCCTCGGGCTGTGGCTGGCCGCCGCGGCGCATATTGCGGAAGAATTGCGCGGGCGAGGGCGCGTTGGTCTGCCCCTTGTTTTGATCGGCGTTGAATATTTCCGTCACGAGCTTGGCGGCGGCGGTGGCGTCGGCGTACTTCATCTGCTTGACGCGGATCGTGTTTTCCAACGCATCGCGCGTGTCGAGGCTGCTGATGATTTCAACCACTCGCCGAATGTTGGCGGAGGTGTCGGTGATGATGATCGAATTGCTGCCGCCGTTGGCCGATAGGTCGGCGTTCGTGCTCACCAACGGCTGCAAATCCGTCTTCAACTTGACGGCATCGACGCTGCGGACCGGAATCACCTGGGTGATCAGCTCGTCCGTCTGCGCGATTTTCTTCGGGTCAGCGCCGAAGTGAACGGGGATGCTCGATTTCTTGGCTTTGTCGAGCGTCGTAATCTTGAGGATGCGGCCCATCTGAATGGCGGTGTTGCCGCTGACCTTCAAGACGGAGTTGAGCATCTCGGCCGCCTCGGCGGGGGAAACGGGCTGCTTGCTGAAGACGGTGATCCGTCCGGTGACCGGCGCATCCTTGATGACGATGAAGCCAGCGGCGGCCGAGAGATGCTCGAGCACCGCGTCGAGCGGCGCATCCTT
>CAYTAP010000140.1:0-9066 GCA_964435775.1 uncultured Tepidisphaeraceae bacterium
GATAATGGGATCACCGATATACGGCCAAACCGGTCCGCTTTCCGGTACGCGGGACGACAGAAACACGCTATCCCTCAACGACGTGTAATTGAGATATGTGGAAATGTTCCCCGTTTCCGACGCCTGCCGATACACCTTGACCGTCGGGGCGGCGGTATCCGTGCCAAACACCCCCTCCACAATCCGCCCCACTGCGATGTTCTTTCCTCCTTCCAGAAGCAAGTCCACCTGGCTGTTGACCATGTTCGTCCGCGACGAGTAGGTGTCCTGCCGCGTGGTGGAGATGTACGCCGTGCCGATGAGGGCCATGAGCACGAGCAGCGCGATGACGAAGATGAGGACCGTCCCCGACCGCCGCCGCGACGCGCGCCGGCCGATGCCCGTCCCCATGAGAATGAATTGTGTACGCCTGTTCATGGCAAACCTCTTCGTCGGAATTCATCGTTGTCGCATCGTCGCCGTCTCACACCCCGCCGCATGCGCACGCCTCAGGGCGACCCCAGCACATATTCATACGTCTGCCCGTTGGCCAGCCGATCATTCGGATCGGTGATCGTCACGGTAATCCGAATCATCTTGGGCTTGACGTCCGTCGGGCCGAAGACGCAGGTGTAGACGCCGGGGGAACCGCCGGATGGCGCGACGATGTCTTTCTCGAAAGCCTGTCGCGGGATGGCAGGCGACGCCGGCCAGGAATCGCGGAAAGGCCTCACGTCGCCGTCATCAGCCGCCGTGCCGTTAATCGTCAGATCGCGCCCCAAACCAAACCATCGCGTCCTGCGCACCCACTTGGTGCTGTCGCCGGGGTCGGCCGACTTATCGATGTAAAAATCGATGATGCCATCCGGCTGAATGATCGGGAGGCCGCCACTGTCGGTCTTCACCTCACCATACGTCGCGCTGGCTTGGTTCGCGTCCTGCGTCACGAAATCCCCGGCATATTCCACCATGAACTGCGTGCAGCCGGGGAGGAAATAAGGCGTGGTCTTGGCAAACGCGGCGGAATCGGCAGTTGCGCGATCCAAGACGGAATACGGATCGCATTGAAAGCGATAGATCAGCTTCTGCCACCAATTCGGGTCGGCCTGACTGAGGATATCCTGCCGAAAGCGATCGGCCACATCAAACCGTGATTGTGAAATGGTCGATATGCCGGGGGCCGTGGTTGTCACACCAGCCAGCGGCGTCAGATTCGCGGGGCTTGCCGGAACACGGCCGTAATACCCCGAGAACGTCGGGGCGGCCGCCGAGTTGTAACGCAGCAGCATCGCCACCCGCCCCAGCACCCATTGCGAAGCGTAAAAATTATTGTCGTTTTTATCACCCGGCGCGGCGGCATCCGCCTCGCCCGGCGCATAAAATCGAGTGATGCCATTGTTCGGCAACATCAGATGCCCGTAGCTGATCCACGCCTCATTCGACGCAAGCGGGCTGACAAGCGAACCGCTGCCATCCCCCGTCTGCCTCGGAAAATCCCCGCGCGAGAAAAACGAAAACTGATCGGCCCGATGATTGCGATAGTTGTAGGTGAACGCGCTGACCGTCGCGGTTGCAGCGCCTTGTTGGTTGACGGTGAGGGGGAGCCCATCGGCATCGCTCGCCGCGTCCGCCTTGTTCAAAAACATCGGCAGCGCTTCGGAATGGATGATGATCGCCGGCGAATCGATCGTCGCGGCCCCCTGCCAGTCGCTGTAAAACACGGTGCTCGCCGCCTTCTGATCCCGCGTCAGCGCGCTGGCCGCCTGACCGGCGCCGACCGTGGCGCTCGTCGTCGAGAAGACCTGGTTGATCCCGATGACCAGAAACAACATGATCGCCACGGAGATCATCAACTCCAGCAGCGTGAAACCGCGCCTGGGGCAAGGATGAAGGATGAAGGTTGAAGGATGACGAGTCATGTTAAAAGGTCCGGGGTCCGTGGTCAGTTCACGCGCACGAAAGTCGTGTAGCATCCGACGTCCTGAACAATGTTGACATATGGATTGGTGCCCGCGTTGTAGGCCGCGGCCGGATTCCTCAACCCCCGACCCACAACAAACGCATTCAATCCCGACACATTCTCGCTGCCGTCACTTTTAATTTCGTAACCGGGCGCCAACAGCCACTTGGTCCCACTGACCAGCGCGCCCACGCGGAAAATCCGTCCGTCCGCCGTCACCACATAAGCGCCTTCGCCAATCGGTTCGCCCCCTGCGGTGAAGTTGATGGTGCTGACCTGATTGGCCGTGTCGTAAGCCAAATCCACCGTCGCCTTGCGCGCCGATAAATTGGCCGGAGCGGGAATAATGTCGTCCGCGGGCGTAAAGCGGTCGCGACCACGCACCTGCACGCCGAAGAGAAACACCTGCGCAAAAGGCGAACCGGTATCCCGACGGTACAACGGCACCCAGGCATAACGATCGTCATCCGCGCGAATCAGGTTGCCGCTGATGGCTTTCCAAATCGGCAATGTCGCTGGAAGGGCCGGGTCATTCGTGATGGCAACCACCACGTTCCCCGTCGACACAAGAAGCGACTGACCTGTCGCATCCGTCAGCGTCCCCACCTCCTCCATATACCGCAGCGCGCCGCGGCTCATCGCCGCGCCCTGGGTTTGCTCGACGCTCGTCCTGGTCTGCTGGATCGCAACGGGGAAAATGGCGGCCAGCATGATGAAGCCGATCCCCAGGATGATCACCGCGAACATCACCTCCGTGAACGTCATGCCGCGATGACGCGTGTGCCCGTGCGAAGTTGTGAACGGATGATGAAGCATGGTGTTGGTCGGTTGTCCGTTGTGAGTCATCACTTGTTATTCAGTGCCCAACAGGGTGCCGTTGTAGCGGTTGATGACGAGCATCAGTCCGTTGGTGTTCAACCAGTTCGGATCACTGCCGATGTTGTTGTCATACGCCGTACGTTCGTAAAGGATCAGCGCCAGTTGGCTAAAGCCGTTGGTCACCGGCGGTGGCGTCGTCGGAGTGTGATAAGCGGCCGCCAACGTGCCGTTCAAGGTATACGCCACATTCACCAGCCGCCCCTGGGCATCAAACATGACCACCGCCGGGGTTGCGTAGTTGCCCTGCGCCACCATGCCCCGCGCAGCGGTTTCGGGCTGAAGCGGCTGCGGATCCTGGTCGGGGGCCAAGTCGATGTTCGTCGTGCCCGGCGGCGTGGCGTCAAACTGCACGAGCGCCATCGTGTATCGCCTTGTTTTCGCGTCATCGTAGATCGCCACCCCCACCGGCTCGCCGGTGAAGATCGCCTGCGACCGCGCCCGCGCCAACATCGCCGAAACGCTGTTCTGCGCCGCCTCCAGCGAGCGGGCGCCGGTGATGAAATTGAACGCCGGCACCGCCATCGCCAGGATCAGCACAATGATCCCGATGACCACGAGGATTTCCGTCAGCGTGAAGCCGCGGCGGGCGCCGAGTCGGCAGTGGGCAGACTTCGACGAGCTCAGTCGAGTCGTCGGCAGCCGACAGTGAAATGCGCGAGGCCGACCTTGGCTGCTTCCGTCGCCACGGTTCGTGGTCCGTGGTCCGACTTCGACGAACTCCGTCGAGTCGTGGTCCGTTGCAAACGCATCTGCCACGGACAACTGACAACGGACAACGGACAACTGACAACCTGTACGTTTCACACTCATGCTCACCTATGGCTCAAACCTATGGCTCGAAGGAGTAAACGTTGTCATCCCCCTTGGAAAAATCCCCATCCGGACCGGCCGACGCGAAAAAGGGTCGCGCGCCGGCCGGTATCGCCCCTCCGGAAGCAGCGACCCCGGCACTCGTCACCGTCTGCGTCGCGCCGCCCCGACTGTCATACGTCACGCCATCCAGCCCCGCGGCCGGCACGAAGATGATCGGATTGCTCCAGCCATCCAACAGGATATTGGTCGGCGCCGTGATCGCGCCGCTGGGCTTGAGCGTCGCCGTGGTCAGTTTCCCCATTGCGGCGCGGTTCTCGGAAACCGACAGGATCAGGCTCATCGCCGGCGTCTGCGTCCACCCCACAAATGCCGCATACCGGGACGTGGCGGCGGCTTCGCTCACATTCGCGTTCGCCGGCAATGCCAAGGGGGCCGCCGTCCCGCCGGACGCCTTGTCATAAAACGCCTGGTTCAGCTTCGCCATCATGCCCCGACCTTGGGTGTCGTAGGTGGACATCATCGATTGCAGGTTCCCCAGCGTGATCTTTGTCGATTTTTCCTTTGCCTGGTTCCCCACGAACCTCAATCCCACGAACAGCATCCCGATCAGGATGAGGATGATCCCGATCACGGTCAGAATCTCGATCATCGTGAACCCGCTGCGATGGCCGACAAAACGCGGCCCCACCCGCCCCGGCACCGCCCGCGACATCAGCCGCCGTGGCATGGGCGTCCAGCCCACGATCTTCAACGGCTGACCGGCGTCCACCCCCGTCGTCGTCAACCTCGGATGATTTGTCGGCTTCATCATGATCGCACCCACTGCTTTCATATCCCACTATTCGTCATGTCCAGCGGATGACGGGAGCTTTTCAGGCTGAAATCCACACCTTTTATGGCTTTGCACGCACACCAACCGACTCATAGCTGTAAAGGTTGTCATCCCGTGTCAGATATCGTCGATCCGGCCCCGCCGAGAAGAAGAACGGGCGATCGTCCGGCGCCATGCCAATCGCCGGATTTTGATGGGGCATGTATACAATCAAGCTTCCCCATGTGTCACGAAGCACCGTCTGATCAAACATGGACACCGGCAAATTGGTGAACAATCCCCCGCTCGGCGGCTGACGCCCTCGCAAAAGCCGCACGAAGGCGATGTTATTCGCCCGCACATCACCCCCCTCCTCTCCCGTGCGGTCATCAAACGCCGCCGGGATCGCAGGGCGCGCGCCGTCATGATCCCGCATGTACTGCGCCATCCCCGCATCGAGTTGCGCCAACAAATCCCGCGTCAATTCCGTGCTCGAGCGATACCGCACATACCTCGCCAGCGACACCATCATCCCCAGCACGATCACCAGCGCCGCCACCGTTGTCAGCATCTCGATAAGCGTGTAGGCGGATCGTTCGATTCGTCTTCGTAGGGGCGGCTTCAGCCGCCGCAAGCCACTAAGACGGGGGGGGCGTCCGGAGCCACGAAGACGCAAAGGCACAAAGGGCGGGCGACGCGGCGTGGCCAACGGATGTGCGTTTTTCTCCCTCCGCCGCGTACGCGCGGGGGAGGGTTGGGGAGGGGGTTCCGCCCGGTTCTCCAAGAAAGGCTTTGTGTAGGGTCCGCCCCGCGGACCACGAATGGGAGTGATGGTCCGCGGGGCGGACCCTACAAGACCACTACCTGAACCACAACCGCCGCCTGAAATCGCAATACCCAACCGAAGAGTCATGGAATCACTCATCGCTGGAAGTTCATGACGTCATCGGAAGCGTTCACGGAATCCGTGTTCGGCGTCGCGCTGGCGGCCAACTGGGCGCCACTGCCATTGATCGGTCCAAAGAGTCCATCCGGCCCGGCTGACCAGAGAATGTACGGCCCCGTGTATTTGGCGGTTTCGCCGCCGTCAATCCGCCCGTTGTTATTGTAATCGCCAAGCATGGCCCGCATCATCTTCTTGTCCGTGAAACGCGGCTCCGTGGCATCATCATTGTCGGCGTAGTTGTACAGATACGAATTGCGGTTGGCGTATGAAGATTGATTTTCAACGTATCCAGTCCCCTGCGTGATGTCCGGCTTGGACAGCGCGGCGGAGTAGTAGAGTATCGGATTCCCGTTCATATCAAGCAGACAACCCACCGGGACTGTCTTGCCGAAATGGTCCACGTAGGTCGTAGTACCGTCGGCAATCTTGAACTTGTCCGCCTGGATATAAGGCCCGTACATCCGCCCGCCCGTGCGAATCCTAAATCCCGAGCGGTTGTTGATCGCCGGCCCGAGCAGCGCGTCCGCCAGCGTCTGTGATCCCTGCCCCGCCGTCACCACCTGCGGATAGTCATGCAAATCCGATTTGTATTGCTCCAGCGCGGTGACCAGCGCCTGGATATCCAGCATCATCCGCGCCTTGTTGGCCCGCTGACGCGAGTTGCTGATCATCGGCAGGAGGATCACCATGAGGATGACGATGATCCCGATGACGACGAGGATTTCCGTCAAGGTGAAGGCGTGATGGCGCTGGTTGTGGCGTGTCATGTTTCAACCCTCCCCATTACGGAACCACGCTGCCGAAGGTCGTGATGTCATCCTCGGTGCCATAAACGCGATCCGGCCCGGCGCTGATCAGGATGTACCCATCCTTCGCGCGGGCCTGCAGGGGCGTGGTCTGGTTGGGATTAGTGAAATAGGGATAGGCGTCGTAGGGGTATGTGTAACTACCGCTGGCCTTGTCCATCGAAGCGGAAGTGGTCACGGTGCGCAATCCGTGATTGGGGTAAGTGGCATTCTTATAGGCCGTCGACTTCACGCTCTTGCCCAGGCCGATGTTCGTGCCGGTGTACCCGATGATGTCACGCAAGTCGTACTGGGCGTTGTCGTCGGCAGTGTCGATCACACCACCCATTCCCACATTGGCCCGCAGATACAAAATCGGCATCGTGTTGGAAAACCGATCCAGAAACTCGGGGATGTTCGTATCATTGGCCGATGTGCTCCCCTCGCTGTACGCGCCATCGCTCAAGTTGTCCGTGCTGATATACGCGGGGTAGGTGCGGGGCTGGTTCACGTTCAGGCTCGCAGCTCCCTGCCCAACCCAATCTTTGTTGTACTCAAGCCCCGTTCCAGTGTTGCGAAGCCCGCCGAGCAGTCCCAGCACAAGATTCTCGCTGCCGGTGATGGTACCCCCTCCATTGGGTACAACGCCCGTGATGGTCATCGCCACCCCGATCTCACTATTGCTCAGCGGCCCCGGGTACGCATGAAAATCGCTATAATACCGCTCGATCGCCCCCTGAATCACGCTGATCTGGTTGGTCGTGTCGGCCGCGCGGGCGCTCTTGCGCACCTTGCTCACCACTGGAATGAGGATGCCGATGAGAATCACGATGATCCCGATGACAACGAGCAGTTCGAGAATCGTGAACCCGCCGCGCCGCGAAAGTCGGCCGACCTGATTACTCCGTGTTCGCCGCATACCGTTCCTCAATCCATCCCCTCAACCATTCCGCATTCCGCATTCACCGTTCCGCATTTCCACTCTAGTGCGTCCCGCCGGAAATCGTCTGGATCAGGCTGATCATCGGCATGAACAGCGCCACCACGATGAAGCCGACAATCACGCCCAGGATCACCACCATCACCGGCTCGAGGATGCTGATCAGCGAGCCCACCAGCACGTCCACGTCGTTGTCGTAGTTGTCGGCGATCTTGATGAGCATCTTGTCCAGGTCGCCGGTCTCTTCACCGACATCAACCATGTTGACCACGATCGAGTCGCACACCTTCGACGCCCGCAGCGGGTCGGCCATGCTCTCGCCTTCGCGGATCGCGTCATGCACCTTACCCAGCGCCCGCGTGTACACCTCGTTGCCGCAGGTTTCCTTCGTGATGTTGATCGCATCCAGAATCGGCACGCCCGCGCTGATCAGCGTCCCCAGCGTCCGCGTGAACCGCGCGATGGCGGTTTTGCTCAAAATGTTCCCCAAAATCGGAATCTTCAGTTTCACCGCATCCACAAAATACTTGCCCCCGTCGCTCATGCGAATCAGTTTGACCGTCAGGACAAAGACAACCGGCGCGAACAGCACATACGCCCAGCCATAGTCCTCGGCGAACCAGTGCGAGATATCGAGCAGAAGCTGCGTGACGGCCGGCAGCTTGGTCCCGAAGTCCCTGAAGATCGTCTCGAACTTGGGGATCACGAAAATCATGATCATCGACACGATCGCCACCGCGATGGTGATGACGACCGCCGGATAGATCATCGCCCCGATCACCTTTTTCTTCAGCCGCGCCGCCTTTTCCATGAAGTCGGCCAGGCGGTTGAGGATCAGATCGAGCACGCCACCGGCCTCCCCGGCGTTGATCATGTTGACGTACAACTTGTCGAACGCCTTGGGATATTTCGCCATCGCATCCGACAGCGTGCCGCCCCCTTCCACCTCATCCGAAACGCCCCCGATGATCGCCTTGAGCAAACCCGGCTTCTGCTGCTGCTCCAAAATCTGAAGGCTTCGCAAAATGGGCAGCCCGGCGTCCTGAAGCGTGGACAACTGCCGCGTAAAACCCACCAGCTGCTTTCGCGGCACGCCGCCGAAGGAAATCGGCATCTTGCGGGAAGTTTCAACGGTCGCCGACGCCTTCTTGGCGACCTTCTTCTTGGCCGCACGCTCCCGAACCTTGGTCGGGAAATACCCTTTGGCGCGGATTTTGGAGATCGCGTCGGCCGAGTCCGAGGCCTCAATCTCGTCCTTGACCTCCTGCCCGGAGGAATTCATCGCTTCAAATGCATACGTCGGCATACCAGCACCTCTATTCCATCGTGGTCGACCGCTTCAATTGTTCGCCGTGTCCACCGGACCGCGAATCCCCGCGCCACGCGTTTTTCACCCAAACCCATTCCACTTATCCCACCTCCCACTTCCCAAACGGCCTCATCCTTCTTCCATGATCGTCTCTTTCACGACTTCCTCAATCGTCGTAATTCCGTCATAAATCGCCATGAGCCCGCTTTGACGCAGTGTCCGCATCCCCCGCTTCTTGGCTTCATGACGAAGAACCTGCGTCGAGGCGTGTTTGATGATCTGATCGCGCATGTCATCATCGAGCAGCATAATTTCGTAGATCCCCTGCCGGCCGCGATAGCCGGTATTGTTGCACTGCTCACACCCCTTGCCGTAATAGAACGTCCGACCCTGCACATCCTGCGGGCGAAGGTCCAGCTCCATCAGTTGCTCCTCTGCCGGGGTGTAGGCCGTCTTGCAGTTGGGGCACAACCGACGCACCAGCCGCTGCGCGATGATCCCTTCGAGCGTCGCCGTCACCAAAAATGGTTCCAGCCCCAAGTCGAGCAACCGGGCGATCGCGCTCGGCGCGTCATTGGTGTGCAGCGTGCTGAAGACCAGGTGGCCGGTCAGCGACGCCTGCACCGAAATCTCCGCCGTCTCCT
>CAYTAP010000141.1:0-9043 GCA_964435775.1 uncultured Tepidisphaeraceae bacterium
GACCTTGAGCATCGCCTGGTAATCGGCATCATCCTCGAACAGTCGGCCGCGCCCCACGGCGCGGTTGAGCACATGATACGCCAACCCGCCCATGGCCAATCGTAATCGACGCGGCATGGCCGACATGCTATCCAATCAAACAGCATTGTCAATCAAAGACTCCCGACCCCTTAGACTTTCCCAAAAAAAGTGATGTCCCCTTTTTGTTTACCGCGCTTCACACGCCCGAACGGTTCCAGCCGAATCCGTTCCTTTGCTGACATTCGAAGTTCTTCCATCCCGGGTGGATACCCCACCATGGGGGGATACTTCTATTTCGGCTATGGGGTGACAGTTCTACTCCGGTACAACATGTAGCCGGGCGGGACAATCGACAAGCGGGGACGGGGGGATTATCATCGCCGCACATCGGACCGGCGGGTTGAATCCAGGATGGAGGCGGGCGGGGCCGCGCCGGGGTGAATTGAGAAAAGAGCCGACTTGAAATGATCCTGAACCCGACCCGTACCCTGTGGGGCGTTCCCGTCACATTGCTCGCGCTGCTCGTGCTGCTCAGCGCGGGGACGGCGTTTTTGCCGCATCAATACCTGCTCGTGGGGCTTCTGGGGGTGCCGGTATTGGGGGTGATCGTGGGGTCGGTGCTTTCGCCGCGGGTGCGGGGCAAGACGTGGGGGCTGGCGGTCAGTGGAAGCACGCTGTTCATGGCGCTGTCGCTGGCGGTGCAATATGACTGGACGCAGGGGGGATATCAGTTTGTCATTCACGGGCCGCGGGTTGTGGGGCTGGGCTTGCAGCTTTCGCTTGGGGTGGATCAGATCGGGCTGTTGATGGTCGTGCTGACGGCGATCCTGCATCCGCTGGCGGTGACGGCGTCATTGCGCTCCATTCACAGCCGCTCGCGCGAGCATTACGCGTGGATGAACCTCCTGCTCGTGCTGATGCTCGGGACGTTCATGGCGACGGACCTGCTCCTGTTCTACATCTTCTTTGAGGCTTCGCTTGTTCCGCTTTATTTCATCATCGGGATCTGGGGAGGCAAAAACCGCAAGGCGGCGGCGGTCAAGATTTTCATCTACACGTTCGCCGGCTCGGTGCTCATGCTCGTGGGGATTTTGTACCTGGGAGCGCGGGCGGGGACGTTTAACCTGCCGGACCTGATCGTCTTCGCGCAGACGCACATGAGCGTGCATGAGCGCTTCTGGGTGCTTCTGGCATTTTTGGCGTCGTTTAGCGTCAAGACGCCAATCTTCCCGCTGCACACCTGGCTGCCCTTGGCGCACACCGAAGCGCCGACGGCCGGAAGCGTCGATCTGGCGGCGCTGGTGCTCAAACTGGGGACGTACGGGCTGATCCGCATCGCGCTGCCGATCGGGCTGATCACACTCGACGGCGACATCCTGTTCCCGGTCGTCCTGCAGACGCTGGGCGTCTTGTGCGTGATCGGCATCATCTACGCGGCACTGGCAGCGTGGGTGCAGACGGACATCAAACGGGTCGTGGCCTATTCATCGGTGGCGCACCTGGGGTTCTGCGTGCTGGGGATGCTGGCGCTGAACACGGTGGGGATGACCGGCTCGGTGCTCTACATGGTGAACCACGGGATCGTCAGCGCGGCGCTGTTCCTGATGGTGGGGATGATCTACCACCGCTATCACACCCGCGACATCCGCGAGTTGTCGGGGCTGGCGAAGGCGATGCCCAAGCTCTCCTTCTTCGTCATCTTTTTCGTCATGGCGTCGGTGGGATTGCCGGGGCTCAATGGATTCGTCAGCGAGTTTCTGACGCTCACCGGTACGCTGACCAGCAAGCATCTGGGCATCACGTTTGGCGCGCTGGCGGCGATCGGGATCGTGACCGAGGCGCTCTACATGCTGCGATTCGGCACGCGGCTGATGTTCGGGCCGCTGAAGTATCCGCTGATCACGCCGGATGTGCACACGCATCACACGGTTCACCCCAAGTATGTGCAGGGTGGCGACATCACGGGGCGGGAAGTGGCGGTGCTCACGCCGCTGGCGGTGCTCGTCGTGATCATCGGTCTTTATCCGACGCCCATCCTGCGGGCGCTGGAGCAGCCGATCGCGCAACTGCGCCATGCCCCGACGCCGGCATATCCGATGGCGTCCGCGGGCGCGGACGACGCCACCACAAGCTTCACCGGCGACATGCGGCCGGAGGATGCCCTGGCTCATGTGAAGCGGATGGCGCTCAAACCGATGATCGCGCTGATGGGCACGGCAGCCGACCAGACGGATCGTCCCCTCGTGCATGGGGGTACGCTCGCGGAAGTGCATGTAACGCCGTCGATGGCGGAACCGGGCAAGTGATGGCGTGCTCCCCGCTTCGGTGTATCGCACGCTAAGGCGCAGCGCACGAAGTAAGCGGTCGTATGCCATCGCACAACCGCTTACTTCGTGCGCGGCTCCTTGAGCCTGCCACGCCAATGTGGACAACGCGCTAATCTCCCCCCTACCGTGGACCTATTGGACACGAACGGGCGAGCCACCGGCCTTGGCGGATTCATATAATGCAGTGATGATGGCGACGGCTTTGCGGGCTTCGGGGCCGGCGGTGTCGGCGTCGCGGCCGTGATCCCAGGCGTCGAGGATGTGGGCGATGTTGCGATAGTGGTTTTCGCTGCTTACATCCGTGGCGCTTGAACCGCCGCCAGTGGATTTGGAACCTTTCCCGCCCTGACTCTCGATGAGGTCCTTATCACCGGGCAACTCGTTGCGGAACTTGAAAGTTTTGAGGCCTCCCTCGCTGACGGCGTGTCCGTCGCCGCCGCCGATTTCCAGCCGAACCGACGCGCCGGGATACATCGCCGTCGAACCCATGATCGTACCGAACGCGCCGCTTTCGAATTGGACGGTCGCGCTGAGGGTGTCCTCCACCTCGATTTCCGGGTGAATCCGACTGGAGGCGAAGGCGCTGACCTGTGTGATTGGCCCGGCGATCCATTGGAGGAGGTCGATGGCGTGAACGGACTGGTTCATGATCGCGCCGCCGCCATCAAGCTTCCATGTGCCACGCCAGCCCCCTTCGCGGTAGTAGTCATCGGTGCGATACCAGGGAGTGAAACAGCCGGCCCAGGAGAGCGTTCCGAATCGGCCGGCGCGGGCGGCATCGTGCAGGGCGCGGTTGGCGGGGTTCCATCGGTTTTGGAAGATGCCGGCGAGTCGGACGTTTTTGGCTTTGGCGGTTTCGATCATGCGATCAATGCGATCGAGCTGAATCTCCATTGGCTTTTCGGTGATGACGTTGACCCCGGCCCGCATGGCGGTGATGGCGGGGTCCATGTGATTGCCGCTGGGCGTGCAGACGTGAACGACATCGAGCTTTTCGTTTTTCAGCATCTCGGCGAGGTCGGTGTACACCTTGACGCCGGTGAGCTTGTTCTTGGCCAGCGCCGCCTCGGCCTTGTCGGGGATGATGTCGCAGACGGCCACCAGGGACTCATTGGGAAGCTGCGGGATGATCCGCACATGCCACTCCCCGACTACACCTGTGCCAATCACGGCCGCTCGCCACTGCTTGCTCATCGAATCTCCTGAAATAAACCCCCGTTGATGGGGGAAATCTAGAGCGCACAAGGGAGGAGAGCAAGCGGGGATGGGCGGGGATTTTCACTCGCTCGACGATGCAGCGACTTTATCACAACAATCAGGTAAAGGAGCAAGGGAGTAGTCAACATTTGTGGCGTCGCATGCGGCACCGGCGGAAATTGGAGGGCGTCGCTCCTGCGACGCCGCGGCGTCGCGGGAGCGACGCCCTCCAGTCATGCACACAGGCCACAACAATTGGCTTCACCCAGGAGCAAAACAATCGCGCGGTCCGCTTGACAGAAAAGGCAACTCATCTAGGATGTGCCACACACGCTGCGGCTGTGGCGGAATTGGCAGACGCGCAAGGTTCAGGTCCTTGTGTCAGCAATGACGTGGAGGTTCAAGTCCTCTCAGCCGCACTGAAAAACCCCGGACTCTCCGGGGTTTTTTTGTGGGATGACCGAACACGACGCACGGATGATTCATTTGTGATGACACAAAAAAGCCCCGGGGAATCCGGGGCTTTTGTATCATTGATTACGAGTCATATGTCGAAGGTTCAACCACCTGTCTCCGCCGGTGCATTGCCGGGGAGATCGGGCTTTGGCAGCTTGATGGATCATTGATCGGCCGCGGCGGGCTGATCGCCCGCAGTTGCCGCAGGCTCACTGGCTGCCGACTCATCCGTCTTGGCGCTGTTCCGCGCCTTGGCGAGCTTGGCGGCGAACTGGTGACGGCGTTCATTGCGCTGACGGCGATGCCCCGCGCTGCGACGGGCGGTGCCGGTGGGCTTGGATTCCTCGGTGAGCAACTGGAGGACGACGATGTCGCCACCGTCACCGATGCGGAAGTCGCTGGTCTTGATGATGCGGGTATACCCGCCCTGGCGATCGGCGAACTTCGGCGCCACATCGCTGAAGAGCTTCTGCACGACGCTCTGCCCGGTGAACTCCTGATCCTTGTCCACGAGTCGGCGATCCTGCATCAGCGAGATCACCTTGCGGCGGGCATTGAGCGTGTCGGTGCGGGCCAGGGTGATCAGCTTCTCGACAAACCCGCGCACCTCCTGGGCCTTGGGCAGCGTGGTGCGGATCTTGCCATGTTCAAAGAGGCTCTGCGCCATGTTCCGCCGAAGCGCCTTGCGGTGTTCGGTGTCACGGCTCAACTGTCGGCCTCGCATCATGTGACGCATTGGAAACTCCTGTTCATCCTCAAGAGTCCGAATCGGTTCGCACGACCGGTCGGACCTTCAATTCCTTCATTGGCATGCCTTGCGCGGCATGCCTTTCAAATATCCCGTTCATCAAACCGGCGAATCACGCCCAAGCCCATCCACTCGATGCGTCTTATTTGGCCGACTCGGCTTCTTCGTCCACTTCCGCATCCTCAGCCTCATCCTGCTCATTGCGGCGCTCGGCGGCGGCGTTGGCGGCGGCGGCGGCGTCCAAATCCATGCCGAGGCTCAAGCCCAGGTCCGCCAGCTTTCGCTTCACTTCACGAAGGCTCGTCTTTCCGAAGCTGCGGACTTTGAGCAGGTCGTTGTCGGTCTTCTTGACCAGTTCGCGGACGCTCGAGATTTTCGCCGCTTCCAGGCAATTGTTGGCCCGGACGGACAAATCGAGTTCCTGCGTCGTCATGTCCAGCTTGGATTGAAGCTCCGGATCGACAAACGACTGGTGATTGTCGCGGAGGAACTCCATCGCCTCATCGCTGGCGGTGTCCGTCCCCAGCTCGAAATACTGGACGAACGGATTGAGGTGCTTGCGAAGGATCTTGCTCGCTTCGACCAGCGCCATTTCCGGAGAAATGGTGCCATTGGTCCAGATCTCGAGGATCAGGCGGTCGTAGTCGGTCTTCTGCCCGACGCGGGCATCCTCCGTCGCGTAGCGCACCCGCGTGACCGGTGAATAGATGCTGTCCACCGAGATCAGGCCCACATCCTGTTCCTCGCTGTCCTCGATATTTTCGGCGGCGGTGACATAGCCGCGCCCCTTGCCGACCATGAGGGTCATTTCAAAGGGGACGTCCTCGGTCAGGGTTGCCAGGACCAGGTCCTTGTTCACCACGGTGATCGCCGGATCGGCTTCGATCATGCCGGCGGTGATCGGCCCCTGCTTGCGGACGCTGATCTTCATCTCCTTGGGTTCATCCGAGTCGAGCTTCACGATCAGGCTCTTGATGTTGAGGATGATGTCGGTGACATCCTCCATCACACCGCGGAGGCTGGAGAACTAATGCTCGGCGCCCTTGAGACGGAAGTGCGTGACGGCCGCCCCTTCGAGGGAGCTAAGCAGGATCCGCCGCAGGCTGTTGCCGACGGTGGTGCCGAAGCCGCGCTCAAACGCCTCAACGCTGAACTTGGCATAGGTGTCCGTGGATACATGCGCATCCCGCACCACCCGGGAAGGCAACTCAAGTCCGCGCCATCGATCTCGCATAGGTCACTCCTTGGGCATTGGCCGAATTGCCGGAGGTTACCGCCCCAACCATCTGGGGCCATCTGTCTCCAACCTCGTCAGTCCAATGCTGAATAATCAGTTGTTGATTGTCCGTCGTCAGTTGTCCGTTGTTCTTTGTCCGTCGTCCGTTGCAAACCCGTTTCGCGTTTGCAACGGACAACGGACCACTGACAACGGACAAATTCCTCACACGCGCCGCTTCTTGGGCGGGCGACAGCCGTTGTGCGGCAGAGGCGTCACATCCTCGATCCCCGTAACCTTGAGCCCGGCGTTCTGCAGTTGCAAAACCGCCTGCTCGCGCCCGGCGCCGGGACCTTTGACCCGCACTTCCACTTCGACCAGGCCATGCTTGCGGGCCTGTTGGGCGGCGTTCTCGGCGGCCCGACCGGCGGCAAAGGGGGTGCTCTTGCGGGCGCCCTTGAACCCCACGGTCCCGGCCGACGCCCAGCTCAAAGTTTCGCCGTTGGTGTCGGTGATCGTGACCATCGTGTTGTTGAATGTCGATTTGATGTGCGCGATGCCACGCGTCACGCCCTTGCGAACACGTTTCTTCTGCCCGCTCTTGGCGCCTTGTTTTGCCGCTTCACCCATTGTCATTCACCCTTTCGCGGATCATCCGGACTGGCCGTACCCGCTGCGTTGTTGTTCTTGTTCCTTGTTCGTTGTCCGCAGTCCGTGGTTAGTCGCGTGTGACCGCTGTTGTCTGCAGTCCGTCGCTTACGCTTGCGACTCGTTGGGGGCAACTGACCACTGACAACTGACTATTGACTACTTCCCGAGTTCCTTGACGCCCTTCTTGCCGGCGACGGTCTTACGCGGACCTTTTCGGGTGCGGGCGTTGGAGCGTGTCCGCTGGCCACGCACCGGCAAAGACCGGCGATGGCGATTGCCGCGGTAGCTGCCGATTTCGCGCAAGCGCCCGATGTCCTGCTGAATCGTCCGACGCAAAGCGCCCTCGACGACGTAGCTGGCATCGATGATGCCGATGATCTTCGCCAGCTCATCCTCGGTCAGCTCCTTGGCGCGGCGCTGCGGGTCGATGCCGGCTTCCTTGAGAATCGCCCGGCCGTTGACCGGACCGATTCCATACAAATACGAGAGACTCACCCAAATCGGCTTGTCGTTCGGAATATCCACGCCTGCGATACGAGGCATAATGTTCTCCAGTGGAAAGCGGCAAGTCGCATGTGGGGAGCAAAGGCCGTCTTTCTTACTTCCGGCTTCCCATTTTCGACTTCCCGCTCGTTCCTATCCTTGTTTTTGCTTGTGTTTCGGATTCGTGCAGATCACCCGCACGGTCCCCTTTCGGCGAACAATCTTACAATTTTCACAAATACGTTTAACGCTGGTGCGGACTTTCATAATGCTCTCACTTTGACCGGCCGGGAATGATTCATCGCGCGAATCGAAGAGTTTACCAATTCGCCCCGAATTCTCAACCCCATTGACCGAATTTACTGTTATTCACTTTTTCCACATCCCCTTCCAAACAAATCCGTCCGGTAAAAAGAGCGTTTTCCGGGTGAAAAACCGGCATTCCGTCACATCGCCGGGATCAGGAAACCGCTGCCACCACCGCCGGCGCGGAGCGACCGTCGGTCAACACATCGATACCCGTCTCGGTGATCGCCACCGTGTGCTCAAAATGGGCGGCGAACATGCCGTCCTCCGTGACCACTGTCCAGTTGTCCGGCAGCAGCTTCACATCGCGTCGGCCCATGACCACCATCGGCTCCACCGCCAGGGTCATTCCCGGCTTGAGCTTGAAATCGCCCCGAAGCTGCTCGCCGGTCACAAAATTGGCGACCTTGGGTTCCTCGTGCATCGTCCGTCCGATGCCATGCCCGACGAACTCGCGAACGACACTGAAGCCGTTGCGCTCGACGTTGTACTGCATGAGACGGGCGATATCCGACCACTTTCGGCCGGGCTTCATGTTCTCCAGCGCCAGAACCAGCGTCTGCCGCGTCACATCCAGGAGCTTTTGATGCGCCGGATCGATCTTTCCCACCGCCACGGTTACAGCGGTGTCGGCACAATACCCGTTCCTGGCCAGTGCCAGGTCGAGCGTCACGATGTCGCCATCCTTCAGGACGCGGTCGCCGGGGATGCCGTGGACGACTTCATCATCCACGCTGATGCAGGTCTCGGCGGGATAGCCTTCCCCCGCCTTGTAGGTGGGGTAGTTTTTGGACAAACCCACCGCCCCCGCGCGATCGAGCGCATGCCTAGCCACCTCATTGAGATCGAACGTCGTAATGCCAGGGGTCACGGCATCGCGCATCTGGTTCAGAATCTCATGCCCGATCCGACCGGCCTCCCGCATCAGCTCAATTTCCCGACGGCTTTTGAGGATGATCGGCATGAACGAACCCGCATGAATCTCTGACTCAATGTCCCTCACGGTCGGAATCGAATCAAAAATCAAAAACCACGAATCACAAATCGAAAATCAAAAGTCGAAATTCACGGTCAGTACTGGCTGCCTTTAATGCGCTTGCCTTTTTGACCAGGCCCGGTGCTGAGGAAGCCGCCATAATTCCGCATGAGCAAGTTGGCTTCGATGCGCTGAACCATGTCCAGCGCCACGCTGACCACGATAAGCAGACCGGTGCCGCCGAGGAATGCGGTAATTTCCCAGGGAATGCCCATCGCCAACGCCGTCACGGATGGAATCACGGCGATGACGCACAGGAACGCAGCGCCGACATAGGTGATGCGCATCATCACCCGTTCGAGGTAGTCGGCCGTTCGCTTCCCAGGACGAAGACCGGGTACGAAGCTGCCGTAATCGCGAAGTTGCTGCGCCATTTCCTTCGGTTGGAACTGGACCGTGGTCCAGAAGTACGCGAAGAAATAGATCATGATGACTTCGCTCATCGCGTACATGAACTGCCCGGGGCCAAACTGGTTGCTGAACCAGCCCAGAAAGGCGCTGGTGGGAAATACCCCGCCCAGCCAGCCCAGCAGCATGCTGGGAAAGAGCATGAGGGATTGGGCGAAGATGATCGGCATGACGCCGCCGTGGTTGACGCGGAG
>CAYTAP010000142.1:0-5651 GCA_964435775.1 uncultured Tepidisphaeraceae bacterium
AACAAAAGCAGCCAGGTCATCGAGATCGCCAGCAATGACGGCTATCTGCTCCAGTGGTTTGTGCAAAAGGGCGTTCGGGTGTTGGGAATCGAGCCCGCGGCGAACGTGGCGCTCGTCGCGAAGGACAAGGGGGTGCCGTCGGTGGTCAAATTCTTCGGCCAGCAGACGGCCAGGGAGGTGGCGAAGGAGCATGGGCAGGCGGATTTGCTCCTGGGGAACAATGTGCTGGCTCATGTGCCGGATCTCAATGACTTCGTCGCGGGAATGAAGATCCTGCTCAAGCCCGGCGGCTTCATCACAATGGAGTTTCCGCATGTGATGCGACTGATGAATGAGAATCAGTTCGATACGATTTATCATGAGCACTTTTCATATTTTTCCCTCCTCACCGTTGAACAGGTGTTTAAGCATCACGGGCTTGTATTGTTCGATGTGGAGGAACTGCGGTCGCATGGGGGATCGTTGCGGATATATGTGCGGCATGTTGAAGACAACTCTCGACCGGTGACGAAACAGGTCGACGAGCTGCGGGCGCGTGAAATGGCGGGCGGCTTTGATAAGTTGGAAACATATTCAGCCTTTGAAGAGCAGGTCAAGGAGACGAAGCGGAAGCTGTTGACGTTTCTCATTGAGGCAAGACGGGAAGGCAAAACCGTCGTTGGATACGGTGCGCCCGGGAAGGGGAACACGCTGCTCAATTACTGCGGGATTCGGACGGATTTCCTCGATTACACGGTGGATCGCAGCCCGCACAAGCATGGGAAACTGTTGCCGGGAACACGGATTCCGATCTATCCGCCGTCGCACATCAGTGAAACCCGACCTGATTATGTGCTGATTCTACCTTGGAACCTGAAGGAGGAGATCATGAAGCAGAACGCGCACATCCGCGAGTGGGGCGGGCGGTGGGTCGTGCCAATTCCGGAGGTGACGGTGTTTGAGTGAGTCGGACGAATGAATGACACGCCAAGTGAACGGAGCCCGGGCGAATGGAAGGAGTTGCGGGATGAAAGTGGTGCTGTTTTGCGGCGGAATGGGATTGAGGCTTAAGGAGTATTCGGAGAATACGCCCAAGCCGATGGTGCCGATCGGGTATCGCCCGATCATGTGGCACTTGATGAAGTACTACGCGCATTACGGGCATCGCGACTTTATCCTGTGCCTGGGATATCAGGCGGATGCGATCAAGCGGTATTTCCTGGAATACAATGAATGTATTTCCAATGACTTCGTGCTCACGAATGGCGGCAAAAACGTTCACCTGCTCAGCAGCGACACGGCCGAGTGGAGGATCACCTTCGTGGACACCGGTCTGCGCGCCAACATCGGACAGCGCCTGATGGCCGTGCGGCATCATTTGGAGGGGGAGGAGCGGTTCCTGGCCAATTACAGTGATAATCTGACCGACGCGCCCGTCGATCTGTTGACCGAACATGCGGCCAATCAGGACAAGGTGGCGCATTTCATCAGTGTACGACCCAGTCAGAGTTTTCATCTGGTCAGGATGGGGGATGACTCGGCCGTGAATGACATTGTCGCGGTGCAGAGATCGGACATCTGGATCAACGGCGGCTACTTCACGTTCAAGCAGGAAGTGTTCGACTACATGAAGCCCGGAGAGGAACTGGTGCTCGAACCGTTTCAACGATTGATCGAAGCCCGCCAGCTTGCGACATATCGGCACAACGGTTTCTGGGCGTGCATGGACACATTCAAGGAAAAGCAGGGCCTTGAAGATATGCACACCCGAGGCGAAGCCCCGTGGGAAGTGTGGAAGAGGTCAGAATGAAGAGGTCAGAATGAAGAATGAAGGTGAAAAGCGGCGCATGGTGTATGTAGTGGGTGATCGAGTATGACGGTGGCTGTGCCTCATCCTTCATCCTTGTTTCAACCGGGTGCTTTATGGTGAAAATGCCACTGAGTGCGACGGTGCGGCGGGTGCTGTGCCTGGGAGCGCATTCCGATGACATCGAGATCGGGTGCGGCGGGACGATGCTGCGCCTTGCCCTGGAGAACCCGACCCTCGAAGTGCGATGGGTGGTGTTCAGTGGAGATGCCCGGCGGCAGGCCGAGGCGCGTCAAAGCGCCGAGTCATGGTTGACGTCCGTGCGATCGAAGGACATTGTGACAAAGGATTTTCGTGACGGTTTCTTCCCCTTTCAAGGCGAGGCGATCAAGAGCGCCTTTGAGGAGATGAAGCAGGGGTTTGTTCCGGATGTCATCTTCACGCACTACAGGGATGATCTGCATCAGGACCATCGGTTGATCAACCAGTTGACGTGGAACACCTGGCGAAATCATTTGATCCTGGAATATGAGATTCCCAAGTGGGACGGGGATATGGGCCGTCCCAACTGCTTTGTGGCGCTTGATGAAGCGGTGGGGCAGGCGAAGATCGATGGGCTGATGAGGCACTTCCCATCACAGGCGAACAAGGGATGGTTCACGGATGAGACGTTTCGAGGGCTCATGCGGTTGCGAGGCGTGGAAGCGGGCGCGCGGTACGCCGAAGGGTTTCACTCGCGAAAGATGGTGGTGTGAGAAGATCAGTGTGCGGACAGGACCCTGTGTGAAGCGGTTGAAGTATTAATGATGGAGAATGCAATGAACGTACTTGTGACGGGACATCTGGGATACATCGGCACGGTGATGACGCCCATGCTGGCGGCGGCGGGGCACGAGGTGACGGGCGTGGACAGCGATCTTTATCGCGGCTGCACGTTCGGCAATGAGTTGACGCCCATCCCGGCGATGCACAAGGACATCCGCGATGTGACCGTGGACGACCTGCGCGGATTTGATGCCGTGTTGCATCTTGCGGCGCTGTCGAACGATCCCCTGGGCAACCTCAACCCGGATTTGACGTTTGAGATCAACCATCGCGCATCCGTGCAATTGGCCGAGCGGAGCAGGAAGGCCGGCGTAAAGCGGTTTGTCTTTTCCTCATCCTGCAGCACCTACGGACAGGCGGGGGATGAGTTTCTGACCGAGGAGGCGGCGTTCAATCCGGTGACGCCGTACGGGCAAAGCAAGGTGTATGTGGAGCGGGATGTGGCGACGCTCGCGTCGGATTCATTCACGCCAACTTTTCTTCGCAATGCGACGGCATATGGAATGAGCCCCCGCCTGCGGTTTGATCTGGTGCTCAACAACCTCGTTGCCTATGCCTGTGCGACGGGGCAGGTGCTGATCAAGAGCGATGGAACACCCTGGCGGCCGCTGGTTCATATTGAGGACATCTCCCGCGGCTTCATCGCCGCGTTGGCGACCCCGGCCGAGCTCGTTCACAACCAGGCGTTCAATATCGGACAGACCAGCGAGAATCATCGCGTCAGCGAGGTGGCCGAAGTGGTGGCGGCAACGGTTCCCAATTGTCATATTGAGTATGCGCCGGGTGGGTCGCCGGACAAACGCTGCTACCGCGTCAATTGTGACAAGGCCAGGCGAGTGCTCAAAGGGTTTGCCCCGCAATGGACGATCAAGAAGGGTGCGGTGCAACTGTATGAGGCGTATAAGAAGGCGAAGCTGAAGGTGTCGGATTTCGAAGGCCCGCGATATCAACGGATCGCGCGGATCAAGTCATTGCTGGCCGACGGATCGCTGGATTCGAGCCTGAGATTTGCGGATCAGATGGTCGCGGCGAAGTAATGGTCAATTGTCCCGTGGCGCGCCCGGCCACGGATCAGGAATACACCGCGACCTGAGCGTTTGTATCCACCCCTCCGCGTGAGGGAAGGAATGCGGCAATGCTGTCGTATCTGATGCACCATCTGCGGTTGGTGTTTGTGTGTGTGTCGATCATCATGTCGCTTGTTCCCACGCTGGTTCTGGCGTGGCGGGCGCATGCCAGAAAATCTGTTCGTGAGCGGGGCGGGGATGGCGCGCAACACGGTGAGTGCGTGACGCCTGCGACCGGCGAGGGCAATGATCGTCCGTTGACTGTCGCAATCATCAACCAACCGACGGATCATGTGTCACCGCCCAACGTGTATTCATCCATTGCCATTTGGAATTATGAAGTGGCGAGGCGGTTGGCGACCGAGTGTCGCACGGTTGTGTACAGCCGCGACCTGCCGGGACTCACACAAACCGAGGTTCATGAGGGCGTGGAGTATCGCCGTGTGCCCATCCGGCCGGATCGCGTGCTGGTCAAGTTGTTGCGGATGACCGCATGGATGCGCCCAAGGCGCCGTCCCTATCTCGTATCCCGGTTTTATTATGCCCATTATGCCCGGCAGGTGGCCGATGATCTGAAACGGATCGGCGCGGATGTAGTTCATATCCCCAACTTCCCACAATTCTTACCGATCCTGCGTGCGAAAAATCCGAACATTCGCATTGTCCTTCACATGCACTGCAACTGGTTGTGCGAGTTTTCGCCGACCATGCTCAATCGCCGTTTGATGGATGCGGATTTGATCACAACCTGCAGTGAGTATGTGACGCGGCAGGTTCGGGAGGTGTTCCCCCAGTACGCGGATCGTTGTCATACGATGTACAACGGTGTGGACGCAGCGGTGTTCGGGAAGAATCCGCGGGCGGCCGGCGAACGGGCACCAGGCAATGCGCTATTGTATGTGGGTCGAATCTCCCCGGAGAAGGGTGTGCATGTGCTGCTTGATGCCTTTCAGCGGGTGCTCGCCGAGGCGCCCGACGCGACCTTGACGCTCGTTGGACCCGACGAGGTGCAGCCGCCTGATATTTACATCCGCTTCAGCCGTGATCCGAAGGTGACAGGGTTGAAGCGGTTTTATGATGGGCAAAATTATGGTCAGCGTCTTCAACGCGGCTTGGATGCGAAGCTGGCGTCGAAGGTGATTTTCATTGGCGCGGCGCCACACGGAGAATTACCGGCGTATTACGACAAAGCCGATGTATTCGTGTTCCCATCAGTCTGGCAGGAGCCTTTCGGGATCGCGGTGATCGAAGCGCAGGCGGCCGGCGTCCCTGTGGTGGCGACGCGGAGCGGCGGCGTGGTGGAGAGTGTCGAGGATACAGTCAGTGGATTGCTCGTCGAGCGCGATGATGCCGTACAGATGGCCGACGCTATTTTGCTCTTGATGGGGAATATGCAGTTGCGGCAACGGCTGTCGCATTCGGCGAGGACAAGCGTGATGGAAAAGTTTTCATGGCAGAGCGTGCGGGATGATGTGCTGCGGGCATATCGCGCCATACCGCCGCGTGATCCAAGCAGAGGTCCGGGGCGCGCTGCCGGTGCAAACAAGGCAAAGCCGACGGTGGCCGCATGACCTGTGACACGGTGGTGATCGGTGGTGGAATTGTCGGCATGGCGACGGCGATGGCGCTGGTGAGCGGGTCGAAGGATCGCGTCATCGTTCTCGAAGCGGAACGCAAGCTCTCCGCGCATCAAACGGGTCACAACAGCGGGGTGATTCATTCGGGGCTCTATTACAAACCCGGTTCGCTCAAGGCGAGGCTTTGCGTCGAAGGGCGCGAGGCGATGTACCGGTTTTGTGCCGAACATGGCGTGGCCCATGACCGATGCGGGAAAGTGGTCGTGGCGACGCGGGAGGAGGAATTGGCTTCGCTGGATGAATTGGAGCGACGCGGGCGGGCCAATGGGCTGGTCGGGTTGCGGCGGTTGACAATCGATCAGGTCCGCGAGCACGAGCCGCATGTCGCCGGGATTG
>CAYTAP010000142.1:5661-9033 GCA_964435775.1 uncultured Tepidisphaeraceae bacterium
CCGGCGTCGTGGAGGCGATGGCCAGGGTCGTGCGTCAAAGCGGCGGAGAAGTGCGAACGGGCGCGAAGGTGACGGGCGTCATCAATGGATCGAGCGAATTGGTCGTTCAGGCGGCTTGCGGTGATGTGACGAGTCGTCGCTTGATCAACTGCTGCGGGCTGCAATCGGATCGGATCGCGCGGCTGTGCGGCGTGGAACCCGGCGTAAAAATCATTCCGTTCCGGGGGGAATACTACGAATTGAGCCCACGCGCCGCAGGCTTGGTGCGCAATTTGATCTACCCGGTCCCCGATGCGCGGTTTCCCTTTCTGGGTGTTCATTTCACCCGAATGATCCACGGGGGCGTGGAAGCCGGCCCGAATGCCGTGCTGGCTTTGGCGCGACATGGCTATGGGAAGATGAGTTTCAAGTTGGGCGATGCGCTCGAGACGGCGCGATACGGCGGCTTTTGGCGCATGGCGCGCAAACACTGGCGGATGGGGATGGGCGAGGTGCATCGATCCTTCAGCAAACGGGCGTTTCTGACGGCGCTTCGCCGGTTGATGCCGGATCTTCAATCGGATGATCTCGTGCCAGGAGGCTCCGGCGTGCGGGCCCAGGCGCTGGAGGGCAGCGGCGCATTGGTTGATGATTTTCGGATTGTGCAAACAGAGCGGATGGTCCATGTGCTCAACGCACCCTCGCCAGGGGCGACGGCATCGATTCGGATTGGTCAGCACATTGCCGAACTGGCGGCGCGGACCGTAAACTGACGCGCGGGGCCCTTAAGCAAATCGGTCGGTGGGCATGAGAATTCCAGGACTATGGCGGGTGGGTCGGGCGGGTCGGCGGCTGCGGAATCGGATTTCGCCGCGCCCGATCATCCTTGTGTATCATCGCGTCACGCGACTTGCGACCGATCCCCAGGATCTGGCGGTCTCCCCGGCGCATTTCGCCGAGCATTTGGAAGTATTGGGCAAGCACGCTCGGGTGATGAGCCTCGCCGAACTGGTGGGCAAGCTCGAACACAACAAGCTGCCGCGCCGCGGCGTGGTCATCACATTCGACGACGGGTATGCCGACAATTTACATGAAGCCAAGCCGCTGCTGGTCAAACATGAAGCGCCGGCGACGGTGTTTGTCGCCACAGGACACATCGGGCGCGATCAGGAATTCTTCTGGGATGAGATGGACCGCATCTTTCTCCAGCCCGGCGAGTTGCCCGCGATCTTTGAGCTCAAAATTGCCGATCGGTTTTACAGATGGGACCTGAGCCACGCCCGGAATTACACGAAGCAGGATGCGGCGAAGCATCGCCACTGGCACGTCGGCCAGCCGGCGCCGACGATGCGCCACACCGTCTATCGCACGCTGTGCGAGTTCATCCGCCCGATGCCGCCGGAGGAGCAGCAAAATGTCGTGTGGGCGGTGCGCCAGTGGGCGAAGGTCGATGCGCATGGGCGCGCCAGCCACAAATCGCTGCTGCGCGAAGGCGTGATCCAACTGGCCGAGGGGGGGCTTGTGGAGATTGGCGCGCACACCGCGCATCACCCGATGTTGTCTGCGCTGCCGGTCGATGAGCAGAAGGCAGAGATCGTCTCCAGCGCGAAGGCTTTGGAATCGATCCTCGGCCATCCGGCCACCAGCTTCGCGTATCCCTATGGAAGTGCGGCCGACTACACGCTCGACACCGTTAAAGTGGTGCGCGAGGCGGGCTTTCGCTGCGCCTGTTCCAATTTCGAAGGATCGGTCCGAAAGGGGCGCGACCCCTACCAATTACCCCGGCACCTCGTGCGGGATTGGGATGGCGATGAGTTTGCCCGGCGGCTGCGTCAGTGGTTTATTCAGGGTTGAGGCTTTGGCGATGACGATGGAGAGTCAAGGTGATGGGCATGACGCCGACATGAACGGCGGCGCCCTGAGAATTACGCAGGTCAACACATATGACATCGCCGGCGGCGCCGAGCGGATTGCGATGAACCTTCACGCCGCTTACCGGGCGCGCGGGCATCGGGTTGCAATGGCCGTGGGGTGGAAGCGGTCCCATGATGATGATGTGTTCGAGTTGGATCATGACACGCTGAGGGGCGCATGGGCGCGCTCGTGGCTGCGGCTGGAGAATGCGGCCCGCAAGCGGGTGGGGCGGATCAAGGGCGCGGGACGTGTGCAGTTGTCGGCCCGCGCGATTGGGCAACCGCTTCGTGATGCGCGACGACGGCGGGGGGAGGAGGATACGTCGTTTCCCGCAACAGCCGGGCTGATTGACCTCGCCCAAGCAAAACTCGGCCGCCCGCCGGACATCATCCATTGCCACAATTTGCACGGCGACTATTTCGATTTGCGCCAATTACCCGCCATCAGCGCGCGTCAGCCCACATTCCTCACTCTGCATGATGCCTGGATGCTCAGCGGTCATTGCGCCCATTCCCTGGGATGTCCGCGATGGACCATCGGCTGCGGCGCGTGTCCCGATTTGTCCATCCACCCGGCCATCCCGCGCGATGCCACCGCCTTCAATTGGCGACGAAAGAGGGATATTTACAGTCAGTGTCGATTGTTCGTGGCGACCCCATCCCAGTGGTTGATGGACATGGTGAAGCGTTCGATGCTCATGCCGGGCATCATCGACGCGCGAGTGATTCCCAATGGCGTGGATCCGTCCATTTTCCGGCCAGGCGACAAGGATGAAGCGCGGCGGTGTCTGGGCATTGCGCCAAGCGCCAGGGTGGCGCTCTTTGCGGCGGCAGGTATTCGCGCCAATGCGTTCAAAGACTATACGACTCTGCGCGAGGCGATTGAGCGCGTGGGGGAACGATTGGGCGAGGAGTTGCTTCTTCTGGCGCTGGGGGAGGATTCGCCGCCGGAGAAGATCGGACGGGCGACCATTCGATTCGTGCCATTTTGTGACGACGCCCATGAGGTCGCCCGTTATTTTCACGCCGCTGATGTTTACGTTCACGCGGCCAAGGCCGACACCTTTCCGAACACGATCCTTGAAGCGATGGGTTGCGGAGTGCCTGTGGTCGCCAGCGCGGTGGGGGGGATTGTCGAGCAGGTTCTGCCGGGGGTGACGGGGTCGATTGTTGCGCCAGGAGACTCAGCAGCGATGGCAAACGCAATCGCCCAGATGCTGACCCACGACCAGCAGCGGCGGGCCATGGGAAGCGCCGGCGCGGATCGGGTTCGGGAGCTTTATATATTGGACAAGCAGGCCGATGCCTACCTGCATTGGTATGAGGAGATCCGTTTGGCTCAGCCGACTTGAGCGGAGGTCGCCACAAGCTGCAATCGATGGAGGAGGCGAAAAAGCGCGAATCGGTTGGTGTGTGTGGATGTTCCTCGCGTGCGAATGGCCAGGGCCTTTCAATTCTCGAATGGATCTGCCGTAGGGGC
>CAYTAP010000143.1:0-8907 GCA_964435775.1 uncultured Tepidisphaeraceae bacterium
GCGGGGTATACCCCCCGTCGTTCCCGCTCCATAGGGGGTATATACCATCATCGTGGATGCCTTGCGTGTGTTTTTCTGGGGGGTTGCTGGATATTTTGGGAAATAAACTTTTGAACCGTTGTTTATACGCCAATTGAGTGCGGACGGATGGTAATATAGGCGTTGAGCGCCGTCAAAAGTAGTAGGCATATACAGCATCGGTAGCGGGTTTAACTATTGATGGATTGCGCTGGACATAGTTATCCTGCAATCCATGGGAGCGATGGCCAGCAAATAGGCGGGCATATTTCTCATCAACGCCAGCAGCAAGGGAAGCGGCTGTATATGCGCCATCCCGTATATCATCCATTTGTAGGTAGGCGGCTCCGGCAGCAATTCGTATCTTGTTCCATGTTTTCCATTGCCCTTTGGAGTTGAACCGTGTCCCCGCCTGTGAGACAAATACATAGGGGGAACCCGTCCGCTTGATTGCCTGTAGAGCATCGACGGTTATATCCCATAAACAAGCAGCGCGGATTACCTTGCCGCGCTTATTTCGATAGCTGCAAAACGTGCCCGACTGCAAGTCGAACTCTTCCCATTGAACTCCCAACGCCTCATCAAAATGCAAGCAGCAATTCAGCATAAGCAACAAGCGGGCATACCATGGCGTATAATCTGCCTTTGCGGTGGCGAGAATGGTTTGAAAGTCATTGCGACTAATAGGCGTTGGCTTATGGATACGATTGTCGGTAGGGGGTTTAAGAATCGCCATCCTACTCAAGCAAGCATCAATTTGTTGTGTATCTTCCCCTTCAGTTGTGGCAAAGCGAATAATATTCTTGATGCGTCCATAATAGGCAGCGATTGTCCCGGGCGACGCGACGGATTCTTGGATATGCTCCCGATATGCCTTTAACCGTTCAACGGTCAAGTCCGCCAGCGTGGTAGCGCCAGTGAGGCGTATAAAATCGTTGAAGATATTGGACGCCTGTTGTTTTGTCCCCTTGCTGGATCGGTTATGCGCCATATATACCGCAAGCAACGATTTTAATTTCAAGGATGGTTTGGGCATCGGCAAATCTGCCAGACTTGCCAGTTGCGGTATGCCAGTCATATCCGCGACCAATTGCGGACGGTCAATCAGCAGTTGCCTTACTGTATGCCAAAAGGCATCAGTAGGGGCAAGATGGTCTATCGTTATTGCTGCTGGCTTGAGCGTCCTGTGTTCCCCTTGCTCCGCTACAACAGTCAATTCTGATGATGGATTCGCCATGGCAAGGCGTAGAGCATCCAAAGATTCGCCATCAAGCGGATGCCTCATGCGGACAACGCCCGACGCCGTGCGCTCTACCATCGACTTGTATCGAGCGATGGCTAATCGTTCATCAGGTTGGGTAAAGGTTTTCCGGGTTGCGACGATACGCCATTGCCCATTTGCTTCCCGCCGCAACCCATCAATCAACTCTCCCCACGATGCGCGATATGACTTTGATGGACGCCCTCTTTTGGCGCGTTTCGGGTGTTTATTTCTCATGCCCAAAGCATATCAGCAGGGGCGGAAATTTGCCACTATTTTAGCCTATAATTTAGCCTACAAGTGCGATTGAAGCGACTGTGCTAATAGTTTTGAATTTCTACCACTGAATTACGCCCGCGTTTTAAGTGTTGCCGACATCGGCCTGCAACATTTCATGTTTATTTTGGCCAAAGGGCCGCTCTGCTTCGTCGGCGGCAACGGCTCATTTTCTCGCTTGAGTATAACTGCCTGCGATCCACAAGCCAAGGCGGTGGAGCGCGAAGTTCCGCTTGCTGGTTGACGTGCCGCCCACGATCGTTCTGAGATTGTCGTGTTTGAAGGTGGTGTGAGGTGTGGACGGCGCGCTACCCTTTGACGGCGCCGGCGGTGATGCCTTTGGTCAGGTGCTTTTGGAGGAAGATGTACATGATGAGCACGGGGATCATCATCATGACCAGGCCGGCGAACGCCATGCCCCAGTCGCTGCGGTATTGACTGACGATGGTGATGTTCGCCAAGCCGAGCGGCAGGGTGCGGGCGGCTTCGGAGCCTTGGCCGCTGAGGCAGATGAATGCGACGAAGAACTCGTTCCAGTTGCCCAGGAACAGGAAGATGGCGACGGTGATCAATCCCGCGCGGCTCATGGGGAGCATGACGTGCCAGAATGCGCCCCATTCCGTGCAACCGTCGAGCCTCGCCGACTCATGCAGGCTGGCGGGGAGCGTTTTGAAAAAACCGGCCAGTACAAAAACAGCAAACGGCAGCCCAAAGCCCACATAGGCGAAGAACAGTCCTGTCAGGCTGTCGAGCATATGCATGTCTTTCATCTGAAAAAACAGGGGGACGATGGTCAGTTGGAGTGGAACCATCAGTCCGCCGAGGAAGAACAGCAGCAGCGGCGAGGCCGAGCGGAAGGCGTAGCGTGTCAGTGCGAATGCGGTGGTGGCGGCGATGAAGGTGGTGACGGCGACGGTGCTGATCGTCAGCAGCGCGCTGTTGAGAAAGTATCGGCCGAAGTGCGCGCCGACCCAGGCGTGGGTGAAGTTGTCCCATCGCAGGTTGTTGATTGCGGGCAGGCCGAAGGGATTGAGGAAGATTTCCTTGTCGGGCTTGAGGGAGGTGTAGCAGAGCCAGAAGATCGGGTAGAGGACGATAAGCAGATACGCCAGGAGGAGCAGCAGGATTGGACCTTGTCCGAGGATGATGCGGCTGCGTCCGTGAGGGCGTCCGCGGCGGCCGGTCTTGGGCGGCGTGAGGGCGTCGGCGGGGTCGGCGGGGTCGGCAGGGGGTTGTCCTGGGCCTTGCTGGGTCATTTCGTTTTCGCTCATGCCGGGGTCCTCGTCACTCTATCGTCTGGCTATCGTTGCGCGATCGTCGCTTCGTGGCGTCGTCAGGTTTGCACGGTCTCGCGCTGCATCACCTTCATGCACATGGCGCTGCCGAGGAAAACAAGGATGAAGAGAATGACGGCCATTGCGGTCGCCTGTCCCATATCAAACTCGCCGAACATTGTCTGGACGATGCGGGTGGCGATGACGTGGCTCTTGGTGGTGGGGCGTTGGTTGGTCAGCAGCCAGATGATGTCGAACGCCTTCATGCCCGCGATGATGAGAAAGACCACGGAGATCGTCAGCACATCCCAGATCATGGGCAGGGTGATTGTCCAGAACTGACGCCATTGCGAGGCGCCTTCCACTTCGGCGGCCTCGTACAACTCCTCCGGCACCGCCTGCATGGCGGCCAGATACAGCACCATGTAAAAGCCGCACGCGCCCCACACGCTCATGGGGATGAGCGACCAGTAGAGATGATCTGTGGAGAGCCATTCATAGGCGCTGAAGCCGGTGAATCCGAGGCGGACGAGCAGGGCGTTGATCAAACCCCCGGTGGGGTTGTACAGATGGAGCCACAGCAGCGAGACGGCGACCGTGCCGAGGAGATTGGGGAAAAAGAAGACGATGCGGAAGAGGCTCGCGCCGAAGATGCCGCGGCTGAGGCACGCCGCCAGGAGCAGCGCCAGGGGGACCACGAAGGCGGGAACGACGAACATCAGGAACAGGTTGTTGCGCAGGGCGATCCAGAAGGCATCGCTTTCGAGCAGCAATCGTTTGAAGTTCAAGAGACCGGCCCAGGTCATCGAGCCGACGCCGCCAAGCCCATCCCATGTATGCACGCTCCAGAAGAATGCGCGAACACTTGGGTAGACCACGAATACGCTGTAGATGAGCAGCGCCGGGCCGATGAAGCGCAGGAAATCCATCCAGGAGAGCGGGCCGCCTCTGGCATCGTCGCTCGCGCCGCGCTTGCCGGCGCGGCGGTGGTCGCGTGCCAGGCGCGTCAAAAGATAAACGATGCTGAGCAGGACGAATCCGCCCAGGGCGATCGGCTGCCAGACATGGCGGATCGTAACCTGCGTGGGGTTGGCCGCCTTGGCGCGCACGGCGCGGGCGGCGTCCTCCAGGCGTTTGGCCGCGTCGGTCGGCGTCACGGAGCCATTCAGGATGCCCGCCAAAGTATCATCCCAGTACTGATACATTTCGGGGTACAAAATGAAGACGTCCTCCCCGGCGTGTCCGTAGTTCAGGGTGGCGTGGTCGATCATCGAGGCGATGTCGGCCAGGTCCGGGGAGAGATTGCCCGAATTGGCGCCGCGGATGGCGGTGGGGATGTCGCGCTCGCGGCTGAACTGTGCGGCCATGCTGCGCGAGGTGAGGAAACGGAGAAAATCCACCGTCTCCCGCGGATGCTTCGCATGCGCCATCACAAAATAGAACGAGGAGAACGCATTGATCGCGCTCGGATCCCCTTTCCCGCCTTGAATGGTGGGCAAATTGAACGACGCAAATTGAAAGCCATCGGGAATCTTCCCCAGCATCTCGCTTTTCAGCCAGGCGCCGCAGGGGATCATCGCCACATGGCCGAGCAAAAATTCCAACTGGGCGGCGGTGTGGGTCATACCCATCGCGCCTTTTTGGAAATAGGAGCCGAAACGCTGGGTGATTTGAAAGGCGCCAATCGCCGCCGGATTGTCGAAGCTGCCGGGGGCCAGCTTGCGGAAGTCCTGATAGGCCTGCAAACCGGCCTGGCCGTAGTACGCAGAGGCGAAGATTGGCTCGGCGTAGTAGGGATATGCCCCCTGGAAAGCGAGCGGCGTCACGCCGGCGGCGCGCATTTTCTCGCATAAGTCGAAAAACTCATGCCAGGTTTTCGGGGGTGTCCAGCCGTGCGCCTTGAAGATCGAGGGGTTGTACCAGATGACGTTGAGGAACATGGCGAACGGCACGCCGTAGGATTTGCCCTCGTGCGTGAAGGGTGTCAGCGCGCCGGTGACAAACGAATCGCGCCAGCGGCCGTCGCCTTCCCAATTGGGCCCGTCCAGATATGAATCCAACGGAAGGACATCCCCCTTGCGGATCAGCGGCCAATAGTCGATCGGGGCATCGGTCGCATTGGGATAGCTGCCTTCCAGGATGCGGACGCGCACCTTATCGGCGATTCGAGGGTCCCCATACAAATCAACCTTCACGCCCGGCCGCAGTTTCTCATACTTCCGCGCGGCGCTTAGGAAAAATGAGGTGCCCGCGCCGCCTTGGAAGATCGGGATTTCCAGGGTGATTGGTCGCGATGGCGCATCGCCCGCCGTCACCGCCGCATCCATGTCCGATGCCGGCCTCGCTTCCGCCATCGCGCGTGCGTGTGGCGCGGCGCACAGCCACAGCAGCGCCCACAGCGCCACACGCCCGCTGATCCGCCGGGGCGATGGGGAGTTGAGGATGTTCCATGAGTGTGTTTTCATGATTTTAGAACGGCAGAATCTTCAGCGCGTGGTATTCCCATCCGCACGCGACGCACAGGAGGCTGATGCACAGCCAGAATCCGACCGCCGCGCATTCACCGAGCAACAGGCCGATGAAAAACGGGCGGCTGCTTCGATACAGCGCGCTGCCGCCGAGCCGCAGCACGATGGTTTTGGCGGCCCAGCCGATCAGCACGCTCGCCCAGATCGCCCAGGTCGTCCATGAGAAGAGCAACAAATATCCCAGTGGATGGATCGGCCACCAGGCATAGCGGAGTGACATTGCCGCCAGTGCCGCTGTCACCCCAGCGCCGCTGAGGAGATTGGCCGTGATGCTGATCGTTTCCGGGCGGGCGCTGCGTTGGGTCATGAGACGGGAGGCGTCGGCCAGGGCATAGGTCGCCGATTCACCGACGCCATACGCGTTGACCGGCGCCGTCGCGTTGGAGTCGAGGGTCGCGGCGTATTTGTATTCGAAATAAAGCAGGCTTCCCCCCGCCGACACATACGCCACCGCCAGCGCGCCCACGAGCGCCAGGATGAACCCGACGCCCTGCCAGCGCCGCTTCACCTGATTCGGAGCGCTGACATTCGCCACCCGCAGCGAATGGCTGGCATATACCGCCAGGCTCTCCCGCTGGGTTACCGTGAAATGGACGTTGAAAAAGCAGGTGAGGAAGTATTCCTTGAGGACGCCGGGGCTTTTGGCGACGGCTGGGAAGAGTTTGAAGACATATTGCCACGGGCGGTGCATGGGGATGAGAAATTGAATGGCGAAGATGCCGGTCTCCGCGACGATGTGCATGAGCACGATCATGAGGGTGAGACTGAACACGACGAGCAGGGTGGATCCAAACCATCCCGTGCCCGCCGCCATCAGCCAGCCGAACATTCCGACGGTGCTGAGGACCAGCCCCCATCCCGCGACCGAATAGGGGAGGAAGAGGCCTTCGGGATCGCCCTTGCGGGCTCGCCCGAACATTCGCCGGATGACCGCCGCCCATTCATGGCGTCCGATCCACACGATGGCGGCGGTGTATGCGAACATCGCGCCGGTGAGGTGATCGCCGAACCCGCGTCCCGGCCAGTCGGTGCCGGAATAGTGCGTGAGCATGCGGTAAACCTGGAGCAGCAGCATGCACCCCCAGACGCTGAAGGCGACCCGGCTGCTGATGAAGTAGGTGACGCCGATGACCATGAACGAGAGCTTGGATCGCGTCACCCACGGGTCGATGTAAATCCACGGCGGTTCCACCATCAGCTTCGAGAGATCGAACTGCAGCGGCACGACCGGCCAGTTTGTGGGAAAATATTCGTGCAGCGCGTTGATGCCGTGAATGGCGAAGACAAAACAGAACGCAACGAGGAACGATCGCTTGCGGAAGGTTTCGCACACCGCGCGGCCGGGCGAGGGCTCTTCGATGAGCGACAGGAAGACCGTCGCCAGCGGGAAGGAGAGTCGCTCGGTCTCCACCCATTGGCGACGCACGAGGATCGCCAGGCATATCCCCGCGCCGAAGATGCACGCGAACAGGAATCCCCACGTCAGCGCCGGCATGAGCCAGGCGTGCCACGGCACGGCGTTGAAGTGGGCCAGGAACGTGTCGGTGTCCAGGGGCACGCGGCCGATGTAATGCCGGATGACCGGATCATCGGCGCGACCCACAGTGGTGTGCGGACCGGTGGTGGTGGGAAACATCCAGTCCGGCAGGTTGATCGCATCGAGCAGCGCGCGATAGCTCGGGTTGTTGCTCGCCATCGTCCAGATGCCCACGAGATGGGCGGGAACGAACTTGAGCAATGCCGACCCCGGGATCGCGCAGCTCACCAGCGTCATCCCCATCGCCAGCGCCAGCTCCCCCTGCTGCAACGCGGCGCGCGGCCACCACAATCGCAGCGGACCGTTGATGCACAAGGTGAAAAAGATGAAGAACAGCACGAGCGCCATCGGCAGCGCGGAGCCGACCAGCGAGGTGTTGTTGACGATGTAATCGTTGAACGGCGTCAGGATGCTGACGAACAGCACGCCGGCGAATCCGACAACCAGCGCGCGCAGGGTCACAAGCTTCCGCGCGGGCGCGGCAAGCAGTTCAATCGGCGACGCCGGATCGGGGGCAACAGAGGTGGCGGGCGTATTTTGGGCTGGCGGTGTCACGAAATATCTCACCCAATTTGAGGTCTGTCCCAGGCGGCACATCAAATCGCGGCGGTAAAAGCGAACAGACGCCATCACGCAAGCCCGATTTCACACGATGGATAATTTATACAATATATTTTCTTGACTACAACTATTTTATTGTTCATACTGGATGCACAAAAGATAAGAATTGCCACTCCTTATGGGACAAGCAACATAAGGGGCTTCCTCAGTGGGTCGAACCTGGAGAATCATGGCGAACCAACGTTTCATTCTGGCGGCGGCTTCTGTTCTCGCGGTCCTTCCGTCCATCGGACATGCCGGTGATTATACCTGGACCGGTCAGACCAGTGCGCTCTGGAGCGCGCCAACGAACTGGTCGCCGGCCGCCGTGCCGAATGCCGCCGGTGATGCCGTCACGTTTAGTGGCGGTAACAACGGCGCCGTCAGCCTTGATGGAGATCGAACCGTCGGCGCGATCACCTTTGGAACCGGCGCGTCGGCCGCGTTCACGCTCAGCGGAAACACCCTGACCCTCGCCGACGGGGGAACGATCACCAAAGCGTCGGCAGGTGGAGCGTTTAAGGACACCATCTCCAGCAACATCTCGCTCTCGGGCGACGCCACCTTCACCAACAATGACGGCGACGACATCGATCATCGGCGCCTGACGATCAGCGGAGGCATCAGCGGCTCGGGAACGCTCCACATCGCCGGCAGCGGCGGCAGCAGTGTGGAATTGACGGGGAACAACTCCAGCTTCACCGGCGCGATTCAGTTGGACAGCGGCCGGTTGCTGGTGACCAGCGCCCATGCCCTGGGCGCCACGAGCGCGCCAACCACGCTCAACGGCGGGCAGGTCTGGTTCAACTCCGTCGGCAGCACCTCGGAAAACTGGGTCATCGCCGGCAACGCCGAGTGGCGGAGTTACACGCCCCACACGCAATCGGGCAACATCACCGTCAATCAAGGCGCCACCTGGACCATTCAGAACGGCAGCGGCAATTATCTTGGCCTGCCCGGCGTGATTTCGGGCAAGGGCGATGTCTATTTCAAATATGCCAACACGGAGTTCAAAGGCTCATCAAGCAACACGTTGAGCGGAAAAATCACGCTCGCGCCGACCTCCGGCACCTCGTCGTACAACACGCTGTTCCTCAACAAAAGCGGCGGCGCCACCGCCATCGCCGGCGCGCTGGAAGTGACCAACTCCGGCATTGTTCGCTGGAGCCAGGACAATCAGATCGCCGACACCTCGCCGATCACGATGTCCAGCGGAACACTCCGTCCCAACGGTCACAGTGACACGATGGGAACGCTGACGGTCACGGGTCGGGCGAACATCGACTTGTCCGGTGACGCCAACACCCTCCGCTTCGCCGACAGCCACGCGACGAGCTGGACCGCCAACGGGCAGCTCATCCTGCGCGATTGGAGCGGCAGCTACTCCCTGTCGCTCATCGTGTTCGGCATCCT
>CAYTAP010000144.1:0-976 GCA_964435775.1 uncultured Tepidisphaeraceae bacterium
ACAGGAAACACAGCCGCTTCGTGGTTCATTTTTTTCCTTCTGCCTCCGCGCTCTCTGCGTCTCTGCGGTGAATGTCGTTCCGCATTCCGCATTCATCGTGCCGCATTTATTCAAACCGGTCGCCCCTCACGCCCGGCAGTTTCAGCCACATCGTCTTCGACCAGAACCCATGCCCCGTCCCTGTGCCATCGGGTCCGAGGTTGAAGATCCCCTTGTTGGCCCAGCCATCGGCCTTGGCGTCCGGCCAGGTGTTGTTGCTGCTTTCTTTGATCGCCGCCGGCGATGGCGCGCTGATGATGGACGCCCCATGCCCGCCGCAGATCATTTTGGGCGCGATGAACGTGTTGCCACGCAGCGTTACGCCTTCGGCGAGCGGGCCGTGAATGGACAGGAACCGCGCCATGATTGTGTTGGTGATCCCCGTATTTCCGTCGATGACGATGCCCGACACCTCTCGCCGCCAGCCGTGGCTTTTGTCCTCTCCCTGGATGGAGACAAACGCCCCGACGCCGGCGTTCGGATCCGGAAAATCAAGACGAAACTCGTTGTTCTTCACGAGAACATCGCTTGTCCCGGCATTGATCTCCACATGCGTGCTCACGAACTTGCATCCTTCGATCCTCACGTTGGAAACTGCGGCGTCGGCCGCATCCTTGTCGTTCGCGCCGTCATCCCCGCCGAGCGGTCCGATCGCCAGCGACCCATCCCGCAGCGTGCAGTTGCGCACGGTGATGTCCGAGCCCTGCTGGATGAAAAAAGTGTGGTTGGCGATGTCCTGTCGGTCCCCTTCTTGTCGGCGGTCAATGTTGGCGAAGTCACATCCGTCGAAGGTGATTTTGCGGATCTTGCCGAACCGCAGCCGGACGATGTGCTGTCGCGTCGAATTGGGAACAGCGCATCGGCTGACCGTCACATTCTCGATTGAAGCATCGCCGCCCCCGGCCCAGAGAAAATAGCTGGTCATCGCGGTGTCGCC
>CAYTAP010000144.1:986-8872 GCA_964435775.1 uncultured Tepidisphaeraceae bacterium
ACTGGTCGATGGTGACGCCATCCACGCTTTGCTCGGCAAGGAACGCATCCGCGCAGCTCGTGAACTCAAGGTTGCGGAAGGTGAGGTTCTTGCCCGCCAGGTGAAAGGCGTTGCGATTGCCCGCGTCGATTGAGAAGCCGTCGAATGTGATGTTCCGGCTGGTGGCGTCGAAGGAGAACATGTTCGACCCGCCACCGCTGGCCTTCAGAATCGGTTTGGTCCCTTTGCCATCCCATGAAATCGTCAGGTCATGCAGCCCCGCGAGGTTGAAATTGACGAGGTATGTCCCGCTGGGGACGACGACCGTGCGGTTGCTCCCCAGCCATCCCCTTGCCGCGACCGGCGTGCCCGGAGGTTCATTTGTCGGCCGGGTTTCATTCAACGGCGTCCCGTCGGTCGCCGCCGATGTTTTCACCGCCGCCGTGCCATCGCTCGATGGCTGAGTCGTCGGCGCAGTCGTTGGAGGTGTCGCCCGTCCCGCGCGTTCATCAAAGCCGACGACCTGCCGCGCTCCGTTGTCCCACTCAATCGTCACCGTGCCCGCGCGCGCCCACACCCCACATGCCGCGAGCATGCACGCGGCGATGGTCATGAATCCATTGGTCCTGATCGCCGCCAAAATCCTTCCGTGTCGCATTGCCGCCCCCCTCGCGTTTCATCGTCCATACCGGATCGCACGATCCAATGATCCAAACATATACCGAACAATGTGAAGGGTCAAGTAAAAAATGGCGATCGCCGCCCCGGGACAAATCCAATGGCTGTAACATGCGTTCAGAGCGTTTGTTACGATAGGCTTAAAATGTTCATCCCGCACGAAATTTGACACCGTCTCGATTATGATAAACAATACATCCGGATGAACGGATGGACCAAATGAGCGCCCCTCGCTTTTTGGAAGAATGGCGCGATTTGGTCGATACAAGACACACCGCCCGCCCTGCAGCGGCGGGCGAAGGATATTTCTTATGACGCTCGGGTCTGATGGAATCGGGGAACGAATCGACAAGGTGCTCGCGAGCCCGGCGGGCGTGCCGATCTCGTTTGAGTTTTTTCCACCCAAGACCGACGCCGGTTTCACGTCGCTCTTTCAAACGATCCACGACCTCAAACCGCTCAACCCATCGTATGTGTCGGTGACGTACGGTGCCGGCGGGTCGACGCGGCAGAAAACCGTCAGCCTCGTCGAACGGATTCAGCGCGAAGCGCGGATGAACGCGATGGCGCATCTGACATGCGTCGGGCACACCGCCGACCAGATCGGGCAGATCCTGGATGATTTCTGGAAAGCCGGCGTGCGGAATGTCCTGGCGCTTCGGGGCGATCCGCAGGCGGGGCAGGCGACGTTCACCGCCACCGAAGGGGGCTTTGGATATGCCAACGAGCTGGCGGCGTACATCAAAACGCGCCAGGATTTTTGTGTCGGGGTCGCGGGATATCCCGAGGGACATCCCCAGTGCCTCAACAAGACGCGCGACCTGGAGAATCTGAAAAAGAAGATCGACGCCGGCGCGTGCTTCGTCGTCACGCAGCTTTTCTTTGACAACGCCGACCTATACCGCTTCCGCGATCAGGCCCGCGCGATGGGGATCAACGTTCCGATCATCGCGGGGATCATGCCAATCACCAACGTCGCGCAGATCAAGCGGTTTGTCTCCATGTGCGGCGCGAAGATTCCCCAGCGGCTGCTGACGAAGCTTGAAGCGATCGAAAGCGATCCCGAGGCGGTGCACCGCGCCGGTGTGGAGTATGCCCAACTGCAATGCCGCGACCTGATGTTCAACAACATCGATGGGCTGCACTTTTACACGCTCAACAAGAGCAAGGCGACGGTTGATATCGTCAAGGCACTGTGAGCCGCCCGGCACGAAAGGTTCGCGGGGTGCCGCGGACCCTATGCGCCAACCGATTGATGGTGAATGGGGTTGCCCTGGACGCCGGTCATTGGCTTTGCGTCAGCGTGACAGGCGTTGCATCCTTCGCTATAAAAAACTCCTCTCATGGGCGCCCTATTATATCGGGTTGGCCGCGCGACCGGTCAATTCGTTTTCATTCAGACGCTCCGGGTCGAGGTGCTTCGCCGCAGCGCGGCCGAGCGCCCCGAGCCGTTTCTGCTCGCGCCCACGCATGTATCCAACCTCGAACCGTTCATCCTCAGCGTCATCCTCCGTCGCAAGGTGGATTGGATGGCGCGCATCGAGATGTTCGGCAATCCGCTGGCCAGGGCATTCATGCGACTCGCCGACGCGTTTCCGGTGAATCGTCAGCGCCCGGGACATAGTTCCATACGCACCGCCATTCATCGATTGGGGCGCGGCCGCTGCGTCGGGATCTTCCCCGAAGGCGGCGTGGCGCAAGGGGCGAACAGCGTCATGCGTGGCGGGGCGTTCAAGCAGGGCGTTTGCTCTGTGTCGTTGTACACGGGCATGCCGATCCTGCCCTGCGTGGTGATCGGGTCCGAGAAGCTCAATCATGTCGGTCCGTGGCTTCCCTTTCGGCGCGGGAGGCTGTGGATTGCGTTTGGGGATCGGATGATTCATCCGCCGAAGATTGTGACCACGCGGCGGGAGGCGCGCCGGCAATTGGCCGTCGAACTGGGCGCGGAGTACCAGCGCCTGTATGCCCAGACGCTGGAGACGTACAACCTGGATGATTCCATTGTGCCGTGACCTTGCGCAGGCAAAGGACAAAACGTTCCCGGGCGATGCGAGACTCATGGCCGACTGGTTTTATAAAATCGTTCACGTCCTGGGGTGGTCGGCGTTTCATGGGACGGGCACGCGATTGATCGTTCATCGCGATCGCATCCCGCGCCAGGGCGCCTTCATCCTCGCACCCAATCACCTCAGCCCGTACGATGTGCCGTGTCTCATCGACATGGTTCCGCGCGTGCTGGATTTTGTGAGCATCACGGAGCTGTTTCAGAACCGACTTGTCGCATGGTTTTTTTCATCGATGGGGGCGTTTCCGCTCAACCGCGCTCACCCCAACGCCGACGCGATTCGCACGGTGCTTCAGCGGCTGGAGAAGGGCAGGGCGGTGGTCATGTTTCCCGAGGGGCAGTTTCGCCGGCCGGATTCATCCGTTCTTCAGGGGGGCAAGATTCGACCCGGCGTGGCGCGGTTGGCGCAGCGGGCGGGCGTGCCGATCATCCCGTGCGTCATCATCGGGACGGGCGCCTATCGACGCTTGTCCGCGTGGCTTCCCTTCAAGCGCACGGTCTATGCGTCGATTTATGGATTGCCCATCGACCCGGCCGGTGATCCGGCCGACCTGGAGCGACGACTTGGGGCGGCGTATCCGCTACTCTATGAGGAATTGCTCGAGGCGCTCGGTCCGAAGCGCGCAAGCCGGGTGCGGCTGTAGGATGATGTGGCGGGGTCAGGCGATCGGTTTGTGTCGATCTGTTTTGCTCGGAAGGTTGCGCTTATGACATCAGGTCCGATCATGATCATCAGCGGGACCAATCGCCCGGGCTCCCATGCGTTGCGCGTCGCGCGGGTGCTCAAGGGTTATTATGACGAGCTCAAGGTTATCTCCCACATTTATGACCTGTGCGATCTTCCGATGGAGCTGTTTTCCCCTCATGTTTACAAGGAAAAACCGGCGGCGTTCAAGGCTGTGCAGGAAAGCGTGCTTCAGTGCGCGGGGCTGCACGTCGTCACGCCGGAGTACAACGGGTCATTCCCCGGCGTGCTGAAGTATTTCATCGACATGCTCAAATTCCCCGAGAGTTTCGCGCGCAAGCCCGTTGCATTCGTGGGCGAATCGGACGGCCGCTTCGGCGGCCTGCGGTCGGTCGAGCAGTTGCAGATGGTTTTCGGCTATCGCAACGCCTTCACCTTCCCCGAGCGTGTCTTCATCTCCAGGGTGAGGGAGCATTTCGATGAGCAGGGGGGATTGAAGGATGATGCGCTGGCGTCGCGCCTTCAAACGCAGGCCAGGGCGTTTGCGATGTTCATCTCGTGCATCTCAAACATTCCCTGAGGATTCGACCTGTTTGCGCGCCAATTGGCGAATGGCCAGGTCAATCGCCATCTCAATCGCCGCGCGCATCGAGCCGGGGTTGGCGCGGTTTTTTCCAACGATGTCGAACGCGGTGCCATGGTCGGGGCTGGTCCGGATGATCGGCAGGCCGATCGTGAGGTTGACGGCTTGATCGAACGCGAGCAGCTTCACGGGAATGAGCCCCTGGTCATGGTACATCGCCACCACCGCGTCGAACTTCCCATCGCGGGCGGCGAGGAAGACGGTGTCCGCCGGGTACGGGCCGGTCGCGTCGATCCCCTGGTCCCGCGCCATGAGAATCGCCGGGGAGATGATCCGCTCCTCCTCATCGCCGAACTGGCCATGTTCGGAGGCATGGGGATTCAATCCGCAGACGGCGATCCGCGGCTTGGGGATGTCGAACGATTCGACGAGCGCCTGGTGGACCAGTTCAATCGGATGAAACACCGCGCCGATGTTCAGCTTTCCCCACAGGCCGTTGAGGGGAATGTGTACCGTCGCGAGGACCACCTTCAGCGGTCCGCCGGCGAACATCATCGCGTGGCGGCGCGCTCCGGTCTTTTCGGCGAGCAATTCCGTATGGCCGGGATAGCCATATCCCGCGAGCTTCCAGCTTTCCTTGGCGATCGGCGCGGTGACCACCGCATCGACGATGTTGCGCCTGGCCGCTTCGATGGCATCGACACAGAAACGCATCGAGGCTTCGCCGCCAAGCTTGCTGGGCGCGCGCTGGGCGTTGCTCAGGATTGAGTATTGGTCATAGTCCACGACGACGACGTCATGGGGGTAGGCGCGAAGGCGTCCGTTGAATTGATCGCGCCACCAGAAGACATCAAACTCCGCCAGGTCGGCGGCGTAGTGCAGCAGCTCATTCATCCCATAGATGATGTAGCGGGCGCGATGCCGAAGGATCGGGTCGGCCAGCGCCTTGACGATCACCTCCGGTCCGATGCCGGCCGGTTCGCCCATGCTGATCGCGATGGTGGGGCGTTGGTCCATGTCTCTATCTTATCTTCGACACAATCGGCGTGTTGTTCAATTCCGTCAACAACGCGCATTCGTAGGGTCCGTGGTACCCCGCGGACCAATGCTTCCATCGCAGCAATGGTCCGCGGAGTACCACGGACCCTACGGTAAAGCGTTCGGAGCATTTCAACAGAATCATTTCATATCGGACTTTCATTGCCGCCTGGCTTCCATGTAATGCACGACGGTCTTGGCGAGAATGTCGCATTCGAGGTTGAATGGCCAGCCGATGGGTCGGCGTGTGAGCGCGGTGAGATTCACCGTGGTGGGGATGAGTGCAACCTCGAACTGGTTGCCGTGCACGCGGGCGATCGTCAAGGCGACGCCGTCGAGCGTCACCGAGCCTTTGGGTGACAGATATTTCGTCAGCGCATCGGGCGCTTCAAGCATCAGCCGCCATTCCCGTTCGTCGGCGACCTGTTCGAGCATAATCGCCTTTCCATCGATGTGCCCCTGCACGAAGTGCCCGTCGAGGCGATCCCCGACGCGAAGCGAGCGCTCGACATGCACCTCATCGCCGCCTTGAAGCTCGCCTAGGTTGGTCAGCTCGAGTGTTTCCTGGACGACATCAAACGCCAGCTCCCCGCCGATCAATTCCGCGACGGTCAGACAGCAGCCGTTGATGGCGATGGATTCCCCGATCTTAATGTCGTTCCATGGGTTGGGCAGCGTCAGCCGACGGAACTTCGGCCCGTCGGTGGCGCCGATCACACGCAGTGTTCGCTCGATGATTCCGGTAAACATTCGCCCGAGCGTACCGGCGATGGGGGGGAAGGACAAACGTTCAACAATTCTCCGGCGTTTGCCCGCCGTGGCGGGCGGAGTGGTCGTAAATGCGATGCCGGTTGCGTGGTTGGACCTGTGGTCGCGGAGGGCGCATCGGTCGGATTGGTTGCAGTGTGCGGCGGGGGCGCTGGTTGGGTGGTGGGGATTGCGTCCGGCTCGGTATGGCTGGCGAGAAGCCCCTTGCCCAGCGGCGTGCCTTCGACGCCGATGGGGCGCTGAATGCCGGTGTACCGGGGAACGGGCAGTTGCTGTTGGATGACTGCCGCCTGTTTTCGGAGCTGATCAAGCTTGCGCACCTCCAGCAGTCGTTTGTTCTGCAAGCCGGTCGTATCGCGCTGGATGTCGAAATAGACCTGCGGGTACCCGATGCGGAAGATGTTGCCCATCGCATCCTGCACATAGCTGCTCGCCTCGATGTTGCGCAGGGCGCGGTTGTTGGAATCGATGGATGAATCAATCTCCGCGATCTTCGATTGCACCGATTGAAAATCGCCGGCGAGGGCATCGAGCTTGGTCTTGATCTGCTTCTCGGCCTCTTTCAGTTGCTCAAGCTGCGCCGCCGTCACCCAGGTCGCGCCCCAGCGATACCATCCGCTGGCCGCGAGCTTTTGCGCCAGGTCATGATCCTGTGACTGAAACCGACTGGACGCACGCTTGACGACCGCGGCGGATTGATCCTTCGGCGACAGGGCATGCAAAGCCTCGGCGACGTTGTTAAGAATCCGCTGATCTCCGGGAGAGGCGATCATCGCCTGGTTGTACGCGTTGATGGAGGCGACGAATTGGTTTTGCCGCCAGAGGATCACGCCGAGGTTGTTGAGCGTGGGGGCGTGATTGGGCGCCAGGGCATCGGTGGCTTCAAAGCTCTTGCGGGCGGCGGGCAATTGATCCTGACGCAGCGCGATCGTTCCCTTGAGGTATAGCGCCGAGACGTTTTTCGCATCGGCGGCAAGCACCTTGACGAGCAGGGCATCGGCTTCCTTGAGCCTCCCTTGCTTGATGAGCTGACGCGCGTCGCCGGTCACCTCGTATGCCTTGGCGGCCAGCTCATCGCGCTCGGCGGGCGTCACCCATTGCGAACCATATTTCACCATGCCGGCCGACTGACGCTGTTGCCACAGCGCGATGTCCGCCTTCGCGTCGGCGACGGCCGGGGTGTTTTTATTCTGATCGATGAATTGTTCGTAGCGTTTGAGGACTGCGGGGATGCTGTCGAGATGCTCCACCGCTCGCCGGAGCGACGCCAGACGTGAGTCGGCGGCGTCCGGGCCGGGCGTCTTGCTCTTGAGTTCGATGGACGCGACCTTTTCTCCGGGCAGGAATTGTGATGCGCCGCCGGGGATCGTCACCCGCCAGCCGCCATCGGCTTTGCGGACGTCCCCTTCGATCTGCGTGCCATCCTTGAGGTGAATCACATCCGCGCGCAGCGACACGACGGCGAGGAAACAACCAGCGAGAGCCATGACCAATAGTTTTCGCGGGGCGTGCATGTTGGTCACCTCGTTGTCCGGGAAAGTCCCGCCCTTCCGTCCGGAAGATCAAAAATACGGATGCGTGGCGCGAATATTTCTGGTTTTCAAGGCATCCAGACGATTTCCAATGCCTTACGCAACTTGAGTGTAGCCCGGCCGTCGCGTGCGATCCATCATAAATCGGCAATCTCTTCACCATTCGCCCGACGGCACGATATAGTTGAACAAGCGGGGCGTGTGGCGGGCGACATGGCAAGGAGTTTCAGATGGATGTCGGACAGATGGAAATGGTGGTGGGGCAAGCGGTGGCGAGCCAGCCGGTGTTTGATCTACACACGCATCTGTATCCACCGGCGTTTGGGACGCCGCTGGCCAAGGGGAGCGGGAGTGATGATCCGACGGGGTGCATGTTGTGGGGGATCGATGAACTGTTGACGTATCACTACCTGATCGCGGAGGTCTTTCGCACGACCGGGCGGGGCGACGCGGAGGTGGCGGCGTTCTGGCGATGGAGCAAACGCCAGCAGGCGGAGTTCATCTGGGAGCGGTTGTTCGTCAAGCGCACGCCGATCAGCGAGGCGTGCCGGGGAGTCG
>CAYTAP010000145.1:0-8861 GCA_964435775.1 uncultured Tepidisphaeraceae bacterium
GATGTACAGCCAGTACAATCCCGGCGCGTCCATCGTGATGGAGGGGATCAAGGTGACGCAGGTCAAGCGGTCGAGCGAGTGCATTTTCCTGACCGAGCGGCTGTCGCCGAGCACAATCGACGCCAACCTCCAATGGTCCAACACCAGCGCGACGATCTACCCGTACGACGAGTACGTGGACCCGAAATACTATCGCTACGGCAACGGCGAATACACGCACGGCAAGTTCGTCGCGTGCCTTTTCGTGGATGGTCACGCGGCGTTGACCGCGGCATCGGACATTTACGCCAACCCATCGGCGCGGCTGTGGGCGCGACAGCTTCCCGGCAACTGATTCACACGGAAACCGATTCACCTTCGGCAACACAAGAGGACTGACCATGAGCTTTTCAATGAAACGGCTTGCGATGAGCGTCTGCGCCCTGGCGATGATGATCGCCCCGGCAAGGGCAGCCAATGAATTGCAGGAAAGAATCGACGCAGCGCTGGCGGCGGGGGAGAAGCAACTGGTGATCCCACCGGGCGTCTACCGCGTCGCGCCGCCGCGACCGGGGCGGCCGCATGTGCTGATCAAAAATGCCAAGGACCTCTCGATCATCGCCGATGGCGTGACGATGGTCTGCACAAGCATGGATCAAGCGCTGCGGATTGACGATTCGACCGGACTGACGATCCAGGGGTTGACGATCGACTATGACCCGCTGCCCTTCACGCAGGGGGTGGTCGTGGCGCTGGCCGACGATCACACATGGCTGGAGATGAAACTTGACGCGGGATACCCCGCCGCCGAGGCGGACAAGGGACGACGCGGCATCTTGTATGACCCCGCGACGCGGCTCGTGAAGCCCGGCGCGTGGACGCGCTTTGGGGTGACGGTCGCGCCACGCGAAAATGGTCTCGTGCGGTTGTCCTGGTCCAATCCAATGGTGGACACGGCGGCCGTCGGCGACCTTGTCGCGCTGACCCGCAAGACAATCACCCCGCACGGCATTTTTGTGAGTAACGGGCGGAATTGCACGTTTAAGAATGTCACCCTTCATGCCTCCACCAGCTTTGGCGTGTTCGAGGTCAATGGAGGCGGCAACAGCTACATCGGATGCCACATCGTGCCGGGAGCGCCGCCGCCCGGGGCGACGGCGGCTCCGCTGCTCTCGAGCCAGGCGGATGGGATCCACAGTCGTTCGGCGTCGCCGGGACCGCGCATCGAGAACTGCGTGCTCGATTCGATGGGGGATGACGCGGTGGCCATTCATGGCGATGCGGCGCTGGTTGTCGCGGCCGAGGGAAAGTCGCTGATCGTCAGCCCCAAGCGCGAGCTGGAGTTCAAGGTGGGTGATCGGCTCAATGGGATGAGCGCCAAGGGACAGACGACGCCCGATGCGCGGATCATTTCGATTGAACCGATTCCGGCCGATCAGGCGCCCGATGCCCGGGCGGTGCAGTTGAAGTATTTCCCGGACCTTCGCCTGGCCAGTTCATTCTGGAAGCAGTCGTTCAGGATCGAGCTCGACCATTCGCTGGGTCTGTCCGAAGGGTGGCTCGTCGCCAGCCATGACCGCACGGGCAGCGGCTTTGTGGTTGAGAACAACACGATTCGCAACACGCGGGCCCGCGGAATTCTCGTCAAGGCATCCGATGGCTTGATCACGCACAACACGATTGAGCATGCGACGCTGGCGGGCATCGTGCTCTGCGCCGAGTCGCGCTTCTGGCTGGAGGCGAACTATTGCCACAACGTCGTGATCCGCGACAACGTGCTTCGGGACATCGGCCACGGCGCGATGAACGCGGGCATGGTGCAGGCCGGGGCGATCACGCTGTGCAGCGAGGGTCCCGGACCGGCCGGTGGGCATCAAAACATCACGATCGAGAACAACACGATCAAGAATACCGTCGGCGTGAACATCGAGATCACCTCCTCAACCGGCGTCCTCGTGCGGGGCAATAAGTTTGTCGATGCCCATGAAACCGAAGGCGGCCACGGCGGCAATTTCGGGATCGACCCCTCGGCGACGATCTGGATCACCCAATCGAAGGATGTGACGGTGGAAAACAACCAGATGGTCAATCCGGGCCCATACACCGGCAAGCTGGTCGTGACGACCGACACCGCCGAGAACATCACAATCAAACCACAGGAGAAATGATGACGATCGCAACAACCGAACCGAAACCCATCCGCGCCATCCGTGAGCGGGCAACCGCAACCGCCGCGAATGCCAAGGGCCACGCCGCGCACACGATGGACATGGAAAACCCCGCCGCCCTGCCGGGGAAGATGACCCGCCCGCTCCGCATTACCATGCTGGGCGCTGGAAGCGGTTTCACACCGCGCCTCATCAACGACGTGCTGAAGATCGAGGGATCGAAAGGCGGACACATCGCGCTGGTCGATGTGGCGGCGGATCGATTGAACACGATGGCGCAGGTCATCAATCGCCTCATCCGCCAGGAAGGACTTGAGGAGTGCTGGAAGCTCAGCGCTCACACGGATCGGCGTCAGGCCCTGCCCGGCAGCGATTACATCGTCAACTGCATCGAGGTCAGCGGCATTGATTGCGTGCGCTGGGACAATGACATCCCGCTGAAATACGGGATCGATCAGTGCATCGGCGACACGATCGGCCCGGGCGGGCTGTTCAAGAGCCTGCGAACGATTCCCGTGTTCCTGGACATCCTCCGCGATGCGGCCGAACTCTGCCCCAATGCCATCGTCCTCAATTACACAAACCCGATGGCGATGCTCGTCCTGGCGGCCGGTCGGGCGGTGCCGCACATGAAGGTCGTGGGGTTGTGCCACAGCGTGCAGCACACGTCGCGTTTGCTGGCGACGCGGGCAGGCGTGCCGTTTGATGAGATGACATGGGAATGCGCGGGGATCAACCACATGGCGTGGTTCACGACGCTTGAGCACGCCGGCAAAAGCCTCTACCCGCAACTCATGGCAATGGCGAAGGAGGAACTTGCCACGGGCGTTGTGGATGAATCGGAAAAGGATCGGCCGGATTTGGTGCGAAAGGACATGATGCTGCAATTCGGCGCGTTCATCACCGAAAGCAGCGGACATCTGAGCGAATATCTCCCCTACTACCGCAAGAACAAGGCTGCGTTGGAGAAGTATTGTCGGCCGGGCTATTGCGGCGGGAGCCGGTTTTACGCGTCGAATTGGCCGCAGTGGCGCGCCAATGCCGACGCCGAGCGGCTGGCGATGGTGAAAGGGGAAAAGCCCGTCGGCTGGAACCGATCCTACGAATACGCCTCGTGGATCATCGAGGCCCGCGAGAAGGATTCGCCGGTCCGCATTCACGGCAATGTGATCAATAGCGATGGCAGCGGGCGCGGGCAGCTCATCACCAACCTTCCGGCCGACGGGTGTGTGGAAGTGGCGTGCATGGTCGATCGCAATGGCATTCATCCAACCCGCCATGGCGCGCTCCCGCCTCAGATGGCGGCGCTGTGCGACAGCAACATGCGGATGTTCGACCTGGGCGCGACCGCGTGCATCGAGCGGAGCCGGGAGGCGGCGATCCATGCCCTGATGCTCGATCCATTGACGAGCGCGGTCTGCACGCCGCAGCAAATCCGCGACATGACCAATGAACTGTTCGAGGCCGAGAAGGACTTTCTGCCGGGGTATCGTTGAACGACGGGCGCCACCGATCCTCCTGGCAAGGTGTCGAAAGCAATTGGAGGGCGTTGCTCCCGCAACGCCACAGCGTTGCGGGAGCAACGCCCTCCAATTCGTGCACGGCCACAAAAATTGCCTGCGCGCCAATATCGGGCTCCGATCAAAACCGGCTGGCCGCTGCCGGCGGTTTTGCTATAATCCTATGCGTCTTAATCGATGTGCCTTGCCACCGTGGCGGAATTGGCATACGCGCTGCGCTTAGGACGCAGTGCCGCAAGGCTTGAGGGTTCGAGTCCCTCCGGTGGTACTCGGATCGTCATTGGGCGGCGACAGTCGCCCGCAGCGTTCGCCTCCAACGCGGCCTTAGTGGTGGATCGATGCCGCAACCGCCTGATGATAGACGCCGCGCCATAAAAGGATTAACCCCATGAAACGCTCCCCCCGACCTATCGTCTATGCCCTGCTCGGCGCTTTTCTTTTCCCCGCCGCCGTCATGGCGGATGCCGTCTGGATCAGTTCAGGCGGCGGGAATCCGCTGAAGTATCCCAACGTCACGATTGAAAAGATCGACAGCGGCAACCTCGTCTATCGCACCGCCGCCCGCGAAACCCGCAAGAGCGTGGCGGACATCACGCAGATCGAAGTGGACGGCGAACCGGCGCTCAACGCAGCCGAGGAGGCGTTCGTCAAGGAGGACTGGTCGGCCGCGGTCGATGGGTATCTCAAGACCGTCCGTGCAACGACCAAGGATTGGTTGAAAAACTGGGCGGATGTCCGGCTTCTTCAGTCGGCCAACAAGGCACATCGCTTTGACGCGGCGACGACGGCTTACCTGTCGCTGGTCGCCACGGATCCCGCGCTGGCGACCCAGCTCAAGCCCTCCGTGCCCGACGCCAAGAGCCCCTACCTTGAAGCCGCCGCCAGCCAGGCCGAGCAGGCCGCCGCCGCTCAAGGTTTGAACAACGACCAAAAGGCCGCGATCTACACCTTCCTGCTCGATGTCTATCGAGCCAAGGGGGATTCGGCCAAGGCGCTCGATGCCGCGGATCGTCTGGCATCCCTCGGCGGCGCATCCCCGCAAACCTTGGCCGCCGTCAAGCTGGGCAAGGCGCAGATCGAGCTTGATGCCAAGCGATACGACAAAGCGCTGGCGCTGATCCAGGAGAACCGCGGAGTATTTGTGGATCCCAAGCAGCAGGCCGACGCCCTGTTCGTCATCGCCGAATGCAAGCAGCACCTGGCGGACAAATCCGACAAGAATGCGATGATGGACGCGGCGCTGGCGTACATGCGGGTGGTCGCTGATTTTGAATCCCTCGACAACAAGCATCAGGTCGCCGTGTCGCTCCTCCGCACCGCCGACATCCTGAGCGAAATCGGGCAACCCAAGGAAGCGCTGTCGCTTTACTCGCGCGTCGCGGCCGACAACCCCAAGGATCCCGCCGGGCTTGAGGCGCGGCAGAAAGCTGAATCGATCAAGGAAAAGGCCAAGCAATCCTGATCAGCCCGTCCCGCGGCTCGCCCATGCTCATCGTCGATGCCCATCTTGATCTGGCGTACAACGCCTTGCGCGGGAGGGATGTCGTTCTCCCGGCCAACGAGCAGCGCACCGACGCCGACGGCATCCCATCGGTCGGTCTGCCCGATTTGCGAAAAGGCGGCGTCGATCTGATCTGCGCGACGATCTTTTGCGAACCGGCCGGCGCGGGTGATTCCTCCAGCGGCTATCGCACCGCCGACGAGGCGCATGCCCAGGCCATGAGGCAGTTCCGCTGGTATCAACGCCAATTCGCCATCGGCACGATGTCGCCGATCACCGCCGCCGGCGAATTGCCCGTTGCCTCAAAGATCGCGCCCAAAGCGCTCAAAGCGACAAAGCCCGATATCCTCTCGCCATTGCCGCCGCCTGCCGCCCCTGCGCCGATCCGTTCGATCCTCCTGATGGAAGGCGCCGATCCGATCCGAAACCACTCCGATGTCGATCAATTTGTCGAAATGGGCATGCGCGCTATCGGTCTGGCATGGCGGCAAACCCGCTACGCCGGCGGCACCGGCGCGCCCGGCCCGCTCACACCCGATGGGATCAAGCTGATCCCCCGCCTTGACCACCATCACCTGATTCATGATGTCTCGCATTTGGCCGAGGAGTCGTTTTGGCAATTGCTCGATCTGACCGAGGGTCCGGTCATGGCGTCGCATTCCAATTGCCGCGCAATCGTCCCGACCGACCGGCAACTCTCTGATGAGATGATCCGCGCCCTGCTGCGGCGCGATGCGGTCATCGGCATCAACTTCTACGACAAGTTTCTCCTTCCCCCCGATCAGGCCGGCCATCGTCGCGCCACCCTCGCCGACCTCATCGCCCACATCCGCCACCTATGCGACCTCGCCGGCGACGCCCGGCGGGTCGGCATCGGCACCGACATGGACGGCGGCTTCGGACGCAATCAGATCCCCGTCGAAATCGCCACCTCCGCCGACCTGCCGCGCCTCGCCGACGCGCTCGCGGCCGCCGATTTCTCCGACGCCGACATCCACGGCATCATGGGGGGCAACTGGCTTGCCTTTTTTCAGCGATCGCTTCCGTAAGCGGTGTTCGCATTCCCACGGCCTGCTTCGTGGGCTGCTGCCACCACGAAAGCATCCGTAGGGTCCGCACCCCGTGCGGACCATCCGAGGGCAGCGCAAAATGGTCCGCACGGGGTGCGGACCCTACAAAGTTCCCGCGATGGTCAACGAGCTATCGCATTTCGCCCGATCGTCCGATAATACCCTCATGGACGTGGTCATCATCGGCGCCGGCGGGCATGGGCGGGTCGTATTGGATATCTTGCGCGCCGAAGGAGCACATCGCGCCGTCGGGTTCCTCGACGCCGACCCCGCCCTTGAAGGTCAATGGGTGGACGGGCTGAAAGTGCTCGGCCCAGTCAACCAATTGCCCAAGCTGCGACGGCAAAAGATCAAGGGACTCATCGTCGGCATCGGCGACAACCGCACCCGGCTTCAGTATGCCCAGCTTGTTGAACAGGGCGGCGGCTTTGAGCTGATCAACGCCATTCACCCGTCGGCAGTCCTTTCCCCCAACGTCATCCTGGGGCGCAACATCGTCATCGCCGCCGGCGCGGTCGTCAGCACGTCGGTGCGCCTGTCCGATTCGGTCATCATCAACACCAATGCGGTGGTGGATCATGAATGCCTTCTCGCACCCGGCGTCCACATCGCCCCCGCCGCCGTCCTCGCCGGGCGGGTGAGCGTTGGATCCGGCGCGCTGATCGGATTGAACGCCACGATTCTTCCCTGTCTTCACATCGGGGAGGAAGCCACCGTCGGCGCGGGCGCGGTGGTCATTAACGATGTGCCGGCGCATGCCACCGTCGTGGGCGTTCCCGCACGGGTCATCAAGCCCGCCCCACCCTCGCCGCCAAACGCCAAATGACACCGCCTGCAACAGGCCGGTATTTGGCCCGCGGGCGGCTCAACCGGTATCCTATTGACACCTTGATGACCCCGTTGATCCTTCTCCTGGCCGTCGGCGCGTTTGTCCTGTCGTGGTGCACCACGTGGTCGATGAAACGCGTCGCGCCGCGCTTCGGATTCGTCGATAAGCCCGGCGGGCACAAGGCCCACCACAACCCCCGTCCGCTCCTGGGCGGCGTGGGGATTTTCCTCGGTGTGGCGCTTCCCATGCTCGCGGTGCTGCTCGCGGTCGCTTTCGGCAAACCGTTCATTGCGCGCCTGACCGGCATCGACCCGGCTTACCTCGATGGCATTGCGCGGCAAACGCCCCTCGCCGCCGCTTTTCTCATCGCCATGTTCGCCATGCACCTGCTCGGGCTGTTCGACGATCACAAGCCGCTGGGGCCGTATCTCAAGTTGTTCATCCAGCTCCTCGTCGTCACGCTGCTCGTCATCGAGTTTCGGGAATTGCGAATCCTCACCGCGCTGGGCACGATCCCCTCGATCATCATCACCGTCCTCTGGATCAGCGCCATCACCAACGCCTTCAATTTCCTGGACAACATGGACGGCCTGTCGGCGGGGATCGCCGCCGTCTGCACCATCGCGTTTCTCATCACGGCGCTCCAGATCGGGCAATGGTTCGTCGCGGCCAATCTCGCACTGCTCCTGGGCGCATTGCTGGCGTTTCTCTGTTTCAACTTTCCCCCTGCGAGCATCTTCATGGGCGACTGCGGCAGTCTTGTCATCGGATTTGTCCTGGGCGTTTTGACTGTGCGGACAACGTTCCTCAATCCGACGCAAACGCTCGCCGGGGGATGGTACTCGCTCCTGGCACCGGTCATTGTGATGGCGGTGCCTCTCTATGATCTGATCGTCGTCAGCCTGATCCGCCTGGCTCGCGGAAAAAGCCCGTTCGTGGGGGACAACAACCACTTCAGTCATCGACTTGTCGCCCGTGGGATGTCGCGCCGGACGGCCGTCCTTTGCCTCTATCTGATCACCGCCGCCACCGCCATCGCCGCCATCCTCCTGCCGAATGTCACCAGCGGCTTCAACGCCTGGCTGATCTTCGCACAAACCCTGCTGATCCTCGGCGTCGTCGCGCTGCTTGAACAACACCCCCTGCCGATAACCACATCACCCTCCCCATCGGCGTCTTCATCATCAACCACGATTTCATCGGACGCCAAGCCATGAGCACGCACCACTCGACCCATCACGAAGGCATCGATGCGCACCGCCCGCATTCTGGCGATGCGCGCGATCCGTGGAAGTGGCTGACCACGGTCGCCTTCGTGCTGCTCCTGTGCCTTGTCCTGGCCCGCGCGATGACCTTCGAATCCGACCGCGACGCCGGCGCAACAGTGCGCAGCGCGGGGCCGACCACCTCGCTGGCGATGGACCTGCTCTGCTGCGTGCCGGCGATGCTCATCCTTCTCAAGCGCACCCTCGACCCCACCTACCGCCTGCAACTGAACTGGAGCCACGCCCTGATGGCGCTCCTGGCGGCGTGGGCGGGCGTGAGCGTTCTCTGGTCGGGGGATCGGTTCATCGCAGCGACGAGCGCATCCCATTTCATCGCGGCGATGGTCGTTCTCTGGAGCGCCTCGCAGCTTGTCCGCAGTTGGCTGCGTGTCCGGCTGCTCGCGGGATTGCTCATCGGGCTGCTCGCCGGGCAAGTCTGCCAGGGGCTCATGTATCACTACAGCGATGCCCCCAACACCGCGCATTACTTCGACGAGCACAAGACGCAAATCCTCCGTGAACATGGTTG
>CAYTAP010000146.1:0-8545 GCA_964435775.1 uncultured Tepidisphaeraceae bacterium
CGGCGGCCGAGAGATGTTCGAGAACCGCATCAATCGGCGCATCCTTGAAGTTCAAGGAGATTTGCGTCGTGGGGGAGACGGTGAGCGCGGTTTGCTCATCTTCGTCGGTGGTGGGCTGGGTCGTGGCCGTGGTTGGGACGACTGCAACCATCGTCGTTGGAGAGGTGGTCGGTGTTGTGATTGGTTCGGTCGTTGGCATGGCCGCAAAGCCCATCGATTCAACGGCAAGCAGCGCCGGGACCAGCAGGATCATCTTGAGTGTGGAGTGCGTCATGGTTTTCTCTCGTAAATGATTCGTCATCAGGGTTGTTTGCGATCTCGTGGAACAATCGGCCGCCTCATTTGCCGCCGGACTCCTGGAGTCGCCGTTCGCGGAGGCGCTTCAAAATGTCATCGGTGCCGCCGGCGCCGCTTGTCGTGGAGGGCGAGGCGCCAGCCGTCGGGGTGTTGCCCACGGACGCCGCCGCGCCAGTGAGATTCTGCCCGATGGCCACATGCGTGACGTTGTCCGCGACGACATAATCAAAGCCATCGAAGGTGATGTTCTGGACGATTCCACCGGCAATCGCATCGCCATCCTTCAGTGCCGACACGTTGCCCGTGGCGGTATCCTCCACAAACGCCTGCGGACGGCCATCGACGATCGTGATTCCACTGAAGACCAGGCGCTGCTGGGGGGTGGAGATGCTTGTGGCCACCGGTGTGCGGGGGGTGTCGGAAGATGGCGTCCTCTGGCGACCCTTGACGAAAATGCTGTGAGTCAGCAATGGAGCATATTCTTGAGGAAGTGGGCGCGCGCGAAAATCGGATGACTCGCGCGGCGGCTCCGCTGCCCGTGTCATGGGTGCTGATGATGCCGGATGGGTGGCCGGCGCCGCGCCCGCCGACATCATCGCCATGATGACGACCGCGGGCATGACAACGGCTTTCGTTCTGGTTTTCATGAACTTCACTCCACAGTCAATGCGCGGTCGCCGCCGAAGGCGCTGGCGTTTCCGACACAAGACAAAGCGTTGAGACGTTCAATTGCGCCGACAGGTCATCCACGCCTTCGCGCGCGGCATTGATGCGCATCTCCGTAAGCCGGACCGGAATCGTCGCGCTCTCCATCGCCCAGGTGAGACGCGAGATCGCCGCCATCGGGCCGCTCACTTTCAGGGACAAACTGATCACGCGGAATTGATCCTGTTGAACCGTGCGTTCGGGCGTCATCGCCACCAGCTTGACGCCGGCGTTTCGCGTCCAATCAAGGATCGCGCGCATCGCCTGGCTTTCCGCGGCCGATACATCCGTCTGCAATCCTCCGCCGAGAATTTGGTTCCACACCCCTCGAAGCTTGCGCTGCTGGGAAAAGAGCAGGTCCGCCTGCGCCAAATCGTTGACGGCCTTGGCATGATCCACCTCGACCGAATCCCGCAGCTTTTGATACGGCGTCAGGATCAATTGATCGAGCAACAGCAGCCCGATGGCAGCCGCCGCGGTGATCGCAATGTATCGCTCTCGCTTGGACAAAATCACGGTGACTCCCAAATCTCTTCAGCCATGCGATGCCGGGCGCGCCGCCCGCTTATTCGGCGCGGCGGCCGAACCGACCGGCGCGGGCTTGTAGATGAAGGTGATTGAAAACGACACATCGCCCGTGCGCCCGGTGTCCTGCGAACCACCGAGCTTGGCATCCTCGAACGCGGGATTGCGCCTTAGTTGTTCGAGCAAGCGCTGGACGCGCTCCTGGTCGGAGGTTTTTCCATAACATTGGCCGGTCAGGGTTCCAGTCTCGACCGGTTTGCCGCGCGGGCCGACGGCCATCGTCTCACGAAGCATGATGCTGACGGCATAGGTCTGCCCATCGGTTGGAAACGCGGCGGACAAATCCTTCAGACACGCGAGATACCGAGGATTTTCAGCATGCCAGTGACGGGCATACGAAACGGTTGTGACGAACGCGTCGGCCGACTTGATCTGCCCCTGCATGCTGGCCAGCCGGGCCTGCAAGGTCGCCACGGCGGCTTGTTGGTTCATCAGGTTCTGGTAAGCCCATATCCCCGCGACAATGACCACGATGGCGGCCACCGCGCTGATGATCGCCCAGCGTGGAATGCGGCGCTCCTTGACCGGCGCCAGGCGCGAATGGAGGAAATCGATGGTTCGCGCATCGGGATCGAATCCCGACAGCGCAACGGCGATTGACGCGGCATGCCGCATCGCCTGGCCATTGACGCCGGGCATCGGATTGATGTTGAGCATCGCCCCGTTGCCCGCGCGCACGGGCATATCGAGGGATTTGGCCAGATCGGCGGCGTCCAGGCCGGTCTGATCCCACAGGAGAAGCTCTTCATTGCCGCCGCGATGTGGAAGCATGGAGATCGCGCGGCGAAGTTCACCGATGAATGAGCGCGATTGATCTGGCGATCCCACACGCCGAAGAAAGGTGATCGCGCCGTCCTTTCGCGCGATCAACTCGGCGTCGGCATCATCCACCCCCAGAACGAGCCCATCGCGCTGATCGGATATTCTTGCACCCAAAGCGAGCGCGGATGCGGTAATACCCAGCAACTTCACGCCGGCGGCGTCGCACAAGGTTTGCACCGACTCCATGCGGCTTTGCGGCGTTCCCACCACCATGACCGTCGAATTGCCGGCGGCATCGGGCTCGCCAACATAGTCATACATCAGGTCAAGCCCCGTCGATGCCCCGGATTCAACCTGCAGACGAAGGAGGTTGGCGGCGGTCGCCGCATCCGTCGGGGGGAGCTCTTTTGACTTCACCAGGAGCCATCTCGCGGGCAGGCCGACGATCGCGGCACGCGCGGAAAATCCCTCCCGCTCCAGGTATTCACCCAGCGCCTTGCCCAATGCGGCGGCATTCTCCTCGAGTGTCGATTGATCCGGAAAGACGAACTCCCCCACGCGCCTGACCGTGGCGCGATCTCCATCGGACACCTCGGCGATCAGAAGCGCGCGTTCGCCGAACGTGAGTCCAAGCAATTTGCTTCGCCGTGTTACTCTCAAAAGGACTCCTTGATTCCAATCGGCATCGTGCCGATGCGGCTCTAAAACATTCCAAATCCACTCATGCGCGTCACCACTTGTCCACCGGTCCTCAATTGCGATCGCACGTCCGCTGGTAGCGGCCAGCCGAGCGCCGTCACATCCTTGCGGAAGACAATCCGCGCCGGGGTTTGCGTGGCATCGACGACGATCCGCACGCGTTTGAAGGCGCGGCCGTCGCCGCTGACGGCAACGATGTCGGCGGAGTATTGAAACGAACGCGCGGTGATTGAACCGGCGATCCTGGACACCTTCCCCGCAGGCAACGCGCCATACACCCATCCCAACCCCGTCGCATTCGATCCCCCCCGCTGCGCGATCAGCGCATCGGCATCCGCCGACTCCAACCCCGGCAGGCACATGAGCACCTGACGTGGGGCGGTGTCCACATTGATCATTCCCTTGAGTGTTTTGGCGGACGTGGCCGTTAATTGATCGTCGATCAGTTGAAACTCGTCAGGGGTCATCCCCGACGTTGTGTAAAACACGCCCATGTCCTCGAACGGCCGCCCGCCTTTGCCTGCCGACACGGCGGCGTCGATCCGCACCATGATTTCATCGGCGCGGGTTGTCGTCAGCACTTTACGGAGGGCATCGCGAAGCCTGGACGTGTCGCGGCTGTTCACATTGATGCGGGGGACGCCATCGATTGAGGTGTTCGGTTCGAGCGTGTAGATGGTCACATAGTCGGCAAAGCCCCGGCCATCATCACCGGCGGTGTTGAAGAGACTGCCCGTGCCCCCAGCCTCGCTTTCCCACGGATCGAGCACGCCGTTGTGATTGAGGTCATAACCATGTAGCAACTGATCCGTGACGCCTTTGACGAGCATCAATTCCCCCACACTTTCGAAGGGCGCGCCCTTGGAAGCGTACGGCTCGGGAAGCGTTTGATAATAGGTGCTGTCGGCGCCACTCATAGTCGATCCGGCGGATGGGCTCATGACACCGCCGCGCCATGCGACGATGGAATCGGCCGCCTCCTGCGTCATCGCGGGCAACGCCATCAGTTGGTCATCGGTGGCGGTGTTCAAATTGAGCTTGGCCGACTCATCGCTCACTCCATATTGCCATGACTGCGCATCGAGTGGATTCGGCTGGAGGATCCAGAAATATCCATCGCCCACGGGCAGCGCCTCGGCCGGTGTTTGCGTGATCGTCAGGGCATCGCCGGGGTAGGCATCGACCAGCGCGAGCACCCAATGCTCGGCGGCCTGCTCGATGGCGTCGGCCTGCACGGCGGATCGGCGATTGGCCGCCGCGAGCAGTTCCATCCGCATCTCCTGAGCGAACACCAGCAGCAACCCGCCGAGGATGACGGTCACGCCCAGCGCGGTGATGAAAATGACGCCGCGCCTCCGCGGCCTGCCCGAATATGCCACCGCGATTGTCCTCATGGCGCCGCCTCCTCGGTCGAATCGTCGGCCGGGGCGAGCGAGGAGCAGGCGATCGGGAAGACGCGCACATAGCGATGCGTCGGCGGCTCGCTGGGATCGAGCGGCGCGGCGCGGTCAAGGTCCAGCGTCACTTCCACCGCAAGTGGAAGCGCATTGTCCTGCTGACTGGAATCCCATGAATCCTGCCATTGCATACCGTCGTAATAGCGCAGGTTGAAACCAGCCACGCCCCGGCAGATGACCTCCTCGTCAGGATCGACGGCGATCTGCGACAACAGGTTGCGGGTCACGCGGCGCAGCAGCACATGATCATTCGATCCATCGGGCACTTCCACGGACAGTTCCACGCTTTTGATCTCCCCGTTGCCCGATGGATGCTCGGGGGCATCGCCGGTGTTGTAGAAGAACAGGTCATCGCCATCCCGGCCGCGCTCATCCGTGCCATCGGTCCCCACGAACGCGCCCACCAACACATTGCCCGGCGGCAGCGCGTTTCGGATATCCGTGCCGATCAATTCAAACGCCAGCGCTGCCGTCCGCGCCGGTGCAATCGCCTGCTCGGACGATGCCTGTGCACGAAACGCGATCCGCAGACTCGCATACAATCCACCGGCGAGGATCGCGACCATCGCCAGCGCCACGACGAGTTCGAGCAAGGTGAAGCCGCGCGGATGAGGTTGATTCGCTCGCGCCATCACATCCCCCCTGTCGATTGCGCATCCGGATGGACGAGCGTCGAAACCTCGACCGAGTCCTCGCGCCCCCGCGCCGTCCAGATCACGCGAAGATCGATTTCCTGCAGCCCCATGCCGGTCGTATCCCCCCCCCAGGTTTGAGCGGTCGCCTCCCAGCGATAGTCCGGCCAATCGGGGCTGAAATCACCGCTCATCGCTCCAGTTTGCCACTCATCGGTCGCCACAAGTTCCGCCAGCTTGGATTGCGCCAATCCCGACGCCTCCGTGCGATGCCGCGCGGCGTTTCCCGCATTCACGCTGAGCGTGATCCCCTGCATCACCGCCGGCAGCACGATGGCGATGAGCAACATCGCCGCGAGCACTTCAATCAATGTGAAGCCGTCGGCGCGCCAGCGCGCGAGCGCCAATTGATGATGAATGGCGCGGCGCCTCCTCATGGCGTCACCTCCCCCGGCGTGAGGATGCGAAAGCGTTCGGTGGCCGACTGGCATGCGATTTCAATCGTGTCGCCGGTCTGGCTCGTGAGGATGATCCGCGCGGGATCGACACGTCCCGTCGGGCGAAAGTCGATGTACTGCCCATCCGGCTGCTGCGGGGCATCGGTCTGCATGTGCATGCCGGCGGGTAGATCGTAGCGATTGCCGAAATCACCCGTCACGGGTTGGAAGGAGGCGCCGTCGTCAGCCGTCAGCCAACAGGCCTGGCCATTGGGATCGAAGTTAAGACGATATTGCCGCGCATCGGCAATCGCCTGATTCCGCGCGTAATGGGTGAGCGTGAGAAGTTGCGTCGCGGCGTTCCTGCTCGTTCGTCCAATCCCAAACCACCGCAGCGACGGCGCGATCAGCGCCACCACAACCGTCATGATCGCCAGTACGAGGACCAGCTCCATGAGCGTAAAGGCGGAGGATGGAATGCGTCGTCGCGGCATATCTACTGAATCACCTTGCCGGAGCCATTGTCCCCGTAGGGTCCGTGGTACTCCGCGGACCATTGTCTTTCATTGCGAAGATGGTCCGCGGAGTACCACGGACCCTACGGGGTTATCTCACGGCTCAATGTCATCCCCGCCACCCTCGTGGCCGTCGGGACCGGTGGAGAAGAGGTCGAAATCCTTGTTGCCGCTTCCGGGGTTGCGATAGATGTAGGCATGTCCCCACGGATCGGTCGGCACTTTTTCGATGTAGGGGCGCACCCATCCCTGGATGTCGCCGGGCTTGTCCACGAGTGCCTGCAAGCCTTCCTCGGTCGTGGGGAATCGCCCGGTGTCGGTTTCGAACGCCGCCAGCGCCACCTTCATGCTGGAGATGTCCGCCTTGGCGGCGCTCTGTCGCGCCTGCTCGGTTCGACCTGTGAACTTGGGCACCACGATCGCCGCCAATATCGCCAGGATCACCAGCACCAGCAGCAACTCGATCAACGTAAACGCCCGCGGATGCGCTCTCTTGCTTCCGATCAGAACACGATGGTTTCTTGTCATTGCCATTCCCATAAAAACACAACTCCACTTTCCTACTGCCCACTGTCCTAATGAATCAAATCCTGCAAATTAAAGATCGGCAGCAACATGCCGACGACCACGGTCCCGATCAGCCCGGCCATCATGAAGAGCATCATCGGCTCGGCCACCGCCACGAGCATTCGGAGCTGCCGATCAAGGTCCGATTCATACGCCGTCGCCAGCCGCAAGAGTTCCTTGTCAAGCCGCCCGGTCTCCTCGGCCACTGCGATCATTTCCACCACCGACGGCGGAAACAGCTTCGAGCTGTGCGCCAACGCCTTGGACAGCGGCGCGCCGCGCTGCACTTCCTCGATGGCGTGCAACACCGTGTCGGCCAGGGTCTGGTTGCCGATGGCCTCGCGGGCCACGCGGAGCGAGGCGATCAGCGGCACGCCGGCGCCCACGAGCGTCCCGAGCATCCGCGCGAAACGCACCAGCGCAAAGTGCGCGATGAGCTTGCCCAGCATGGGGATCGACAACAGAATGATTTCCATCCGCCGCCGACCGGCCGCGGTGGAAATGATCCGTCGCAGCGCCACGACCGCGATCACCCCGCCGGCCGCGACGAACAGGCCGTAATGCTTGATGATGTTGCTCACCGCGATGATGAAAAGCGTCAGCGCGGGAAGATTGGCGCCAAATTGTGAAAACAAGGGGCTGAATCGCGGGATGAAGAACGTCAACAGAAAAATGAGCACGCCGATGGCGAGGAACGCCAGGATGATCGGATAGATCATGGCGGCCTTCACCTTGCCCATGAGGTCCTGCTCGCGCGTGCGGAACTCGGCGATCTGGCTGAGCACGACATCGAGAAACCCCCCGGCCTCCCCCGCGCGAACCATCGCGACATAGACGCTGGAGAAGCTGCGGGGAAATCGCGCCAGCGTATCCCCCAGCGACATCCCACCCACCACGTCATCATGGATTTCGCTCCACAGCGATTTGGCGGCCGCATTGGACGCCTCGCGGCGAAGCAGCGCCAGCGCCCGGCTCAGTGGAACGCCCCCGGCCAGAAGATTGGCGAGTTCACGCGTGAACGCTTCGATCGCGCGCGACGAGACCTTCCGCGCGCCCGCCGCGCCGGCGTCGGCGGCCGCGCTGACTTTCCTGGCGGCTTCGGCATCGCGCGCCTCCTGGATCGTCGTGGGAAGTAGCCCTTGGTTGCCCAGCTGCGCGATGGCGGCGGCGCGCGACTCGGCGGCGAGCGTGCCGCTCGTGCGACGCCCTTCAGGGCTCAAGGCTGTGTAGGCAAAAACAGACATCGATTCCGCTTTCGTCAATGGTCCCCGACGGATCCACGCCGGCGCGAATCAGAGCGCCGCCACCGTTTCCACCCCGCCGCCCGTCAATTCCTCGTTCTTGGTCATCCGCAGCACTTCCTCCGGCGTTGTCTTCCCCTCGCCGATCAGCCGCCAGCCATCATCACGCAGACTGCTCATCCCCTGCCGCACCGCCAGCCGGCGAAGATCGCGCGAACTGCTCCGCTCAAGGATCAGCGCGCGGAGATCATCGTTGATCGGCATCATCTCAAATACGCCCTGTCGCCCGCGATATCCCGTCCCCTGGCAATTGCGACAACCGCGTCCGCGATGAATGACATCGGGCACCACCTCGCCAAACTCCCCCTTGAGCTTTTCCACTTCCTCCTCCGGCGCCTGCTCCTTGCAATGCGGACAGATGAGCCGCACCAGGCGCTGGGCGACAACCGTTTCCAGCGACGAGGCAACGAGATACGGCTCGACCCCCATGTCGATCAGCCGCGTCGCCGCGCCGGGGGCGTCGTTGGTGTGAAGGGTGCTGAAGACCAGGTGGCCGGTCAGGGCCGCCTTGATGGCGACTTCGGCCACTTCCAGGTCTCGAATTTCACCGACCAGGATGATGTTGGGCGCCTGACGCAGCATGGCGCG
>CAYTAP010000147.1:0-8368 GCA_964435775.1 uncultured Tepidisphaeraceae bacterium
AGATCGTCCACGCCAGCCGGCTTGGTCGTGCCATCGGCGAATTGGGCTCTGGCCTGCGCAATCTCGTCAATGACGCGCTGACGCCCCCGCAATGCCAACCGCCGTCGCACCATGTCCAACAATTCGGCCTGCTGGTCATCGTCCAGGTGCTCGATTTCGTCGAGAATATCGTCGCAAATTGGATTGGCCATATTAACCGCCCTTCCATGCGAACCGCTCCCCCCCCGCACGCCACCACTGCGGCCCCGCAATCATACCATGTAAGACGAACGAGTCGATTCCATTTTTTCGCGTTGCCGCAAGGAAGATCACTCAATCGCCTCAAACTTCGGCCAAACCAAATAAAAGCCGCGAACCCGATGGTTCGCGGCGATGGACCGTTGTGCGTTGCGGCCGATGATCGACGGGGATGCCAGTGTCGCGCGATTGCCGCGTGTCATGCACCACCCATGAATCGTTGACCGCCGCCGATTTGGGGCGACGCCAATTACTTCTTGGCGCCGAGGATCGCGTCCTTTGCGGCCTTGGCGACGCGGAACTTGAGGACCTTTTTCTTCGGAACCTTCACGGTCTGCCCGGCCTTGGGACCAAAGCGCATGACCATCTCGCGGGCGGCGCGTTCGCTGAGGACCAGCTTCCCGATGCCCGGGATGACGTAGGCGTTCTTCGCCTGCTTATAGGCGAGTTCCGCCTGCGCCTGCAGGAACAACGCCGCCTGCTTCTTGGTGATGCCGACCTGCTCGGCGAGTGTGGCGGCGACTTCTGACTTGGTCAGGGTCTTGCCGGAGGTTGCTGACTTGGCCATGTGCGATTCTCCTTTCAGATGGTGGAGCCAATTGGATGGGGGAATGCGAAGCTCGCCTTGTCCCTCATCCGGCCGCCAGCGCCGCGCCCATTGCGCGCCGCAGGCGCCCCTTCCCGCGGATGACGTCTGAACTCGTCATCCACGGAAAGCAAAAAGTAACGGGAAATCAGTGACTTTCAAGATGTGCGGACAAAAATACACTGATTTTTCAGTACCAGCCATTGCCCGACCCGGCCAAAGGGCGGGCGTCCCCCTCGATCACACCTCATGTGAATCATCCGTGGCCCGTTCCGGATGCTCAGCGCCATTCTCCATCAGGCAACTGTCGCACTGTGGGCGGTCACACGGTTCCACATGCGCCGTCGCATTGCCCTCGACGATCGCCTGCTCGATTTCATATTCGATCTCGCTGGCGATCCGATGGCCGTGCTCAATTGTCCAGAGCCTCGGAACCTCGATGTGAAAATCGACCCAGTGATAGCGCCCGCTGTGGCGATGGCGCAGCTTGTGATACCCGCAGATTCGCGGCGATTTGCCCGTCGGCCCCATGTGCGCGTCGAGGATGCCGCGCAGCAGTTGCTCATCCTTGGGGTCCTGTTCATCCATCAATCCGGCCGAGGCTCGCCGCAGCAGCCGCCCGCCCAGCCATGCGACATAAATCGCCACTGCGATCGCAGCCAGCGGATCGATCCAATTCAACCCGGTTCCCCGAACGAGCAACAGCGCGATGAGCACGACCACGCTGGTGATTGCATCAGCCAGCAGATGTTGACCGTCGGCTTCCAGGAGCAGGGAATGTCGTCGTCTGCCCAACACAATCAGGTAAGTACCCGCGCCCGCGTTGGCAACCAGCGCGATCGCCATCAACCCCATGCCCCAGTCGAGGTGGCCCGGCTGGATCATGTGCCCGGCGAAGAGCGTCCCGATCGCCTGAATCGCGATGACCACCGCCGCCAGCAGGATCATCCCCCCTTCAAACGTCGCCGACAAAAACTCGATCTTCCCATGCCCGTATGGATGCTCCTCGTCGGCCGGTTCATACGCGACCCCCAGCGAATAGATCGCGAAGGATGCTGCGAGCACGTTGACGATGCTCTCCAGGGCGTCGGAGAAGATGGCGGCCGATCCGGTGATGAAATAGGCCGCGAACTTCAGCGCCATCAGACCCACACCGACGCAAAGCGACGCCATCGCCGCGCGCGATTCGATCTTCGGAATATTTCGCAGCATGGGCAGCATTGGAGATGTTCATTGGAACAGATCGACCGGTGAGCGTCGAGATGTCATTTGCCGGAAGCGCTCGAAAACGTCCATCCATTTTTCCGTCGCGGGCGTGACAGGTCACGGTGTCTTCGCGCTCCCATTGCTGATCGCGCCTGCGGCGGGTAAATATGGTCTATACAAGGTCGGTTATGGATGGCCTTGGATTGCATCGGCCAAAGCCTCCGCAAAATTTCCCCGGTTCTCTTCCCACAGCAAACCAATGGGCGCACAGATTGATATGCTCACGCCGGATGTGCGCCATGATTCCAGGGGTGGCGCGGGAGGTCTCGCCTGGGGGGGCGGGCGCCGCCTCGTCGCCGTCCTCACCGCTGATTTTCTGACCTCGCTTGGCGCGAACATGCTGACGGTGGGGATTTTCTTCTACACCAGTCATCGTTTTGGCTGGACGCTCAAGCAGAACTTCCTTCTGGCGGTGGGGCAGGGGTCGATCTACATCCTGATGGCGCTGCTGGCCAGTCCGATCAGTAATCGGCTGGGCCGCCGAGCGACGCTGACGAGCTTCTTCCTCCTGATGTCGGCCAGCGCGGCGGCGGCGATCTTCGTGAACTCGCCGGCGGTCATCGCGGGGCTGCTGCTCGCATATGTGGGCATGAGCGCGGTTTGCTGGCCGGTGCTGGAGAGTCTTGTGTGCATGGGGCTCGACGCGACGCAGTTGTCCCGCCGCGTCGGGCAATACAACCTGGTCTGGTCGGGCGCTGCGCCCCTCATTATCGCCGTCAGCGGAACCGTCGTCGCCCATTTCCCGGTCGGCGTGTTTTTATTGCCGGTTGTCTTTCAGATCACAGGGGCGATGCTTGTCGCATTTCGCAACGACCTGGACAATCCATCGCACGTCGCTGATGCCGACGCCGCCTTGCATGTGCCACCCCACCCGGCCATCCTGCGAAAGCGCACCGAGGCGCTGTGGCTCTCCCGCATCGCGCTGCCTTCCACCTACGTCGTGGTCTATGCCCTCATGGCGATGATGCCCTCGCTGCCGGCGATGCAGCGATTGAGCACGGCCGAGCAGACCGTCGTCGGCAGCGTCTGGCTGGTCGCGCGCTGGGTGGCGTTTCTTGTTCTCGGCGCGACGGTCTGGTGGCATGCGCGTCCGCGGGTCATGCTGCTGGCCGCCGTCGTGATGCTGGTTGCGTTCGTGGGAACGACGATCGCCCCTTCGACGCTGCTGGGACCACGCGCGATGGTTGTCGATATCGCGTCGATGGTAGGGTGGCAGATTGCCCTGGGCTTATCGACCGGATTGATCTATACCGCCAGCCTATACTTCGGAATGGTTCTGAGCGCCTCCAGCACCAAACATGGCGGCTACCACGAAGCATTGATCGGCCTGGGCTCGGTGTTGGGGCCCGGCGTGGGCGCCGCGGCGCAATCGCTTTATCCCGGCAACGTGAATGCGGGCATCGCGGCCGTCGCCGGCGTTGTGGCGATCAGCGTGATCGCGGCCGCCGTCGCTTCATGGCGTTTCGGCGCGCCCCTGAAAGCGCCGGCCAACTCGTCGCTGGGGTTGCCCGATCAGCCCGCCTCTCATTAAAGTAACGCTGTGCGGCGCGGCGTGCGGCGAAACTATTTTCACCAACAGGACAACCATGCTCACCACCATCCTCAATCGCCCCTCGATCACCCGCCTCGTGACTCGCCTCACATTGCTGTGCGGCCTTGCGATCATCACGACCGGATGCGTCAACGACGCGCAGGTGATCAACCAGGCCGACCAGATGAACACGCAACTGGCGCCCGCCACACTCAAGGACCCCGAATTGACGCAATACCTTCAGAAGGTCGGCGATCGCATCATCGAATCGGCCAAGGCGCTCAGCGCCGAAGGGTATGGCCCGGATTCGCACAAGAAGGCCGACAATGCCTGGATGTTTTCCAGCGCCATGCAATTCCATTTTGTGAACAGCAAGACAATCAACGCCTTCACGACCGGCGGCGAGCATATGTACGTGTACAACGCCCTGTTCCAGTCGTGCCGCACCGAAGATGAATTGGCGGCGGTCATGGCACACGAATATGGGCATGTGTATGCCCGCCATGTTGAGAAGGGGATGAACCGCCAGTACGCGATTCTCGGCGGCACCGTCCTGGCCGGGGGCGCGGGGTACCTCGCCGGGGGTGAGGAGCATGGCAAGGAGTACGCCAGCCTCGCCGCGGCGGCGGCCGGGGGGCTGGGCACATTCATCGGCATGGGCTTCACCCGCGAGGATGAATCGCAGGCCGATCAGCTTGGCTTTACCTTCTATACCCACGCGGGGTGGGACCCGGCGCGCTTCGCCGACTTTTTCAAGTTCATGATCGACCAGGGGTTTGACACCACGCCGGCGTTGCTCAGCGATCACCCCACTCTTGCCAGCCGCGTCGAGGCGATTGGGAAATGGGTCAAGGAACTGCCCCCGCAGGCCGCGCAGTGGCGCAAGCCTCCCGTGGCGTCGCCTGAGCAATTCCGCCAGCTTCAGCAGCGCGCCGCGCAATTGGCCAAAACCACGCCCGATGACTCAAGCCTTCAACAGGCGCAAGCCCTGCTCAACGCCTTCCCCAGTTGCGTCGCGGCGGTGGAAACGCCGAAGCAGAAGGAGGCCCGGGCGGTGCTTCACAAGGATTTGGAGAAGCAAAAGAAGTGATTTTGTAGGGTCTGTGGTACTCCGCGGACCATCTTCGCAATGGAAGCAATGGTCCGCGGGGTACCACGGACCCTACATGTGACTTTTCCCTCCCCCGTTGTACCCAACGGGGGAGGGCAGGGAGGGGGTTTTCCTTTTAGACAAGCTTCTGCGTGGGAATCACGCCGGATTCGTATCACTTCGACGAGTGCGCCCTGATCTCGATCCGCCGGTCCGTTTCCCCGGCCGCCTCGATGCCGACGTGAATGCAATCCGCCGGAAGCGCGCCCCGCACGCGCCCGGCCCACTCCACAACAACGACGCCGCCTTGCTCCAGCAATTCGCCAAAGCCGATCGCGTCCAGATCATCCGCCCCGATCCGGTAGGCGTCCAGGTGATACACCGCCAATCGCCCGCTCTTGTAGATGTTGAGCAGCACATACGTGGGGCTTGATACCGTGCGGGCGTCGCCTCCCAGGGCACGAACCAGCCCGCGCACGAATTGCGTTTTTCCCGCGCCAAGATCCCCATCCAGCGCGATGCACTCCCCGCCGCGCAGCGACGCCGCCAGCGCGCCGGCGACGGCCTCGGTCTCTTCCGCACTGTGCGTCACATGGTTCATGGTGGGATGCAATTTACGGGTTGATCGCCTGCGTGGCGCTCGGTGAAGTCACAGGAATTCGCCGGCTTTGCTCCCACCGCTGTCCGGCGATGGGCAGGGCAAGTTTACCCAGTTCGCTCTCCGGTTCAGCCTTGCGCAACCGCCGAAAATCCTCCACTGCCTCGGCGAATCGCCCCTGCTCGTAATTGGCGACGCCTTGATGGAACAACGTCAAATCCCCCTCCGTGCGCAAGGCGGCGGGCGTCGTCGCCTGATTTTCCGCGACGATCTTCAACTGCGCCATCGCCTCATCCCAGCGCTGTTGATGCGAGAGCACCCGCGCCAGGTTCAAGTGCGGCGACGGCCAGCGCGGACTCATCGCCATGACCGCTTTGTATTCATCCCCCGCCTTGTCCAGCAGCGCCATCGCGCGCCGGTGCGATGAATCCGCCTCGGCGGTCGCCTGTGACGCCTCCTTCGCATCGCCGTGCCCGGCCAGCGCTGCGGCGGCGCGGCGATAATCCGCCTCCGCCTTGAGCGCCTCATTGCCCAGTTGGTGGTAGTAGGCGCCCAGGCGCTCATGCGAAACACCGCTGTTGGGATTGACCGCCAGCGTGTGTTCAAAAATCGCCGGTGTCGATCGCCAATACAGCGCCTGCGCCGCCGCCCGACCCGCCAGCACGATCAGGAGCACCCCCACAAGTCCCGCCAACCATCGCTTGCGAACGACAACCAGCGCCATCGCCAATGCCAGCGCCGGCCCGAGCATCGCCAGGTAGAGGTAATGATCGGCGACGGTGGAATAGTATTGAAAATCAAACGGCGTGAACCCCAGCACCGGCAGGAGCGCCGCGACGAAGATCAATCCCGCCACGCCCAGCCAGGGCGCTCGCCGCCGCGATTTCCAGAGCAACCACCCGACGACCACCGGCACAACCCATGTCCAATAGCGCGCTGTTGAATGCAGAAACACCGGCGGATTGCGCCCATAATCCGGCGCCAAGTGCAACGGGAAGATGAGCTTGTAGAGGTAGAATGCCAGCGCATCGGCCGCGATCAGCGGACGGCTCATCACCGGCCAGACCGTCAGCCCCCACCCCGGCTGGTTGATCTTCGCCAGCACCATGATGGGCAAACTGAAGACAAACCACGGCCAGAGCGATCCGGTCACCGCCCGCGCGCTTCTCCGGATCAGGAAATAATCGATCATCGCCGCGATGACCGGCGTCATCATCGCCGACGGCTTGCTCAGAAGTGCGAGAATCAGGAACACCAGCGCCGCGATGTAGTGGCGAGTGGGGGATGGCGCGCCCTCGGCATCGCGCCGCCGCGCCTCCCGTCGCCTCCGTCCGGCCGGGATGATCAGCGTTGCTTGCTCCTCCGCCTGCCGCAGTTGGGCAAAGCAGACATATTGCCACAGCGCCAAAAGCGAGAAGAACCCATACAGCAGATCCTTCGCGCCTGAGATCCATCCCACCGTCTCGACCTGCACCGGATGCACCGCAAAGAGCATCGCCCCGGCGAACGCGGCCCACCCATTGCCCACCAGTCGCTGCAGCAATTCGAAAAGCGCCAGCACCGCGCCCAGATGAATCAGGATGTTGGCCGTGTGAAACACCCACGGATTGAGCTGAATCCCCTGCGCATCCGCCGTCGGCACCCGCGCCACCCACGCCAGCGCCGACCAGAGCGTGTAGGTCACCGGAATATAGATGTCCAGATGCGGATGGGCCCAGTAATACAGCGTGTTGGTGATCGAAGGCGGATTGAGATGCGGGTTCTTCCAGATCGTCGTCGGATCATCCCAGTTGGAAAAATCGCCCGTGTACAACCCCGCGAATGTCGCCAGCGTGATCGCCGCCAGCAGCAGGCGAATCCATGTGATGCCATCGGCGCGCGACGTTGCCGCAGCTCCCATCAACCCTTGATCCGCCGCGTCATGCTGCCCCATCAATCAAGCCCCTGGCGCGCCGGGCGCGTCCGCTTTGGGTCCGATCACCGCCGCCATCCGCCCGGTGATGCCGTTGTCCCGCCGATGGGAGTAAAACTCATCGACATCTCGGAACGTGCAGAGATTGTTCCCATCGATTCGTGCATCCGCCAGGCCCGCTTCTCGAAGTTGCCGCCGCACCGCCAGTTGCAAATCGACCGTCCCTTTCCCGTCGGCCCTTCGCGTGATCGGCGCATCGACGCCGAATCGTGTCGTGAAAGCCGCAAGCACCTCCGGGCCGACCTCAAACGCCGCCGGTCCGATGCAAGGCCCGATCGCCGCCAAGCATTGTCCCGGCGTGATGCCGTTCAACTTGCATAGCGCCGCAATCGCCGCCGGAACGACGTCCGCGATCACCCCGCGCCATCCCGCGTGAATCGCCGCGACCGCGCTCCCATCCTCCGCGCTGACCAGCACCGGCACGCAGTCGGCGATCCGCACCTGCAACGCGGCCGACGGATCATTCCCCACCAGCGCATCGGCCTTCGTGTTCGGATCGAGCGACTGCCCCGCCTTCACAACGATCACCTTCCCCGCATGCTCCTGATAAAGCCGCCAGAGCGGCCGACCGCCGCACCCGGCCGCCTCCTGAATCCGCCGGTAATTCTCCGCCAGGTGCTCCTGTGGATCCTGGATCGCACACCCGTTGGGGTTCCCCAGATTCAATGAAGCAAACGGCGCATCGCTGACCCCCCCAATCCGCGTGCTGAACGCATGCGGAACCCCCACCCTCTCCAGCAGCGGCGACGCGTAATACACAACCGCTCCTCGATTTCGTCTCTCGATCATGCCGTGCGATCATACCCGCCCCGCTCCCGCCATGCGCCCTGTTTCAAAATCTCCTTCACCGCCGAGACGCGGAGAGCGCGGAGAGAAAATATGGATTGAACCACCAAGACACAAAGAACACGAAGCGGTTCCTCGCCGGATCGCGCCGCCTGGCGGGTGGACCATTTCTGTTATTATTTTTTAACAAGCGAATTAAACGCATCGTTTGACGAGTACGCTGCGCGCTGCGAGCGCCGCTACGTGCTCTTCGTGCCTTGTATGTTCAAAACGCCATCCAAATGTTCTACTTCCGCTCGTCG
>CAYTAP010000148.1:0-8060 GCA_964435775.1 uncultured Tepidisphaeraceae bacterium
AGGTAATCCCCTTGCTCCCGACACGCTCAACCGCAAACGCTCCCACGGCAAGGTCTGCGATGGTCAATGGGGTTGGCGGTCTGTCCCGATTCGATTGCCAACCCGGGAGCGGAGCATCGCCAAGGGCATTGCGGATATACGCCATCCATAGCGATTGCTCATCGGCGTATCGCTCATAGGGCGTTGGATTGTCAGCGACATAGGCGACACGGGCGGCCAGAAACTTTGCCCGCCGTCGCTTGCGGTATTGACTGCCTGATAGACGCTTGCTTGCCATTTTCAAACGGACGGGCACGGTAAGCGGATGGATGACCGACGCCTTTATTACCATGCGTCCGCAGGATTCACCAGCGGCAACACTAAAATCCTACCGATTGCTCCCGGACGCCCCAGAATTGCAGCAAGGGGCAAGGCAGTATGAGCCAACGCCTTGCAACGGATGACGGATGGCGGATACAATCAAACCATGGCAAAGGCATGGCAAAATGGATGGGAAATAATATCGCCTAAAAGGGTAAATGTTTTAGCCTATTTGTAGGCTAAAAGAAAAATGACCGATTGTAAGTGCTTGTCAATAAGGGACTTACATGCGGGCGTAATTCAGTGGTAGAATGCCAGCTTCCCAAGCTGGACGTCGTGGGTTCGAATCCCATCGCCCGCTCTTTTTCCCCATCCCCACCGGGTGGGGTTTTTTGTTGGCGATTCCACGCTGGGTATGTGTCCGCCCAAGCTCTCACGCCGCCGGCTTGAGCGCGAAGACGCGGACGCAGTTGCGGCCCTGGTGTTTGGCGGCGTAGACGGCCATGTCCGCGGCTTTGATCAGGTGGGCGGCGATCTTGAGTGCGCCGCCGGGTTCGAGGGTGGCGACACCGATGCTGGCGGTGACGGGGAGTTGCACGGCGCCGCACTTCAATGGGCGGGCGGCGATGGCCTTGCGGATCACTTCGGCGGTTTGAGCGGCGGCGGCGCGGGACGTGTTGGGCATCACGATCGCCAGTTCCTCCCCCCCATATCGCGCCGCCAGATCGTGCGGCCTGGCGGCCTTGCCCAACAGCGCGCCGAGCATCATGAGCACTTGATCCCCCACCTGGTGCCCGTGCGTGTCATTAACTGATTTGAATCGATCCACATCCAACAGCAGCATGGACACCGGCACGGCGTTGTCGCTCGCCGACGCCACCGCCTCGGCGAGAAATTCATCGAATCGCCCGCGATTGGCCAGTCCGGTAAGCTTGTCGGTCGTCGCCGCCTGCTTCAACTGCGTGTTGAGTTCCTTGAGGCTCGTCGCCTGCCGCTGGCTGCGAAGCGTCAGGTCCACGAGCGCTTCGTTGGCTTTCTTCAAAATCGCATCATAGTTGGTTCCCGACGCGATCCGGATTTCAAACAGCGACGCCACTTCCTTCGTGCGGGTGCAGATGCTGTCGAGCATCACATCGCCCGCCGACGCCTCCAGTTTATATGTCTCCATGCAAAAGCGGCGGACATCCGCGATCGCATCGGCCGGGGCTTCATCGACAAACACATCTGCGCATCGCCCGGCGAGATACACCACCTCGGTGATCTTTCGCAGCGACGCATCCTCCACACTCTTGGGGTCGTGATGGCGGATCATCGGCGTCGTGAGCAGCGGCGGAAGCTTCCATTGCTCCATCAGCACCCCCACCGCATCGGCATGCCCGAGGTCCAGCGCCTGCTGTTCGGCGGCGGGAAGATCATTGTGACTCGTCACCGCCCCCACCACTTCGCCATATTGCTCCCCCACCACCTGGTCGAGCACCAGCATCCCCATATCCATCAGCAGCGACGCCAGAAAGCATTCCTCCTGCTGAACGAGACCAATCTTGGCGGCGATCGTGCGGGCGGCGGTCGCGGCGTAAATGCTCCGTCGCCAGTAGAGCAGATAGTTGAACCCCTTCCCCTTGCACTGCTTGAGATTGGTCACCAGCGAAAAACCAAGGACGAGCGTCTTCACCGACTGCAACCCAAGGATCACCAGGGCATGGGTGATCGTGCTGATGCTTTGTGAGCGGCCATAAAAGCTGGAATTGACGGTGCGAAGAATCTTGGAGGAGAGCGCTGGGTCTTTGGAGATGACACGGGCGATTTCGGCGATGTCCACTTCCTCACGCTGCGCCAGGTCGAGCACCTGGATCGCCACCGCCGGAAGCGAGGGCAGAGTCGGACAAGCCTTGATCTTTTCAATCAGCCCTTCATTCATACGCAACGCTCACCCTTCCATCTCGCGCCGAAAAACCCCTGCACCGATACCCTCGAATGGCTCGTTCATCATCCCCCCTTGCCTATATCGTCGAAACACCACGGCAACTTTGTGATGTAAATTGCACGTTGCACGGCCTCCCATGGATGCCTGGCATTCAGGACCGCCCCATTTCCTCGGCACGATCTAAATCGCCCCCCAATGAAAAAAGCCCCGAAGCATCATCGTGCTTCGGGGCCTTTGCAGTCCACTGGACCAATAATCCCGCCTACTTTTGCGCCATTGCTTTGGCAATCGCATCTCGTAGAACTTTTTCCGCGCCCGGGCGATATCCGATCATCACCTTGGCCACTCTGCCATCCTTGCCGACCACCACGGTCTGTGGGATCGCCTCGGCTTTATACAACTGGCCAACGGTTCCCTTACTGTCCAATAACACCGGCATCCCAAGCTTCTGCGCCTTCAGGTAGGCCTCAACCTTGTCCTTGTCCTCCTGAAGGTTCACCGCAAAGACGTTCACACCCTTGTCCTTGAGGTCATTGTAAATCGCGTTGAGATGGGGCATCGATTCCCGGCATGGGGGGCACCACGTCGCCCAGAAGTCGAGCACGACCACATTCCCCTTCATCGCCGAGAGCTTTTGCTCCTTGCCCTGCAAATCCGCCAGCGTGAAGTCAGGCGCGGCCTGACCTTCCAACTTCGACGCCGCCGACTGTGATTCCCCCTGCTCGCTGGCCGCATCCTTGGCATCGGCCGGAGGCGTCCACGCGAATTGCCCCTCCTTAACCGCCGCCCCCGTTTCCGTCTTCGTGTAGGTGAGTTTCAACTCCGCCTGCTTCACCTCCGGCGCGCCCTTCTCCTGCAACATCTTTTTCAGATCCACCTTCACCTGCTTGAGCAAGCCGGTGGCCGGATCGATCAGCACCTGTTCCTCCCCGGCGGGGATCGCCATATCCAGCACGGCGTACGTCTTGCCATCCAGCGTTTGATCGGCCCCCTTTTTCACACTCGTGGCGCCTTGCAGCAATTCGACAGTGGGATCCTTCACGATCGCCATGAGCAGCGAAGGATTCTGCTGTGAAAGCAACCCCGGGACAAACGACGGCAGGTCGGCCGCCGACACCTGTCCCTTGGGCGCATCCTCCTGCACATACTGCTTCACCGACGGCTGGTAGGCGTACATCTTTTCACCCGTCGAACCCATCTGCAACCCCTTCTTTGCGTCATCCTGAATCTCATGACGAAACTGACCGGGCGCTTTATAGGATGACTCAAACGTGGAGTGGTGATCCTCCTTTTTACCGGCCACATCAAATGCAACGTCCACCGAGCCTGAAAGGTTCAGCGTATCGATCTTGTGATACGCGGCATCAACCTGATCGAGCAGCTTCCGAACGTCGGGCGCGATCTTGAGCGCGCCCCCCTCGCTGGCGGTCGCTGCCGCCGCCCCCGGCGCTTGGGGCGCCACGGGCGCTGCCGGCGCTTCGGCTTTGTCGGAAGCCGCGCCGCTCTCGGCGTACGCGATCGTGCCCAGCGCCATCAAACCGGCCGCGACAGCCGACATCCATACTCGCTTGCTTGCCATAGAGTTCCTTTAGCTAAAGCCATTGTTCGCCGTCCGGGCGCGATCGCCATGACCGGCCGCCCCACCATCATAGGCGAGCGCCCCGCCTTCCGCGATGGCGCATATTTCCGTCTCGCCCCGCGGCGACGCACCGCGATGCAAAGAGCGTAGCCTTCAACATCAGCCTCATCCACTACACCCCGGCGCCTTTCCCAATCGCCGGCGACTTTTTCGTACCTCCTCTTTCATCCCCGTGCCGATTGGTAGTAGATTCACGTTATGAATGAACTCAAAATCCGTGATTTCGTGCTCCACAACCGGCTTTTTGTCGGAACGGGCAAGTATGCCAACTATGACCTGATGAAACGCTCCCTTGAGGCGTCGGGGTGTCACGCCGTCACCGTGGCCGTGCGGCGCGAGCGGCTGGTTGATTGCGAGGGGCGATCGATGCTCGAGTTCGTCGATCTCGACAAATATCTGATCCTGCCCAACACCGCCGGCTGTTTCTCGGCCGACGACGCGATCCGCGTGGCGCTGCTCGGGCGCGACCTGCTCGAAAAACAGGGCAACAAAGGCGCAGGGTGGGTGAAACTGGAAGTGCTGGGCGATAAGAAAACATTGTTGCCCGACCCGATCGGCACCATCGAAGCCACGCGGGAATTGGCCAAGGAAGGATTCACGATCCTCGCGTATGCCAGCGATGACCCGCGGGCGGCCGTCCGCATCAAGGAAGCCGGAGCGGCCTGCGTGATGCCGGCCGGCTCACCCATCGGCAGCGGCCAGGGTGTGCTCAACCCGCTCAACATCTCCCTCTGTTTGGAACTGCTCAAGGAAAACGATCCCCACTACCCCGTCATCGTCGATGCCGGCGTCGGAGCGGCCAGCGATGTGTCAATCGCGATGGAACTCGGCGCCGATGGCGTGCTGCTCAACAGCGGCATCGCGCATGCCAAAGACCCCGTGAAAATGGCGACCGCGATGAAGCACGCGATGGAGGCCGGGCGACTATCGTACGAGGCCGGCCGAATCGCCAAGAAGCGCTACGCGACGGCCAGCAGCCCGTTTGAAGGGGTGATCAGTTATATCCCGGGGGAATAGCGACAAGACGCGTATTGGCTGGAGGGCGGCGGTCCTCCGCCGCCTTGACCGTCCCCATTGCGGCGTCGCCGGAGCGACGCCCTCCAAGCCGACCCGTCAAATTCGTCGCACTCCGACTGGAGTCACCTCAATCATTGGGCACATACACCGTCTGCGGGTCCTTGACGATCGGCGTCACGCTCGTGCGATCAACAAGATACGCCGCACGGCGCTGCACCACCCGCTTGGCCTTGGCGGGGTTCCCCGCATCCTGCCACCCCTCCACCAGCACATACACCGTAAACGAATCGGAGCGGGTGGTGATGAGGTTGGAGATGCGGTTGAGCAGCAGATATCGCTCTTCAAAATCGTACCGCACCTGGTCAACCGTAGGACCGAAGGGAGACAAGTCGCCTTGGACATCATCCGCATCGGCGGCAATCAGGCTATCGTTGGCCAGCCTGAAGCCGGGTACGCGATAGAGGTCAAACAGTGACTTGAAAGGTCCGTTCGTCCGTCGATCCGCCACAATCGCCACCGCCAACGCATCGTTGAGCGCCGGGGTATCGAGCATCGGCAGCGTGGCGAGGATGCGCGCCGGCGCGGTGTTGATGTTGATCAGCCCTTCAACGCCCACGGTATCCTCCGTGGCATGGCCGGGGTTGGTGGTCAGCGCGTTGTAAACGGCGGGATTGGAGTTGGCCACCGGCTGCGGGGTCGCGCCGGGATACACATTGGCGGATGGCGCCGCCGGCGTGGTAACCGTGTTGGGATTCGGATCGACGTTCGGCAGATAGTCATTGCTGGGCGCTTCGACGGTGAGGAAGTCGAACAAATCTGAAGCCCAGTCATATGTCGTCCCCACGGCGGCGCCGAGCGGGCAAAAACGTCCAAGTTGTTCCCGCATGGGGGATGCGGCGGTATCGGCGGCCTGGGGATCATTGCCCGCAAACTGATCGTCCGCAAACACGCTGTCCTTCCCCACGCCGTTCATTTCAATCACCGGGGCTGTGGGCAATGCGCCAGCCGCTTGAATGCGATAAGCGCCAATAAACGGCACCTGAAGAATATCGCCATTGCGGGCGAACGCGCCGAAGGGGAACTTATTACCGGTCGCTGTGGTTGTCTTGAGCGGTCCTGCCGTATCCACATTGGCGATCTGGAGGGGGATCGTCGTATACGTTTCCGTGCTGTTGGCCGTGCCGGCCAATTCGTCGGCGGCGCCAAGATTGCCGACAAGCGTGGGCGTGCCGGTGGCGTTGCCGGGATCAGCGACCATCCCACTTTCACGCGAGCCGCCCAGCGCGGCGGCGGCCTGCCAGAGTCCGGGATAGACCCAGTGCCACGCCATCGAAGGTGTGGCGGCCACATCGCTGGCGCGGCGATAGAGGAATCGGTTCGCCGCGCCCACTGCCGGAGGCGTTTCAAGTCCCGTCGTGTCGATCTGATCCACGGGGATTAGATCGCCAAGGTTGGCCTCGTTGAACGGATTGGTTGGGTCGGTGGACGTGGTGAGCGTGCCATCGGCGCGGCGCGGACGCAGAAGCACGATTTCCTTGCCGATCGCGGCGGCCAAGCCGGGCATTTCCGGCTGCGGCGTGATTGCGCGAGTCGTGAAATCCGCCGTCAAATCAAGCGGGCGCGCGGCCGCCGAGCTCTCAAGCACGACATACCAATTGGGCGCGATCGTGATCGCCGACAATGACGTCGGCGGCACCATCGCCAAGGGCGCCATCGTCGGATACCCGGTGACGGATCGATCCAGCGTGGCGAGTTGCCAATTGGTCAGTGAGATGGACGTGGGGTAGGGATTATACAACTCCAACGCCATGTACACTTTCGTCGGGTCCACATCAACGTGAAGGAACATCTCGGTGATGTAAGGCTGCTTTTCCGTCCCATAGACCATCACGTCATACTTGGGATTGGCGGTGCCCTCGCTGCAGATCGTGATCTTCCGGCTGGTCACATCATCGTCGCCATCGCGCAGGTCCATCGCGTTGACGGCCGCCAATGCCGCGCGAAGCTTCAACTCCTCCAAATGCGTCAATACATTCGTGGGCACGGCCTGAGGATCACGAATTGAACTGCGAAAGATGGGATTGGCATCGACCGTGGCTTTTGCATCGGTCATCACATTCCAGAACGCCAGCCAAAGTTGCCCGAACGATCCCGTGTTGATTGATGTTCGAACCGGAACGGTGGACCAGGGCATCGGCTCCCAATAGAGCGACCCACCGGTGGGGCTGGGCTGATTCCCGGCCGCCGCCGTGTTCGACTGGATGCAGGCATAGGCGTGATTGCCGTCCGTCACCCAATCGCCAAACGCATACGCCGTCCCCACGGCCCAGGCGCCTTTGGAGACGTAATGGCCGGACACGGCGTCGGAGACGGCGTTGCGCGCCACGATCAGAGGCTTGGCGGGCATCACACCGCCGGTGTAATTGAAAATTTTGTTATACCAGGTGCCATAGTCGTTGGCCGCGAACGCCGCGGGGGGACCAACGTCAGACGCACTTAACAGCGTAGCCACGTTGGACGTGCTGCCGGGCGGAACGATGCAGAAATGGGACGCCAGCGAAATCGCATCGGACCATGAAAGCGCCTGATACTTCGTGTTCGCCGCCACATAACCGGGATTGCCGAGCCGTCGGCCAAGCTGAGACCAGAGTGCGTCGTACGGACTGATAAAGCTGAAGTCCGAACGGGCGGCGCCGGTATCGGCGATGGGGTTCAGAACACCGGCACTTGAAGGCGACTGAAAATTGAACCGATATTGATTGAACCGATCAATGTCGGTCATCCCGTCGCCTCCGGTCACGGTGGCGAGCAGGGAGGAGAGATCAATATTCCCGGTGAAAAAATTACCCGGCATAGCGGTATAATCATTATTCCACTTCCACGCCGTCGCCGCGTTCACCGCTGAATTGTTGTCGAGAATGCGGAAGGCGTAGTACCACGTCAGCCCGTCGAGGTCCTTCATGGGGATGCGGATCAGACCGGAATCCGCGATGCCGTCGCCGTCGGCGTCGCCGGCGACGTGGCCATTGAGCGTCGGGTAGATTGTGCCATCCGCTCCTGTTACTGACCCGATCGTGTAATTGGATGCCGTCGTACGAGCGACCGGAGACCAAGCCGACGTTACGGCGGTAGGATCATCAAAATTCGTGCTGATGATGGGAGCACCGATATACGGCCAAA
>CAYTAP010000149.1:0-7985 GCA_964435775.1 uncultured Tepidisphaeraceae bacterium
GATCGCCGACTGATACGCGCCGTTCATCGGCACCTGCGCCATGGCCGCCTCCACCGCGGCCGCGTGTTCGCGCGTGCCCGGCATGGTCGCCGCCTGGGCGATTTGCGCGCTCGACTGCGCGTTAACCTCGCTCGTGATGTCGAATCGCTGCACCCGCTGATGAATCCCGCCCCACGGGATCACCGCGATCGAGATGATCGCCACCATGATCATGATCGCTGGCGCGAGCGTGAAGAGCTTCCAGTCGGCGGCCTTGGAACGAAAGTCCTCTTTGAACAGGAACTTCAACCCGTCCGCCATTGGTTGGAGCAACCCGCCCGGCCCGACGCGATTGGGTCCCAGACGATCCTGCACCCACGAAGCGATCTTCCGCTCCAGGAGGATCAGGTACGCGACCATCCCCATGATGACCCCATGCGCCACCAGCGCAATCCAGAACCACGCCGGAATCCGCACAATAAAATCTTCAAGCCAGTCCATGCTCATTCCCAATCTCGCAAACTCGCCCCCACCCCCGCTTTTTCTCACACATCACGCCCCACGACTCGACGGAGCTCGCCGAAGTCTCATCACGCCTCACTTCTCCCCATTCGCCGCCTTTCGCACCGCCTCGCTCACCTTCCGATGCCTCGCCTGCCGCGCATCGATCGCATGCTCATACTTCCCCGCCGCGATCTCCCCGGCCAATTCCGTGTATGCCGCCGCCTGCGCCTCCACCCGCATCGCCTGCTCGTCGGGCTTGGCGAACATCTCCCCCAGCGCCATCTGCCACTGCCCCTGCTCGTTCCGCCGCAAAACCACCGGCGGGGCCTTGTCGCCGCCGGCGTACAGCTTCACCGAATCCTCCGACGGATGCTCCTCCCGCGCCGACGCGATCCGCGCCACCTCCCGCGTGATCGAATCGCTCAGCCCCATCTGCGTAAACCCATCCGGCCCCCATTTCGCCACCGACGCATCTCGCAGCCGCCCGATCGCCTCGCCCAGCCCCACATACGCCTTGGCCAGTTCCTGATCCTGCGGCGTTTGCGTACGATACACCCTCGCCAGCGTCGCCGCATCCCCCCGCGCCAATGCCATATATTGTAATGTCAACGCCCCGACTGGCGTCTTGAGCATCCCCTCGGCCCCATCATCCGCTTGCGTCGTCGCGGCCGCCTGTGGCGTCGGCGCGGTCGTCGCAGGCGGCGAAGTCTCGGCCGCTCCCGCCGCGCCAAGCCATAGACTCAATCCCGCAACAACCACCCCGCCATGAATCAGCGCTGCTCGCAACATGGCTTCATACTCCCTTCCCCCGCGCCCCGCGTCAACGCGGGCGGCCGGAGTTTGGACATTTCGGGTCCGTGACACTTCCGGCGGTCTTTCTCCCTCCCCCGCGTACGCGCGGGGGAGGGCTGGGGAGGGGGTTCCGCTTGATTCTCCGCGAAAGTCCCCCTCCCTAGCCCTCCCCCGGCGTACCGGGGGAGGGAACAAGAAAGCCGCTGATTCCGTCATGGATCCGGATATTTCCACAGCACGCCCGAAATTACCCAATCGATGAACAATCGCGCGGCGGATCGACTATAATGCCCTCCTTGAACGCGTCTCGTCCCCAAGCCGGGGCGCGGGGTGCGTGTCCGAACCCTCCTCGCTTTTTATGGAGAAGCCGCGATGTCGATGTTCGATGCCTTGAAAAACATGGGAAACCTGAACGACTTGATGAGCAAGGCCCGCCAGATGCAGGACCAGATGAAGTCGATGCAGGAGGAAATGGCGAAAAAAACCGTCACCGCCGACGCCGGCGGCGGAATGGTGCAAGCCACGGTCAACGGCAAGATGGAATTGACCAAACTGAGGATCGACAAGGAAAAAATCGACGTCAACGACACCGAACTGCTCGAGGATGTCATCATCGCCGCCGTCCACGGCGCCCAAACCAAGGCCGCCGCCATGCTCCAGGAGGAAATGCAAAAGCTGACCGGCAACCTCGGCCTCCCGCCGGGGATGCTGCCGTGAGCAGTGTCATCGTATTTCGCCTCCCTTGACCCCTCGCCCCCGCTGATGGATCATTTACCCCACTTATGAGCAGTGTTTTCATTTTGCAGCATGTTCCCTACGAGGGTCCCGGGCGGATTGTGCCGGTTTTTGGAGATTACGGCATACCCACCGAGGTTCGCCGGCTGGACCTTGGCGATGAAGTACCCACTGATCTGGAGGAGATTCGCGCCCTGGTCATCATGGGCGGGCCAATGGGCGTGGCCGACATTGACGGGGGGAAATACCCGTTCATGGCCGCCGAGGTGGCGCTGCTCAAGCGGATGATCGAGCATGATCGCACGGTCTTGGGGATTTGTTTGGGGGCGCAGCTTCTGGCTCACGCGGGGGGGGCGAAGGTTTATCCCAATGTGAAGATGGCGCCCCCGGCCGGGCCGGGTCAGCCGCCCAAGCCGGCCGAGCCGCTCACGCCGCTGCCGGAGATCGGCTTCGCGGGTGTCATGTTCCCCTTCCCCGGCGGGACCGAGCCAATCGTGCAAGGGATGATCGACGGCGCTCCGATGTTCCACTGGCATTTTGACACATTTGATCTCCCCGCGCTCCCGGTGCCGCCCAATGCGCCTCCGCCGCCAGCGCCCCGCCCTCCCACGGGCAATTCGCTCCTCTCCACCACCCGGACGTGCCGCAACCAGGCGTTTCGATTCAAAAACCGCCTTTTTGGCTTTCAGTACCACATTGAAAGCACCCGTGAGGGGATCGCCGCCCTGCTCGAACAGCACCCCCAGGACGCCATTCAGGCGCTCGGTCCCGACGGCGTGGAGCAGGTTCGCCAACAAACCAACGATCTATTCCCGCGCTACGAGCGGATGAGCGACCGCATCCTTCGTAATTTCGTGCAATACTTGAAGCTGAGTTGATGCGTGGAAAGGTGGGAAGTGGAAAGATAGAGGTAGGAAGCAGGAGGTGGGAAGTGAAGAAAGCCGCCTCAAGTGGCTGAACCTTTGTCCATCGACCGCCGACTTCCAACTTCCTACCGCTCACCTCTAACTTCCAACTTCCGACTTCCTACCATGTCCCTGTGGAATTACATCGCGAGCTTGAAGAATCGCCCATTGGTGCGGCCTTGGGCGCTGGCGGTGCCGATTGTGGTGCTGCTGCTGGCGCTGCCGCTGCTGCGCCCGCTGCGACATCCAATGAGCTGGCAAATCTCCACCGGAGAGATGTCGCGTCTGGCGACCATCCAGGCGATCGTCGAACATCGCACCCTCGCGATCGACAACACCAGCTTCGCCACCACGAGCGACCGCATCGTCGTTGATGGCCAACACTTCAGCGATCAGCCCCCCATGCTCGCGGTGCTCCTGTCGCCGGCGTACGCCATCATGCACCGATTGGGGTACACGCTCCCCGATAATCCCACGCTCGTTGCGTATCTGCTGACCATCCTCGGCGCGACGCTTCCCGTTGTCGTGTCGGCCGGTCTGATTTATCGCATGGGGCGGCTTTTCGAACTGCCCCGCAAATGGCGCACCCTCCTGGCCGCCACGGTCGTCTTCGGCAGCGGGCTGTTTGTGTATGCCGTGGTGCTCAATGCCCACGCGCCGGCCGCCTTTCTGGTTCTCGCCGCGGCCGCATGCCTCATCCAAGCCGCCTCGCGCCCACGCCCCGTGCGCGCCACGGGCTGGTTGATCCTCGCGGGATTGTGCGCCGCATTCGCCGCCGCGATTGACCTCCCCGCTGTCGCATTTCTCGCCTTGTTCCCCCTCGTCATCGCCACGATGCGCCGATCCTTTCTCCTCCGCACCGGCGGGGTTGGGCTGTATCTCCTGGGCGTCCTACCCGTCCTGGCGCTTCAAGCGTGGCTCATGGCCCCCATCACCGGCGACCTGCTCCCCCCCACGCTTCATCCGGAACTGGCTCGGCAGGCGTCGATTCTCCCCGCGCGGCAGGCGCTGTCCGTGGACCTTCCCGCGCGCAACCTCGATGATGACGTCCCCCTCAAGGCGCCCCTGCCCGAATACGGCGTTCGCGCCACGCTGCGGCGCACCTTCCTGGCGCTCTTCGGCGACCACGGCGCGGTCAGCCATTTCCCCATCCTGATCATCGCCATCTTCGGAACCGCCGCCGTCATGCACCGGCATTGGCCGGTCAGCACGAAAATGCTCGCGGTCATCACGCTCGCCGGCAGCGCGGCCATCGTGGTTGGCTGTGCGATGATTCGTCCCGACTGGACGCACGCGATGTTCGGCGCCCGCTGGTTCATCGTCTTCCTCCCCCTGCTCATCTTCTGGTGCGGCGCATGGATGCGCCGATCGCACCACCCATTCGCCTGGGCGATGGCCGGGCTGCTCCTGGCGTTCAGCGTCGCGGTTTCTCTGCTTGGAGCGACGGACCCCGCCCCGCGCGACGGCTTCGACACCTACACCCCCGCCGTCGCGCTGCATGAACTCCTTCACCCGACGACCAACCCGCCCACAACGCTGGCCGGGGGCTAGCGATGCGTCCCGCGCCGCTGCACACCCGCCGACGCTTGCCGGGATCGTCCACAATCACCAACACCGCGCTGGGTCGACGGTATTGTGTTGTCGTATTCATGCCATGTGCTCACGAAGATAAAAAACCCACTCGCTCCGCATTTTAGACGATGACGTTCACAATCCATCGCGTCATACTTCATGGTTCGTCATTCATCACACGAGTACCCACGCGGCCGCGCCGTCCATCCGGCGGGCGTTCGCGGAGCGGCCTCTTGTTTTACATGGAGAAGCGTCATGACCATCGCGGATTATTCGTCAACACGCCGACCGCACGGGATCGAACAAACCGCGCGCGGCGACTCGCCATCCGGACATCCCTCTCGCCGCGCCCGGCTCAGCGATTCATACAAGCGCGTGCGGGCGTTCAGCGAACACCTGGCCGAACCGCTGGAGACCGAGGATTACGTCATCCAGTCGATGCCCGATGCCAGCCCGACCAAGTGGCACTTGGCGCACACAAGCTGGTTTTTCGAGACGTTCATCCTCGCATCGCACGTCGCGGGGTATCACTCGCCACATCCGCAGTACAACTATCTTTTCAATTCCTATTACAACACCGTCGGCCCGCAGCATTGCCGGCCTCGCCGCGGACTTCTCTCGCGCCCCACCGTCGCCGACACCTATGAGTATCGTCGCCATGTCGATGAGGCGATTCTTCAATTCCTCAAGGACGCCGACGACGCGACGCTCAACAAGATCGAACCCGTGCTCACGCTCGGCCTGCATCACGAGCAGCAGCATCAGGAGTTGATGCTGACCGACCTGAAGCACGCTTTCGCCGCCAACCCGCTTCATCCAATTTACCGCGAACGCCGCGACGAACCCGCCGCCCAGGCAACGCCGCTCGAATGGGTGAAATACCCCGAAGGACTCGATTGGATCGGGTTCGACGGCGAAGGGTTTTCCTATGACAACGAATCCCCGCGACACCGCGAGTTCTTGCACGAATACTCCCTGGCCACGCGTCTGAGCACGAGCGGCGAATACATGGCGTTCATGGCCGACGGCGGTTACGAGCGCCCCGAGTTCTGGCTGTCGGCCGGGATCGCCACCGCCCGCGCCCAGCATTGGAACGCTCCCCTCTATTGGGAACAGCGCGACGGTCAGTGGTGGCAAATGACGCTGTCGGGCATGCGCCCCGTCGATCCGGCCGAGCCGGTATGCCACGTCAGCTATTTCGAGGCCGACGCCTTCGCGCGATGGTCGGGCAAGCGCCTTCCCACGGAAGCCGAATGGGAAATCGCGGCGGATGATCTTCCCATTCAAGGTCAATTCGCCGACGCCGGCCGATATCATCCAGCGCCGGCGACCAACCAGGAAACCGGCGGAGCGCTCCAGCAAATGTTCGGCGACGTCTGGCAATGGACGCAAAGTTCCTACGCGGCCTACCCCGGCTATCGCCCCGCCCCCGGCGCGCTCGGCGAATACAACGGCAAGTTCATGTGCAACCAATACGTCCTCCGCGGCGGCTCGTGCGCCACCTCGCGCTCCCACATTCGCAGGACATACCGCAACTTTTTCCCGCCCGACGCCCGGTGGCAGTTCACCGGCATCCGATTGGCGGAGTGATGCGTGACGAACCTTCGTAGGGTCCGTGGTACTCCGCGGACCATTGCTTCCAGCGCGAAGATGGTCCGCGGAGTACCACGGACTCTACAAGAGCTACACAAAGGATCTCGACCATGACCACTCTTTCCGCCGCCGTTGCCCCGGCATCACACCTCCACACCCAAACGACGCGCATCCGGAGGATGTGCCAGGAAGTCCTCGCCGGTCTTTCATCCGCGCCAAAGACGCTGCCCTGCAAATACTTTTACGATGCCCGCGGGGCCGAGCTTTTCGACCGGATCTGCAATCTGCCGGAGTATTACCCCACCCGCACCGAAGAGGGCATCCTTCATGAGCATGCCGCCGACATCGCCCGGCGCATGGGTGGCGAGCGCTGCGCCCTGATCGAGTATGGCAGCGGGAGCAGCCGCAAGACGCGCATTTTGCTGGACGCCATGCCCGGCATCACCTACATCCCCATCGACATCTCCCGTCATTACCTCGACCGCTCGGCCGAGCGGCTTCACCGCGCCTACCCGGACCTCTCGATCCATCCCATCCGCGCCGACTACACCCGCGATTTCCCCGCCCCCCGCGCGCCTGGACGACAACCCGTCGTCTTTTTCCCCGGATCAACCATCGGCAACTTCCACCCCAACGACGCCATCGCATTTCTCCGCCGCATGGCCGGTGTCAGCGGCCAAGCCGGGGGCATCCTCATCGGCGTCGATCTGCAAAAAGACACCGCCATCCTCGAAGCCGCCTACAACGACGCCGACGGTGTGACCGCCGCGTTCAACCTGAACATTCTGCATCATCTCAATCGAGAACTTGGCGCCGACTTCGACATCGACCAATTCGCCCACCACGCCCCCTACAACGCCCCTCTCGGTCGAATCGAAATGCACCTGGTCAGCGCCCGTCGTCAGAACGTTCATATCGCCGACGAGATCATCCACTTCGCCGCCGATGAGCACATCCTGACCGAGTGTTCCTACAAATACACGCTTGAAAGCTTTTCCGCCCTCGCCCTCCAGGCCGGCTTGCGCGTCGAACAGGTCTGGACCGACCCCCGACGCTGGTTCAGCGTGCAATACCTCGTGCCATATTGAAATGATTTCCCCAACCCGGCGCTCCGAGCGCCTTCTCCCGCTACTCGATCACCGTCACCATGACGAACCGCCGGCCCCAGTTGAGGGCCTGTTGATGGGTGGGAAAGAAGACATCGAGCTTATTCCCCTTGATCGCGCCGCCCCGGTCGATCACTTCCACGGGGGCATTGCCATAGCCTGGGATGAGCAGCTTGGTGCCGAACGGAAGGACATTCGTGTCGGCCGCCACGAACAGGCCGTGGTTATAGCTGACCCGCTTTCCGCTGGCGGTGATCCCCTGGGCATTGGGCCCGCAGCAGATCTTGCACGGGCAATAGGCGGTCACTTCCATGCGGATGATCCGGATGTGGACAGCGCCGTTGTTGATCGCCAGCGCATCACCTGTGCGAGTCTTGCCCGATTCCTCCCGCCTGTCATGCCGCGGGTGCGTGGCACGCGACGCGGAAAGCGCTCTCATCGCGGTTTGCGTCGCGGTGTCGGATGCGAAGCGAACCGGAACAGCCGAAACATCATCGCCGACCATCTCATTGGTGTTGTCGGCGGACAGGTGAAGGTGTTCGGGGAGCGTCGAGTACGCCGCTTCGCTTGGCCGAACGTGCCGGGGCGATTCGTCGGGTTGTGATCCACGAACCGCCACCGACCCGATCACCCCGAGCGCCAAAATCGCACACAAGGCAACCATCGCCCGCTGGGCGAGGTTCTGGAATGGCGTCTTTTGACTGGGGAGTTTCAGTGTCATCGCGTCATCCATGCGGCCGGCCGAAGAAAGCCGAAGACCATCGAACCAAGTCATCCTTCCCGGTTCACCCAACTCTAC
>CAYTAP010000150.1:0-7921 GCA_964435775.1 uncultured Tepidisphaeraceae bacterium
GATGGCGAACGCCTCGGGGCTGCCGATGACGATGGGGAACGTTCGCTCACCATCAACCTCCTTGAGGACGATGATCTGTTCCCCCTGCATCTCGCTGATGATGATCTTGTTCAGTTCCATCTGGATCGACATGAAAAAACTCCTCAATGAACCGAATTACTCATACAGAGACTAGAAGTGACCCGCGAGCCAGTCAAGCCGAAGAGGCGATGGCCCAGCGCCTTTCAATCCCGCATGGGATCGAACCACAGATGAACACGGATGAACACGGATGGGGAAAAATCTGGGTTCATGCGAGTTTATCTGTGGTTCATTATCTGTAGTGTTGCAGAGCAACAGAGGCTTGAATAATCCCGGGGGCAGGGCGGTGTGTTGCAAATCAAATCGCGGGGGCGCAAGATCAAGGGTGGTGAAAATCGGCTTGTGTTTCCTGTCTGCAAGGATAGGATGAACGGGCACATTGACGTCGCGATCATGGATGGTTGCGGCATGGGCGGCTTGCGTGACGGCAAGTTGCAGGGGCGGGAAAGGCATGGATGCCATGGCGGAGCGAAGCGCTTCACAAGATTCGCCACGGGGGAAGCGACAGGCGGGCGATGCTGCCGATGGCGCACGTCGCGGGCGGCGGGCATCGGACCCGGCCGATGGTCTCGCATCCACATCCCATCGATCACGCAAGCGCAAAAGTCATTTCTCTCACCTGTGGCAGGCGCCGTTGCTGCTCTTGTCGGTTGGGCTTTTTGCCTATGCGGCGTGGCTGTTCATCGATCCCAAACCGGGGCTTACGATCGATCAGAAGGTGGGGATTGCCGAAAAGTATTTGAAGGTGGATCGGCCGGAGGCGGCGATTGAACAGTTGAACAAGCTGCTGGCCGAGGGTGATATCGAGCGGCTGTGGGAGGGGAGGATTCATCTGCTGCTGGCCGAGGCGCTTGAACAGGGGCAGAAGCAAAAGCACATCACCATCGCGGCCAATTATCGAAGGATCATCGAGCAAACGCGGTTGGCGCTGGGGCAGGGCGTCAAGCCCACGGCCGCGATGTATCAGCGACTGGGGGAGAGTTTTGAAGCGCTCGATCAGACGGCCGAGGCGCTGGCGAATTATCGGCAGGCAATGATCATGGACCCGCAGCGATCGCTTCCCCTGCATAAAAAGGTGATTGAGTTGCAGATGTCGGCGGGGGAAACGGGCGCGGCGCAGGCATCCATTGAAGACTATCTCAAGAGCACGGAAATCAGCGATGCCGAGCGTGCCTGGGCGCTGGGTGAACAAGCGCAACTTCTGATGGAGCAGGAGAAGTATCCCGAAGCCAAAAAGCTTCTCGCCGAGTCGCTCAAGCTCAGTGATGATCCGGTGACTCAGGGGACCGTAAATTATCGCTTGGGGTATTGCGCCTGGAAACTCGGGCAAACCGACGAGGCGGATCGGTTGATCCGCGCGGCGCGTGACCTTTTGCGGGCGCAGCATCCGCTGGATGCCGATGCGTGCTATGTTCTGGGGCGGATCGCGCAGGATCGCAAGAAACCACTCGAAGCCAATTCATTTTATCAGATTGTGCTTGTCAGCCATCCCGACGCCACCGTGGCGCCGGCGGCGCTGTTGGGGCGGGGCATCTGCCGCATCATGGCCGGTGATGTGGACGCCGGAATGGTGGACCTTCATGACCTGACGAATCTGATCAACGCCCGTGAATCCCGCGCCAAGCTGAAGCCCGAGGCGCTGGCGGGAATGAACCAGGCGGTGGCGCTGTTGTCGGAGAAGGCGCAGTACGAAGACGCGCTCGAGATCATGGAAAACGAGCTCGCGCTGGATGGCAAGCCGGAGGGCCCGTTTTATGCCCGGCTGGCGGGCCTGTATGAAAAGCGGGCCGGGCAGCTTCAAGCGAGCATCGCCGATGCCAGCGACGCCGAGAAGGTGCAGCGCGCCCAGCAGGCGAGGGATGACTTGTCCAAGGCCGGCGATGCCTGCATGGCGTATTCGCGGGCCATGATCCTGAAGGATGACAATGGATATGGGGACGCCTTGTGGAAGGGGATTGGTCTGTATGACCAGGCGGGGGATGTGCAGCGCCTGATTTCGGCGCTGGAGCTATTCGTGGCGCAGCGTCCTGAAGACCCCCTGGCGCCCGATGCCATGCTTCGGCTGGGGCAGGCGTACCAAAGCGCGGGCATGTTCGACAAGGCGATCGACGCGTATCAACGCAATGCGCTGCGGTATCCACGCAGTCTGGCGGCCAGCAAAAGCGCGGTGCCTTTGGCACAGGCGTATATGGCCAAAGGACCGGAGTATTATTCCAAGGCGGAAACCGTACTGATCAATGTTTTTGACAATAAGGCGCTGACGCCCGAGGCGGAGGAGTTTAAGCAGGCGCTGTTTGAACTGGGGCAGTTGTATTATCGCACCGGGCGCTACGAGGAGGCAGTCACCCGGCTGGAGGAATGGACCCAGCGCTATCCCAATGATGCCAACCTGGCGCGACTGGTCTTTTTGATGGCGGACAGCTATCGCAAGAGTGCGGCTTTGCTCAATGGAAACAGTTCGACGGCCGGTCAATTGGCCAGTGCGGCCGACGGGCCGGGGCTGAGCAGGGAGATCGCCAGCGCCGCCGGCGGCGAGGTGGAGGTGCGCCACGCGCGGCAGGAGCGGCTTATCAAAGCCAAGGGACTTTTTGACCGGGCGATCAGCTTGTATCGAACCACACCTCCCACGCAGGATGTGGACAAGCTTTATATGAAGCTCAGCCATTTTTATCGCGCCGACTGTCTGTATGACCTTGGTCAATATGAAGCGGCGATCAAGTTGTATGATGAGGCCGCCTTCCGCTATCAGGAGGATGCCTCCGCGCTGGCGGCATACGTGCAAATCGTCAACAGCTACTGCGCCCTTGGGAAAATGGACGAGGCCAAGACCGCCAATGAACGGGCCAAGTGGCTGTTGCGCCGGATGCCGCCGGAGACGTTTGAGAATGGCAGCTTCACGATGCCCAAGAGCTATTGGGAGCAGTGGCTGAAGTGGACGAGCAAATCCGGGATGTGGAATTGAACGTGGGCGACTGTGATGGTGAGCTTGTATATCAAGAGCTTTTTGCATGGCAAATGATTCGACCATTTTGGCGCTGAAGGAGCAGGTTGACTGTTATGAGCGGCTGGCCAAGCTGGCGGCGCGGCAGCATGTGCATGTTCAGCACAACCAGACCGAGGAACTTCTTGAGGTGCTGGAGCGTCGCCAGGAGGTGTTGAACGATGTGGCGCGGCTGGAAGGAATCATCGCGCCGATGAAGCAGCGCTGGAGTGAATACCTGGCGAGTCTTCCTGAAGCCGAGCGGGCGGAAGCTGAACGGATGGTGGGACGATCGCGGACCTTATTGGAGGAAATCACGACGGCCGACCGCAACGACGCGATGGTGCTTCAGCAGCGGAAGCTGAATGTAGGACGGCAGATCAATCAAACCCGCGCGGCTCGGCGTGTGAACCGAACCTATGCCGCCGCCGCGTATACCCAGCAGCGCGGTGGAATCGACGTTGGGGGATAAACAGGTGGTGATGCGGACCATGGACAATTTGCCCGAGACAACTACCGCCACACCGACCGCGACGCGGGTCGAGGAGCTTGGCCGCATTATCCTGGCGTATAGTGAGGTCACGGAAAAATTGCAGGAGTCGCACGAGCGGCTTGAAAAGACAGTGTTGAATCTTCGTGAGGAGCTGGGGGAGAAGAACCGTCTGCTGGAGAGAAAGAACCGTCTTGCCGCGCTGGGTGAGATGGCGGCGGGAATGGCGCACGAGATTCGCAACCCGCTTGGCGGCATTCAGCTCTATGCATCGTTGCTTGCGCGCGATGTGGAAGACAGGCCACAATCGCTGACGGTTGTGCACAAGATCGCAGCCGGGGTGAAGCACTTGGAATGCCTGGTGAGCCAGGTGTTGCAATTCACCCGTGAAATCGCCGTGCATCCGGTGGAGATGGATCTGGCCGAGGCGGTGGAGCGCGCGGCGGAGCTCAGCGAGGCGCAGCGACAAGTGCGCGGCGTCATTTGCGATGTGGCCGGTCCTTCGTCGCTCATCATCCGCGCCGATCCCCTGATGCTTGGCCAGGCGCTGCTCAACTTGATGTTGAACGCGATTGAGGCGATGGAATCCGGAGGCCGGTTGCAGGTGACATACGGCGAGGTGGAGGATGAAGCCGGGCGTTTTCGCGTGGTGATTCAGGACACCGGCCCGGGCATTCCACCGGGTATTCTTGACCGTATTTTCAATCCTTTTTTTACGACCAAGGATGCCGGAACGGGCCTGGGGCTGGCGATCGTCCATCGCATTGTCGAAGCGCATGAAGGGACGATCATCGCCACCAATGCTCCTGGCGGCGGCGCGAAGTTTGAGATCAGGGTGTAGGGGGTAGGGATGAAGGATGAAGGATGAGGGGGCAAGGATGAAGGATGAAGGATGAAGGATGAGTAGGAAGTGGAGGATACGGATTTGAGAACGGAGTCGCCCAGAAGTCAAACGGCCTGGCGTCTTCTCATTCTTCATCCTTCCGACTTCATCCTAATTCAGAAACGGAGTTCGATATGGCGCGGATTTTAGTGGCGGACGATCAGGAAATGATGCGGGATTCGCTCGCGGGTACGCTGGTGCGCGAGGGGCATGAAGTCGTCGCGTGCGGCGATGGCGTCGCCGCGGCCGAGCGGCTCGGCGGGCCGGGGCGGTTCGATCTGCTCATCACCGATTTGAAGATGCCGAAGATGACCGGCATCGAATTGCTCGGCGAAGCGCGACGTTTGCGGCCCGACATGCCCGTCGTCCTCATGACCGCGTTTGCCACCGTGCAAACCGCCGTCGAGGCGATGAAACTCGGCGCCTATGACTATATCCAAAAGCCTTTCGACGGCGATGAGATCAAGCTGCTCATCGACCGAACACTCGAGCACAGCAGGCTCGCCCGCGAAAACGCCGCGTATCGCTCGATGGCCGAAGTGTCGGCGCCGCGCCCGCTCATCGGCGCCAGCGAGGCGATGCGGGAGATCAAAACGCGCATCGAGCTCGTCGCCAACAGCACCGCGACGGTTCTAATCCGGGGCGAAAGCGGAACGGGCAAGGAAGTCGTGGCGCGGGCGATTCATCATGCCGGCACGCGGCGCGAGCGCCCCATGCTCGCGGTGAATTGCGCTGCGTTAAGTGAGAATTTGCTTGAAAGCGAATTGTTTGGCCATGAAAAGGGCGCGTTTACCGGGGCGGACAAGCTTCGCCGCGGCCGATTCGAGCTGGCCGACGGCGGCACGCTCCTGCTCGATGAAATCAGCGAGATCGCCCCCGGCTTGCAGGCCAAACTCCTGCGTGTTTTGCAGGAGAGCAGCTTTGAGCGCGTGGGCAGCTCGATCACCCAGCAGGTGGATGTTCGCGTCATCGCCACGACCAACCGTGATTTGGAAAAGGAAGTTGATGAGGGGCGCTTCCGGCGTGATTTGTTCTATCGTTTGAATGTCGTTCCAATTGAGATTCCCCCGCTGCACGAACGCGTCGAGGATATCGCGGAATTGTGCCGCCATTTCCTTCATCAGGTGGCGCGCCGGGAGAACAGCGTATTTCGCCATATCGAGAGCGACGCCATCCGGTTGCTGCAACGATACAACTGGCCGGGCAATGTGCGGGAGCTTCAAAACATCATCGAGCGCGCCTGCGTGCTGGAATCGCAGCCGGGCGTCATTCGGACAATCACGGTTGAACCGTGGCTCAAGATTCGCGGCGGCGCGAGCGGGGCGACGGCGGCCAATGCCGAGGCGCTGGCGGGGCAGCCGTTGGCGGACATCGAGCGGCAGGTCATTCTCAGCACGCTTCAGCAGTTCAAGGGGCATCGCATCCGCACCGCCACGGCGCTGGGCATCGGCGTGCGGACGCTCGGGATGAAGTTGAAGAAGTGGCGGGAAGAAGGGGAACTGGTGGAGGCATGAGGCCGTGGCGCGGAGGCCGCGACGACGTTGGCATCGGCACGAATTGCGCGGTCGCGCAAAAAGTGCCGTGGCGCTTGGCCGAGGAAGCGTCGGATTCGTGACGATTCAGAGTCTTACGACGATGGCACGAGGTTTGATAGGGGACGGGTTGGAGGTGACCGGCGATGTTTATAGACCGCTTGCTGAATCAGGACAGTTCGCCGGTGCTGGAGGCGACGATCCAATTCGCCGCCGCCCGGGCCAAGCTGATCGCCGAGGATGTGGTTAACGCCGACACCCCCGGCTATCGGCAGAAGGATTTGTCGGTCGAACGGTTTCAGTCGATGCTGCGGGATCGGTTGGACGCCCGTGAAAACAGTGCGCCCGGAGAAGTGGATTTCAGCAACATCCGCCAGGCGATCGATCATCCGGTGCGCGGGATTTTGTTTCACGATGGGAACAACCGCTCGATGGAACAATTGATGACCGACCAGGCGAAGAACGCCCTGATGCACAATATTGCGGTTGAAATGTTGAAGAAGCAGTTTTCAATGATGGAAATGGCGCTGCGGGAACGGCTGTAAGACACGACGCCCATTCAGCGCATCGATGAACTTCGGGAACCGGCGGGACTGGCGACGAAGATAGGCCGACAAGACCGCCCGGACCAAAGCGAGGCATGACATGTTCGAGTCACTGGATATTGGAGCGAGCGGATTGCAGGCGCAGCGGACGCGCATGGACACGATCGCCGCCAACATCGCGCAGATCAACACGACGCACAACGCCAACGGCGAAAAGGTGCCGTATCGCCGGAGGTTCGTCGTATTTCAGCCACAGCGCCCCGGCGATCCCGCCAAGGCCGGCGTCCGCGCCGAGGTGAAGCTCGACAAGTCCCCCTTCCAGCGCCGCTACGAGCCCGGCCACCCCGATGCCGATAAGGATGGATATGTCCTGTACCCCAACATCGACCTCGCCATCGAGTACATCAACGCCATGGAAGCCTCCCGCGCCTACGAAGCGAACGTGACCATGATGGAAACAACCAAAGCCATGCTCAACTCCTCGCTGCGACTGATTGCGTGAGGATAGTGGCCAGTGGGCAGTGGGCAGTGGGCAGTACGCAGTAGGCAGTACAATCAAAAATCAAAAATCGAAAATTCCTAACCCATGGACTCCATCTCCAACAACCTCAACCTCGCCAAGGCCCTTGGCGGAAACCTTCAACCGGGCAAGAGCGACGCCGCCGGGGGTGGTCCGGCCGGGAGCAGCTTCGCCGACACGCTCAAGCAGAGCATCGGTGAAGTCTCGAAGATGCAGCAGGACGCCAGCCGCGCCGTCGAAGACCTGGTCACCGGCAAAACCGACAACGTCTCCGGCGTCATGACCGCCATGGAAAAATCCGACCTCGCCTTCAAAACCCTTCTGGCGATCCGTTCCAAGCTGATGGACGCCTACGAAGAGATCAAGAACATTCCGATCTGATTCAGGTTTCCAGCGATCTCGCCTTGGTTGCTGCTGCGCCATGCTGGATTACCGGCTTGGACTGGGATAAAGTGCGTTGGCCGTCGTGTGATGGCATCATCAACCGGACCCGCCATGAAAGATTCTGACGTTATCGTTCTGCCCGAGCCTCATATGACGCTGGGGGATCAGTTTTACCTCCCGCAGGTGCTTGTCGGCCTGGGGACGACCATGAAGCACATGTTTCTCACGCTGGTCGGCATTGATCGGGTGATCCAATACCCCGAAGAGCGGCGGGAGGATCTCCCGGTTGAAAAGGGGGGGATGCTCCAACAAACCTATCGCGGCGTGCATCGGCTGAATAAGGATGAGGATGGGCGCGTCAAGTGCGTCGCCTGTTTCATGTGTTCCACAGCATGCCCGGCGCATTGCATCCACATCGAGGCGGATGCGTCTCCGTGGCCTGACCGCGAAAAGTATCCGGTGAAGTTCGACATCGACGAGCTTCGCTGCATCTACTGCGGCATGTG
>CAYTAP010000151.1:0-7894 GCA_964435775.1 uncultured Tepidisphaeraceae bacterium
TCATCGGAAGAGAAGACCCCCTCCCCAGCCCTCCCCCGCGAGTACGCGGGGGAGGGAGTAGTTTGGAGGGCGTCGCTCCCGCGACGCCGTGGCGGCTGAGGACCATCGCCCTCCAGGCGCCGTGGCGGCGGAGGACCGTCGCCCTCCAGCCAGACCCCGCTGTGGTGGAGGGCCGTCGCTTTCCAACGGCGAAGGAATTGTGGAAGTCTTGATTGAGGCGCTTGGCGCGATTTACGCTACAGTACGCTTGGCTTTTGGGCGATGCTGTGGGGTCAATTTCCGGGCAGGGCTGAATGAGACATTTCGATTGCATTGTGATTGGGACGGGTCCCGGCGGGCAGAAGGCGGCGATCCAGGCGGCCAAGCTCGGCAAGCGGGTGGCGATCATTGAAAAAAACCGCGTCGTCGGCGGCGCGGCGATCAACACCGGCACGATTCCCAGCAAGGCGCTGCGCGAGGCGGTCGTTCATTTGACGCAATTGGATGCCCGCGCGTCGATGTGCGTCACAACCCAGCGCGTCCGGCAGAAGATCACGATCGCCGATTTGATCTACGTCAGCCAGCAGGTCATTCATAATGAACTGGCTTTGATTCAGGATCAGCTTGCCCGCAACGATGTGGAGCTCATCTGGGGCACGGCGCGATTCGATGGCGAGAGCGTGGTGTATGTCGATCGGGATCATGAGCTTGAAGCGTTGACGGCCGGGACATTCGTCATCGCCACCGGCACGCGCCCCGCCAAGCCCCAGACGGTTCCGTTCCATCCCCAGGTGGTTTTCACCTCCGATGGCCTGCTTGAACTTGACCGGCTGCCCAAGTCGGTCATCGTTGTCGGAGGCGGCGTCATCGGCACGGAATACGCGTGCATGCTCGCGGCGCTGGGCGTGAAGGTGACGCTCGTCGAAGCGCGAAGCGAAGTCATTGGATTCCTCGATCATGAAATCACCGAGGCGTTTCAATATCAAATGCGCCGCATGGGAATCACGCTGCGGCTGACTGAAAAAGTGCATGCGATCAAGCTGGTGGAGCCGGAAGCAGGCGAGGGAGGCGACGGCGGCGAGCCCGGTCGACCGCATGTGAGGGCGACCCTCGAATCAGGCAAGCATCTGCATGCGCAAACCCTTTTGTATGCGGTGGGACGGCAGGGAACGACCGAGGCGCTGTGCCTGGAAAAGGCGGGGCTGGTCGCTGATGATCGTCAACGGCTGGCGGTCAATGCGAATTACCAGACGGCCGTGCCGCATATTTATGCGGTGGGGGATGTGATCGGGTTTCCCGCGCTGGCCTCCACGGCGATGGAGCAGGGGCGGCTGGCGATCTGCCATGCCTTTGGCGTACCGACGACCTCGATGCCGGAATTGTTCCCCTACGGCATTTATTCGATCCCCGAAATCTCAATGGTCGGGCGCACCGAGGCGCAGCTCACGAATGCCGGCATTCCGTATGAGGTGGGGATCGCGCAGTATCGTGAATTGGCGCGGGGACAGCTCTTGGGGGACGACACCGGGATGCTCAAACTTCTGATCCACCAGGAGAATCGGCGCATTCTGGGCGTGCATGTCATCGGCACGGGCGCGACTGAGCTTATTCACATCGGACAGGCGGTGATGGCGTTTGAGGGGACCATCGATTATTTCGTGAACAGCGTGTTTAATTACCCCACGCTGGCCGAGGCGTATAAGGTGGCGGCGCTGAACGGGTTGAACAAACTGATGGAAGCGTGAGCGCGCGGCAGAGGAGCGGATCGTCATGGCGAAGAATTTTCTCGCGTTTGATCTGGGGGCTGAAAGCGGACGCGCCGTGCTTGGAGTGCTGGACAAAGCCCGGCTGCAATTGGAGGTGGTCCACCGCTTCAGCAATCCCACCGGCCAGATGAGGGGCCACATTCATTGGGACCTCCTCGCGCAGTGGGAGGAATTGAAGACCGGCCTGCGCCTGGCGGGGAAAACCGATGGGGCGAGACGAACCCTGCACGGGATCGGTGTGGACACCTGGGGCGTGGATTTCGGCCTGCTCGACGCCGACGGCCGAATCATGGGCAATCCGTTTCATTACCGGGACCCGTGGACTGAGGGAATTCTGGAAAAGACCTTTGCCCGTTTGGATCGAAAGATCATCTTCGACCGCACGGGCATTCAGTTCATCCGATTCAACACCCTGTTCCAATTGGCGGCGCTTCATGAGCGATATCCGCACATGCTCAAGTCGGCGCGGCGGCTGCTGTTCATGCCGGACTTGTTCAACTATTTGTTCACCGACAAGGAAAAGAGCGAGCGGTCCATTGCCTCGACGTCGCAGATGATCGACCCGCGAACGCGACGCTGGGCGAAGGATCTGCTTGAGAAGTTGCAACTGCCGACGGCGATCCTCCCTGAATTGATTGATGGCGGAAGCGTGGTGGGGCCGCTCAGTGATGCGGTGGCCGAGGAATGCGATGTCGAGCCGATGCCCGTCCTCGCGCCGGGTTGTCACGACACGGCCAGCGCGGTGGCGGCGGTGCCGGCTACGGCGGGGCGCGAGGATTGGTGTTACATCAGTTCCGGCACATGGTCATTGATGGGCGTTGAGCTCCCCTCCCCGATCATCAACGACAAGTCATTGGCGTATAACTACACCAACGAAATCGGCATTGGTGGACGCATTCGTTTCCTGAAAAACATCATGGGCTTGTGGCTCGTCCAGGAGTGCCGCCGACAATGGGCGCGGGAAGGAACCGAGCATGATTACCCGACGCTTACCGACATGGCGGAGAAAACACCGAGTCGCGGGATCGTCATCAATCCGGATCATGGTCCGTTCATGACACCCGGCGACATGCCGGGCAAGATTGATGCCTATTGTCGTCAAACGAAGCAGGCGACGCCGCAAGGCATGGGGGAGTATGTCCGTGTGTGTCTCGAGAGCCTCGCCCTGACGTATCGGAGGACGGTTGAAGGGTTGGAGGAAATCCTCGGACGGTCGATCTCGACGATCCATATCGTCGGCGGCGGGACACAAAACAAGCTGCTGAATCAGATGACCGCCGACGCGACCGGTCGAACGGTGATCGCCGGGCCGATCGAGGCGACCGCGATCGGCAACATCCTCGCGCAGGCGATGGCGGTGGGGGCGCTGCGCGATCTGGAGGAGGCGCGGGCGGTTGTTGCCGCCAGCTTCCCCGTTGAGCGGTATGAGCCGGTCAACCATGAAAGCTGGGGCAAGGCGTACGACCGCTACCGCGGTCTTGTGTGACGGCGCGCCTGTCACGCCATTTGGCCGATCTTGCAACAATCCCGCATCCCATTACACTCGACTGACGCTGCACCGCATGTTATTTGCGGCCGATTGTGGCGCCGATTCGGGCGGCGCCGCTTCAGTCGAACCATTTGGAGGATTCCGCAAGATGGCCACCGGCAACGTCAATATCGGCATGATTGGGCAGAAGTTCATGGGTCGCGCCCATTCCAACGCCTACATGAAGGTTGATAAGTTTTTCAAATTGCCGGTCGGCGTGGTCATGCACACGGTGGCGGGGCGCAATGCCGGGGATTTGGAGCAGTTCAAAAACAAGTGGAAGTGGCAACACAGCTCGACGGATTGGCGGAAGATGGTCGCCGATCCGGAGATCAACTTCATCGACATCACCGCGCCCAACAATGCCCACCGGGAGATGGCGATCGCGGCGTTGGAGGCGGGCAAGCACGTCGCGTGTGAAAAGCCGCTGGCGGGATCGCTGGCCGATGCGCGGGCAATCCGCGACGCGGCCCGCAAAGCCAAAAAGAGCAAAACGTTCGTCTGGTGGACCTACCGGCGCACACCGGCCGTGGCGCTGGCGCATCAACTTGTGAAAGAGGGGCGGATCGGGCGGGTCTATCACATTCGGGGTTATTATCTTCAGGACTGGGCGACTCCGGATGTGCCGCTCATCTGGCGGTTCAACAAGGAGGTCGCCGGGTCGGGTTCGCACGGCGACCTGGGGGCGCATGTGATCGACATGGCGCGGTTCGTCGCCGGTGATGAGTTCGCGGAGATCAACGGCGCGATCCAGGAAACGTTCATCAAGGAACGGATCATCCCATCACAAGGCTCGCAGGGGGGCATCGCCGGCGGCGCCAAGGGGGGGACGGGGAAAAAAGGAAAGGTGGATGTCGATGACGCGACGCTCTTCATCGGGCGGATGGCGTCGGGCGCGGTGTGCAACTTTGAGGCGACGCGCTTTTCCACGGGGTATCAGAATAAGAACGGCGTCGAGATTCATGGCGAGAAAGGGGCGATCAGTTTCAACTTCGAGGAGATGAACCTCCTTTCGTTTTACGACGCCACGGAAGACCGAAAAACCCGTGCCTGGCGCAAGATCATGGTGACGCATGCCCCCGATCACCCATATGCCGAGGCGTGGTGGCCGGATGCGCACATCATTGGTTATGAGCATACGTTCATCAACCAGGCGGCCGACATGCTCAAGGTGCTTGGCGGCGAGAATCCCACGGTTCCGTTGTCGGATTTCGAGGATTCGTACAAAACCCAGCAGGTACTCGAGGCCGTTGTCATCAGCGCGGCTGAAAAGCGTCCCGTGAAGTTGAGTGAAATCGATTGACGTAAATTGACATCAAACCGCGCGGTATTGATCCACGCGCAGTCGCCATCTTGAATCATGCCAGCCGGTACGATTGAGGATGTGCATCGGAGAACCATCCATGACCCACACCCCTGTCTTTGCCGGTCGGCGGCTTGGCGTTGTTTCGCTTTCAATCGCCGTCTCGACGGCGACCATGATGCTCGTCACCCTGACGGGTTGCGCCGAGAAGAAACCCGTGACGCCACCGCCGGTGCAGCAACTCTCCACCGTACAAACCCCCGCCAGCCGGACGCAGCAGCGGCTCAACACGCTGCAAAGCTTCGTGGATGCGCTGTCTGATTCGTCCAAGGCACTGCCGGGGCGCACCGAGGCCGCCCATCGCCAGTTGATGGCCGAGGTGTTCAGTCAACTTCAAGGCCTGTTGCCGATGTTGGCGATCGATCCCGACACGGGCGCATTTCGCCAGCAGCTTGAAATTCTCGAACAATCGCAGCATAAATTGACCAGCCAATCGGCCAAGGGTTTGGACCAACCGATCATCAACACAGGCCTGCGGGCGGCCGCCAATGCGCTGACGCCTCTCGCGGCCGAGTTGAACCTGTCCAATGCCGCCGAATTGATCAAGCCCATCGATGACAACCTCCATGCCTTGGACGCCGCGACCGGACCTCTCCATCGTCTGGCCGCGACGGATGTGGTGAAAGCGGAGACGAACCTGGTCAAAGCGCTGGCGACCGCTGCGGCGCAGCGGATGAACGTCGCGTTGAAATTGAATGAAGCCTCAACGACGAAAGAGGCATCAAGCCCCGCGACCGCGCCTGTGGTCAGGAAGGCCGCACAGGCTCCCGCAAGCGCGGCCCCTGCCGCGGCCAAGGCAGCGACGCCGTCCGCGACTCAATTGATCCCCACAACCGTTCCCGCCGAGCCAACGCCTCCCCCGGCCGATCAACCCACCCCTCGAGCGGCGACGCAGACGAGTACGCCATCGCCGGCGCCGGCGGCGCCTTCGGATTTGAATAAGCAGTAGCATGAACTCGTGGCGATATCCGCGCCGGCTCTTACCTGGCGAAAGACCCCCACCCTGCCCTCCCCCGTTGGGTACAACGGGAGAGGGTGAACAGTTGTGAGACACGCGCGGGTTCATAGAAAAAGCGGAGTGGCTGGCGCGCGAGATCACTTGGCCATGTGCCGCACGAGGTCCAGCGGATGGTTCTTTCCTTCCCACGCGTCCAGTACGATCTGCCGGAGCATGTCGGGGGCGATCAGTTCCTCCGACGCCATCTCCGCCACATCATTTGCGGAAAACAAGCCAACGCCAAGGATTTCATCTCCGCTGCGCGCCTGTTGATCCCCCGCATTGGCGCGGAAGACGAAGCGAACGGATTGGATGGTGGAGTAAATGCCGATCAAACCGGACAGCGGGCAGATCAACCCGGTTTCTTCGAGCAGCTCACGGGCGGCCGCGCCGACGAGCGATTCGCCGTGCTCCACATGTCCGCCGGGCAGATTCCACTTGTCGCGCGCTTCGGGCTTGGCTTCCTTTACAAGCCAGAACCGATCCCCACTCATCGCCAGGACGCTGGCGTGAACCTTGAAGAGTTGTCGCTCGCTCATGTTGGAATTGTAGCAGGCGAAAGGGTCGGACGTGTGCTGAAATCGCCGATCGTGACTCCGCTATTGAGCGGCTGGGTGCTGATCGCGCGGCGCGCCAATCACCGGCGGCATGGCGCCGGTCTGGGTCATCATCCGCACCACCTCGTCCACGATAGTCGGCGGATTGCTCATCCGTCCGGCCCCCACATTGCGGCAGGCAAGCCATCCTTCGTCGGGTCCGATGAAAAAGTAGCCGAGTTCGTTGAGCAGCGAGACGTTTCTCTGCGTCACCGGATGCGCCCACATGCGGTTGTTCATCGCCGGCGCGAAGACGACCGGGCACGCCGCCGCCGAGATCATGAGGCTCACCAGATCATCACATACCCCGCACGCCACTTTCGCCATCATGTTGGCCGTCGCGGGGGCGACGACCATCAGTTCAGCCTTTTCCGTCAGTGCGATGTGCTGGGTGTCGGCCGGTTCATGAGGATCGAAAATATCGTCGTGGACGCGCCGCGCCGACAGCGTCTGAAAAGTCAGCGGGGTTACAAACGCCTTGGCCGCCGCCGTCATGCAGACGGTGACGCCCGCGCCTTGCTGCACGAGTTTGCTGACAAGATCCGCCGACTTGTACGCCGCGATCCCCCCGCAGACCGCGACGATGATCTCGCGCCCGGCCAGCTTTGGCGTCGGTGTGGTGCTGTTGGGCTGCGAGGGGCTCATGACGAGGCTCCGATGCGCGAAATCCCAATGGGCCGGGGCATGTTTGCCGATGCCTACGCCTGGGGCTGATCAAGTCCACTCGCTTCATAGTCGATGGCGATCTTGTCCTGCACGATTTCCTGGATCACGATCTCCAGATCGGTCAGGTTGTCGCGCTCGACCAGCGGTCGGGCACCGTCCATCAATTCGAGCATGCGCTTTTGGATCAACGCCGTCAGTTTGAATCGGCCGCCGACTTTGTTCACAATTTCATCGCTCTTCAAGGCTTCGATCATCGCAATCTCCGTTGGGTACTCTCGTTCGTCGCATGGCGCGCCGCACAACCGGCCGCTACACGCCTCCGGCCCGCTTGTGCCGGATGATTTTTATGATTTCGTCCACCGCGTGATCCAGGTTGTCGTTGATCACCATGTAATCAAACGCCCGGCTTCCCTTGGCCATGTGTATTTCACGCTTGGAGGCGCGGAATCGCTTCTGAATGTCCTCGGCGCTGTCGCGCCCACGCGCGGTGAGCCGCTGCAATAGCGTAGGCTCATCAGGCGGCAAAATGAAGATGAGCAGCGCCTGCGGATAATGATGGCGAACCTGCATCGCGCCCTGAAAGTCAATTTCAAGCAGCACATCGCGCCCCTGCGCGAGGTAATCCAGCGCCGGGTGCTTGGGCGTCGCGTAGTAGTCACCATAGACCTGCGCATATTCCAGGAACTCATCGTTGTCCATGTGTCGAAAGAACGTCGTCTTGTCCACATGCTCGTACGTTTTGCCCGCGTCATCCTGCGGTTTTTTCGGGCGGGTCGTCATGCTGACGGTGTACCAGACCTGCAGCCGTTCCTTCAGGCACAGCGAGATCGTGCTTTTGCCGACGCCGCTGGGGCCGCATAGCACGATCAAAAGCCCGGGATGTTCCGCCAATTGTGACATTGTTCCGTAAGGGGAAATCGACCCGGCGCGCCAGGGACGTTATTCCACGTTCTGCACCTGCTCCTTGAGCCGGTCGATCGCTCCCTTGATCTCGACGAT
>CAYTAP010000152.1:0-7698 GCA_964435775.1 uncultured Tepidisphaeraceae bacterium
GTGGTCTTTCAAAACGGCGGCTGAAGCCGCCCCTACAGAAGAATTGTTCCAGAATTGAAAGACCCTGCGATGACATCGACTCGCGGACCGCGCGATTCAACCTGCGGGCGCTGTGCGACATTGGATGTGAGGTGAATGGAATGCGGGAGGACACATGCGAATATTAATTACGGCCGGTCCGACGTGGGAAGCGATTGATCCGGTTCGTTACATCGGCAATCGCAGCAGCGGGAAGATGGGCGTGGCGCTGGTCGATGCGGCGATTGGTGACGGTCATCGCGTGACTGCAATCACAGGGCCGGGCGTTGGAGCGCTTCCCGACGGCGCGGACCGCATCGATGTGGAGAGCAGCGGGCAGATGCTTCAAGCGGTCATGCGCGACTGGCCAGGCCACGACTTGCTCATCATGGCTGCGGCGGTCGCGGATTATCGCCCGCGTTCGGTTGCGCCAGGGAAAATGGAGAGACGCGAAGGGATGGTCATTGAGCTCGAAGCGACCACCGACATCGTGGCGACGGCGGCCGGCGTGAAGAGAACCGATCAACGGGTGGTTGCCTTCAGTCTCGAACAATCCGGGGGCATGGAACGGGCGCGGGCCAAGATGCTTCGCAAGAAGGTCGATATGATGGTCTTCAACCGGACTGAAACAATGGGAAGCGACACCATCGACGCCACCTTCCTCTTTCCCGACGGACGCAGCGAGCCGGCGGGGTGTCGGGAGAAGCGGGCGATGGCCGATATCCTTTTGCGGCGGGCACTTGCGCTGTTCGCCTGATTCAGCCTGCGGGGCGGGACAACCAGGGGAAGATGTAGAGCCACGCGCCAAAATGTCGTGGTCGGGGAAGTGGATGAACTTCAACTGAAGCAGGTATGCCAATGAGTCCGATAAAAGTAGAGATCAAGCGGATATCAGGAGCCGAGGATGTACCGTTGCCGAAAAAGATGACGGAACACGCCGCCGGGTTTGATCTTCATGCGGCGGTGAAAGGCGCGACGGTGATTCAACCAGGTGAAATACGATTGATTCCGTGCGGGTTTGCCATGGCGTTACCTGTGGGATACGAGGCGCAGGTTCGCCCGAGGAGCGGGCTGGCCAGCCGCAATGCGATCACGGCGATCAACAGTCCGGGAACGATCGATGCCGATTATCGCGGGGAGGTTCACGTGCCGCTGATCAATCTGGGGCATGAGGCCTTTACGGTGGACCGCGGAATGCGAATCGCGCAGATGGTTGTGGCGCCTGTGCCTGCGGTGGAGTTGATGGTGGTGGAGGAATTGGACGAAACCGCCAGGGGGAGCGGCGGGTTTGGTCATACGGGTCGATAGGTCGGGGAGAATTAGTAGAAGCAATCCATGGAACGATCGAATCTTTCGCGCACGGTTTTGCTGTTTGTCTCGATCAGCGCCTGGCTGTTCCTGCTGCTGTCGGTGGGGAGCTTTTCTCCGACGGATTGGCCTAGCCATGGGGTGGCGCCCTATCCGGCGATTCATAACCTGTGCGGCAGTGCCGGGGCTTTCGCGTCCTACTACATTTTCTATGCGATGGGGCCGGGCATTTTCCCCGTGCTCTTTTTTGTGGGCGTCTGTTTGGCGCTGTACTTGTTCAAGAGCCGGGTGGGAGATGTCTGGTTACGGGCGGTGGGGCTGGTGGTGCTCACCGTCTCATTCTCGGCCGCGATTCACTATTTCAAGGCCGGCTCCCCCACCGGATTTCCCGAAGGGCATGGCGGGATCATCGGCATTGGGACTGCAACCTACCTGGCGTCACATTTTGGGAAACTGGGCACGCCGCTCATTCTCCTGGCATCGTTTTTCATAGGTTTACTGCTGACGGCCGACGACCTGGTCCTCCGCACGCCGGCGATGGTGGGCGGGGCGCTGGGGAAGGTCACGCGAAATGCGCCGGACATCAAATGGAACTTTCCATCCCTTCCCAAGCTGCCGAGCCTGCCGAAGTTTGTGACGCGCGATGCCGCGGAGGCGGAACATGCGACCATTGATGCCCGCAAGATCAAGGGCGGCGCGTCCATCTCCGCCGCCAACCAGGCGATTTCGCAGGTGGCGTCGCGTCTGGACGACGACGATGACATCGAATTGGAATACGAGGTGGACAAGCCCGATCCATCGTCGGCTGCGGTGGAAACGGCATACATGGGCGAGGGGGATCCCGCGCCGTCGGCTGCGGCGAAGGTACCTGCGCGCGATGAAGCGGCCGCTGAAGCGGCCGATGACGATGATGAGCTTGAAGCGGAGGATGACAAGGAGGCTCTGGCTGTCGAGGAAGAGGACGACGACGCGATCGAGCACACCGTTGCCGCAGCGCCCGTCGCGCTCCCGGAGAAGAAGGACATCGTCGTGAAGATGGCGCAGCCGATGCCGCTGCGCCCCGTGACGCCTGCGCCGCCGAGGGAGTTGGGGGAATATCAACTGCCGACGCTCGATCTGCTTGATGAGGCCGAGCATGGGTTCGCCGAGTCGCAGGAGAAGTTTGTGCGGGAAAAGGCCGCCATTTTGGAACAGGCGCTGCGAGAGTTCAACATCGACGCGAGCGTGGTGGCGATCGACACCGGGCCGGTGATCACGATGTATGAGATCAGCCTGGCGCCGGGGATCAAGGTGTCGGCGATCACGGCGCTCAGCAACGACATCGCCCGTGCGCTGATGGCGACGAGCGTGCGCATCGTCGCGCCAGTGCCGGGGAAAAACACCGTCGGCATCGAGGTGCCCAACGCGCAAAAGGAAAAAGTGCGTCTCAAGGAATTGATGCAGAATGCGGGGGACCGGCTCAAGAAGATGCGCATCCCGCTGTACCTGGGGAAGGACGCCAGCGGCGAGCCGCTGATCACCGACCTCGTCGCGATGCCCCACTGCCTGATCGCGGGGACGACCGGTTCGGGCAAGTCGGTCTGCATCAACACGATCATCATGTCGATCATGTACATGCAGCGCCCGGATGTTGTGAAACTGATCCTGATCGACCCCAAGGTCGTGGAAATGGCGCCGTTCAAGGATATTCCGCACCTGATGTGCCCGGTCATCAACGACTGCGGGCGCGCGACGAGCGTGCTGGAGTGGGCGTGCACGAAGATGGACGAACGGTATGAGTTGCTGGCCGAGGCGGGTGTGCGGAACATCAAGGATTACAACACGCTGTCGCAGGAGGAGCTGATCGAAAAGTTTCAGCCGTCCACGCCGGAAGAGGAAGCGAAGATTCCCAAGCATCTGCCGTACGTCGTCATCATCGTGGACGAGCTGGCGGACCTCATGATGACCAGCGGCAAGGAAGTGGAAAGCTTCATTGTGCGACTGGCGCAAAAGTCGCGCGCGGTGGGCATCCATCTCATCCTGGCGACCCAGCGCCCCAGCGCCAACGTGGTGACGGGTTTGATCAAATCGAACATGCCCAGCCGCATCGCGTTTCGCGTGCAAAGCCGCATGGACAGTCGAATCGTGCTCGATCAAAACGGCGCGGACCTGCTGCTGGGGCAGGGGGACATGCTCTTCATGGAATCAGGCGCCAATCGACCCATCCGCAGCCAGGGTACGTTCATCGACGACAAGGAAATCCACCGAAGCGTCAAGCAGGTCAAGGCGATGGCCGAGGCGCAATACGAACCGGAACTCGTGCAGATCAAGGCGTCGTTCAACGCGGACGACATGAAGCAGGATGAGCTTTTTGATGATGCCGTGCGGATCGTCATCGAAACCAAGAGAGGCAGCGTTTCCCTGTTGCAGCGACGGCTGACGATCGGCTACGGGCGGGCAAGCCGGCTGATTGAGATGATGGCGGCGTCGGGAATCCTCGGCGAATACCGCGGATCGCAGGCCCGCGAGGTGACGATCACGCTGGAGGAATGGGAATCGATGAAAAGCGGAATGCTCGCGGACGTGGAGAGCGGGATGAGCGTGTAGGCGCATAAGGACGAAGGGATTTTCGATTTTCGATTTTCGATTTTCGATTTTCGATTTTCGATTTTGGATTTTGGATTGAAATCGAGAATCGCAAATGACAAATCAGAATCTCATGGCGGATTGGTGATGGGATCGTTGTGAAAGGTGATCGCATGGATGCGGGTTGGAGGTCGCTGACGGAGCGGGCGGAGGTGTTTGAGGCCAACTGTCACGCTCTCTCGAAACGGGACGCCGGCGCGGGGGCGGCGCTCCGTGGGTTTGCATCGGACCGTGACTACATGGTGCGTGGGGAAGGCGACGGCGTGTCGCTGGGTCGTCGTGATGGGGGCGTTGTCATTCCCATCCCCCCCGCCGTCCCGCCACAGGCCGCTGCGGGCATCGCGGCCAGGACATTTCCAACCGGACACTGCACCGAACCGGCGCTCGTGGTCGGCATCGATCACGGGTGGCTGTGGCAGGCGCTGTATGCCATGCCGTGCAAGAGCATCTATCCGGGGTACCGCCCCCCGCTTTATTTTGCCGCCGGAACACTCGAAGAATTGTGGGCGGCGGCGCATCTGCATGACTGGCGCGACTTGCTGGCTGATCCGCGCGTCAAACTCTTTTGCGGCGGCGATGCGCTGCGCCACATGCACAACGCGATGGCGAGCGAGATTCGCTTGCCCTGGCCCCGCCTGGCGCTGACGATCGACGATTCGCTCTGGCCGGCCGGGATGAATCTTGATTCCATGCAGGCGTCGGCCAGAACTTCGCTCGTCCATCTTCTGGCGGAGAAAACGCGGCAGCTTCAAACGATGGATCAATCCATCTCCGCCAAGGGGTTGGCGGAAATGCTCCGCGGTGGACGGAAGATGCGCATCCTCGGCATCACGTCGCGCTACACGACCTTTCTCAAGCACTCGATGCGCGACTGGCTGGACGCATTCGAGTCGATGGGACATGAAACACGGCTCTGCATTGAATCGAACGATCACGAGGTGATGAGCAATCTCGTTTACGCCGACGCCTGTGCTGATTTCAAGCCCGACCTGATCGTGCTCATCGATCATTATCGCACAGACCTTGGCGGCCTGCCCCAGAATGTGCCGTGCATCATGTGGGTGCAGGACATGATGCCCGCACTGCTCACCACGGAAGCGGGCTCGCGACAAGGGGCGCGGGATTACACGATAGGCTATGGGCGTGAGGTCTTCACAAGCCAGCATGGCTATCCGTACGGCCGCTTCATGCCTTGCATGGTGGGGGTGAATGAAAAACGGTTTGAGTCGCGCGCTCCGTTGAGTGATGCCAAGGCGCAATCCCTGGCGTGCGATGCTTCTTTCGTCAGCCATGCGAGCACGCCGGCCGACGCATTGCTCGAGCGCGCGCTGGGCAACGCCAGCCCAGACGCCCGAAGGGTACTGACCGTGACGTTCGGCCGGTTGAAAGGCGTCTATGACCAGGGTGATTGCATCGCCGACCCACAGGGGATGATCAAGATCATCGACGACACCCTGCATGATCTGCAATTGGAGGTGGCGCCTGACAGCCGGACGGGTCTGATCAATCTGTTCAGCCACCAGATCAACAACGCCCTGTTCCGTCATCAAAGCGTGCAATGGGTTGCCGACATGGGGGTGGACCTGCGGCTGTATGGCAACGGTTGGGACAAGCACCCGAAACTATCGCGATACGCCCGTGGGCCGGTTGACCATCAGACGCAGTTGAGTGATATTTATCGCGCCAGCAAAATCAACCTTCATATTTCCCCGCATGGGGCGGTGCATCAACGCGTCTTTGAAGGTTTATGCGCCGGCGGCTTTTTCCTTCTGCGCTACCGCGACGGCGACGCCGCCGGGATCTTTTATAAACCCATTCTCGACTGGTGCCGACGACATGGCATCGTCAGCGACAGCGAGTTCCGCACCCGCGCCACATCCGGCATCTGGCGAATGGTTCGGGAAGCCCAGCACCTTCGCGGACGCGATCTGTTCAATCTCGGCCACTCGTTCATGGAGGAATTAAATCTCCTGGCCGACAGCGATTACACGCTCGCTGGCGCTACGTTGTGGGATAATTACCCCGATATCGCATTCGCCTCCAAAATGGAAATTGAAGCGAAAGTCACGCGATATCTTGCGAACAACACCGAGCGTGACAGGATCGCCGCCGCGATGCGCAAGTCCGTTCTTGATAAGTTGACCTATCGCCGAACAACCGAAAGACTGCTCGCCTTCATTGCGTTGGATTTGGAAAGCCAGATCACCCGCGATGGAGTGATGCGACATGCCGCATGAGTTGATCGCAACCAAGCGGGCCTTTCCCCCATGAATGGACGCCATGATCGTAGCGCTCGACACCAACTGCATCCTCCCCGGCAGGGTGGGCGGCATCGAATCCTACGTCATTGGGATCATCGAGGCGCTATTGGGCAATGCGCCATGGGTTCAGCGGCTGATTCTGCTGACCCGCACGGAGAACAATGAGGCATTTCGACATTTCCGAAGCAATCGCTGTGCGGCCACACTGCAAAATCGACCTATCCTGAACGGAAAACCCGTCACCAATTGGGCACAAGCACTGACGGCACATCCGGAGGAGGCCACGCGCCTGCTGCATCACTTCCAGCAGGACAAATTGCAATTGCTCCAACGCGAAAAGGCTGACGTGATCCATTTTCCCGGCGGCGCTCTGAATCCCATGCGATTGAATCTCCCGGCCGTGCTGACACTGCATGACCTTCAACACCGCCGTTTCCCTCAATATTTCACCGACGCCGAACGACACAACCGCGAGACCTACTGGAATGAGTCGGCGCGATGCGCGGACGCCGTCGTAACTTCCAGCGATTTCACCGCCACGGACATTGCCAACCAGCTTGCGCTCTCCCCGGGCAAACTCTTTGTCGCCACGCCGGCGGTTCGACGGATGTTTCATGACCCGCCCCACCCCGATGCCGTCAATACCGTGCGCCACAAGTTGCAAGACGGCACCCATTTCATTCTCTACCCGGCCGCGCCATTTGCTCATAAGAATCACGACCGTCTGCTCAAAGCATTCGCGGCCATCGGTCATGAGGATGAGGACTTGGCTCAGACCCATCTGATTCTCACCGGCGGGGGCCAGGCTGAATCAAACCTGCCGAAAAGGGTCGCCGCATTGGGCTTACAGGGTCGCGTTCATCTCATGGGCCGCGTGAGCGACGCCGAACTTCGCGCCCTGTATGCTCTGGCATTGGGCATGATATTTCCAAGCGAATACGAGGGGTGCGGGCTGCCGCTCATCGAGGCGATGGCCGCCGGATGCCCTGTCGCCGCGTCCAACGTCACCAGTATTCCCGAAATCGTCGGCGATGCCGCCCTGCTGTTTGATCCCTCTTCCGAGTCCGCCATCACCAGCGCCATTCGCAAGCTGGTGCGTGATGGGCCGATGCGCAGCACACTCGCCGCCCGCGGGCTCGCGCGCGCCGCCCAACACGGCCCAGACCGCTTTGTTCAGCAACTCGAGGTCGCGTACCTGGCCGCAATCCATGCGTTCGGGTCCTCCTCCACCACACCCTGTTTGCCAACCTGATTGAACCATCAAATATTGGTGTTTTAAGCCTCCAGAGGCCGATAACAGTGATGGTTATCACTGCTGGATTGCTCTTGTTTTCCGGCATCATGACCCACTCAACAGCGAGTTTTTTCATGCGCGATCTTTCCATTGTCATTCCCACATGCAACCGTCCGGAATTGCTCGAACAATGCCTGGCAGCCATCGCGGCAACCACACACTGCGATTACGAAGTGATCGTGGTCGATGGTT
>CAYTAP010000153.1:0-7592 GCA_964435775.1 uncultured Tepidisphaeraceae bacterium
AGGGGATAGACATTCATAAAACCCCATCCCGATTGCATGAGCAGCCCGCGGGAGAGGGGCGCGATCAAAATGGCGCCCAGCGAGAGCTTGACCAGCGTCCTCCGGCTGCACAAAAAGACGACCAGTGGCCAGCAGAGATAAAACTGCTCTTCAACCGCCAGCGACCATGTTGGGTCCAGGATCCCCCCCACCCATTGACCCTTGAAGGCGGCATAATAGTTCGACAGGTACAACCAGTACCACAACTCATGCCCGGCGGCATGGTGCATCTGCTGGATGGCCGCCAGCGGAATACGCGGAAGGATGACAAACGTCAGAAACAAGACCGCGTAGTAAAGCGGAAAGATTCGCAACGTCCGTCGGGCGTAAAAATTGCGGAAATAGTGCTCCTCCCCCCTGGCATCAAAGAGAATGCCGGTGATCAGATAGCCCGATAACACGAAAAAAAGTTCGACTCCCAGCCAGCCGTAGCCGCAGATGTAAGCAATCAACCCATCAAGGGGTGTCGTACCCTGGAGGATCTTCAGGTGGAAGAGCATGACCATAAGGATGGCCATCCCGCGCACGCCATCGAGCGCGGGAACGTGGCCGCGTACAAGTCGCGGCGAGTCACCGGAATTGGTCAAAATGGCATCGCTTGTCCGCTCGATTCAACACCACCTTTGCGGTCTGCACTCTCATTCATCGGCCAAGGGCTCGCCCCAATTCGCACCCGATGCATCTCGGATGGCGGGAACGTGGCAATCGTAAATTGAAAATTGTCCCCGTTCCAAGAACTTTTTTGGTATCGTGAGGGGCATGAACGGCGTGACGACAGCGATTGTCCTGTTTATTTTCGTCTGCATGGTCTATCCCAAGCTGGTCAAGAACAAAGCGCAGTATTACGCGGCGTTCGGGATCGTGTGCGCGATCATTTTGCTCGATGCGCTGGGGGTGGTGCTGCGGGCGCCGTTCTCCACGTTCGCGTATTTCATGACCGCGCTGCTTCAGATCGGGGCGATTCTCGTGCTCTTTCTGGCCATTGGCGGATTGTCGCCACGGCAACTGGGTGATGAGATGCTGCGGGCGATCGAGGTAATTCGGCGGGGTGAGGAGGAAAAGGAGATCATTATCCCATTGAGTGGCCGCAAGCCGGGGAACAAGGGGCATGCCGATGCGCCCGGCGAGCGGATTACGCTGGACGATCCCATCCCCCCGCCCGCCGCCAAGGAGAAGGATTCGTCGCTGCCATTGGAGTAAGAAGGATGAGGGTTGAGTGTTCGGGGTTCAGGGAGGTGCGGCGCACCCAACTTGAAGGGACGAAGTGTCCGCGCGGAAGAGGTCAGCGTTGAGTGGTCATCCACGCGATGACTTGCGGGATCAGCGCATCGTTGGCCGGCGGAAAGCGGTAGGAGCGAAGGGCTTGCGCGCTGACCCATGCCAGACGTTGGCTGGCAAGGGGGCGGGGTTCGCCGGATTGCCAGGCGCACACGAAGGGATGGAGGCGCACGGTCGTCTGGCCGTATGTGTATTCAAACGTCGGGAGCGGAATCACCTCACCCACTGTAACGTCAACTTCCTCGGCCAACTCGCGACGGGTGCATTGAATGGGGGATTCGCCGGGCTCAACCTTCCCGCCGGGAAATTCCCAGAAGTCGCCAAGGGTGGCATCCGATCGGCGCTGACAGATCAGCACCAAGCCGTTTCGCACCACAATTCCCAAACCGATATCGAGTATTTTCATTTTTTCACCGGCTGACCGACAACCCTTCGTCGGATTCTTCGCAACTGCGGCTGTGCCCGCTTGCGCCTGTAAAAATGCGCGGTTTTGGAGAGCCTATTGGGGTGGAATCGCTTGCACCTATACCATCACAAGTGTAGGAAACATTGTCGCCACAACCTATGGAATACAAAAGACTTACAACACACGAATTATTCTGGCTTCAAGCTCCAAGAGCTGATTGACACTCCATATGGGCAGGGGTATAGTCACTTCATCGCGTTAACCAATCTTGTCACTGACGCGACCTTCCAATTGAGTTAAGCGGCTTCTTAGCCGTGGCGCACTTCCGGAGGTGGACAGGAGCCACCCCTCCGGAAGTTTTTTTTGCACTGAGCGCAATCTCACGCCTAACAGGGACCCACTCAATGATGAATCGTGGGATGATCGTCGTGATGCAACGCCGCGCGCGAAGTCGTGTTGACAATGGATGAATGATCTTCCGCCTCTTCGAGAAGCGCGCGCACGTCGGGGCGAAGATAGAGGGTCTCTAACTCCGTCAGCCTCGACAGCGCCCTCGCGGTCTGCTCCAGTTGGTCGGCTGGGGACGCGTTGAGGTCGATGAACAATTGCCGCTGACCTTTCAGCGATACAAGCCCCCCACCGCCACCGCCGAGGGCGGCGTGACGCACCACGATGCCCATCCGTCTGGCGATCTCGAGCAATTCATCAAAGGCGCTGTTCATCATGATGCAACCTCCACATCATTGCGGCGGCTTGCGCCCGGCCTGAGCGGGGGTGGACTTTGCGGGGCGCGGACGTCGGCCGTAGCGCGTGCCTTCACCGGTCTTGCCGGCGGTCGGTCCGGTGAGAGGATTCTTTTGATGGCAGTCGCGCGTGCCGAGCTGTTGATTGAGCTCGGCATCCTCCGGACGCCACCAATGCGATTTGATCCCCTCTTCAATCAACTGCACCGCATGCTCGGGTGTATCGACAATGCGGAAGATGTCGATGTCCTCGCGATCGGTGAATTGCCCGACCAACTGGCTCTTCATCCACTCCACGAGTCCGGTCCAGTAGCTGGTGCCATAAAGAATGATGGGGAATGCCTCGACCTTGAGCGTCTGGATGAGGGTGATCGTTTCAAAGAACTCATCGAGCGTGCCATACCCGCCGGGGAAGGCGATGAAAGCGCTGGCGTATTTCACGAACATCACCTTGCGGGCGTAGAAATAATGAAAATCGAGGCTGAGCGTGAGGAAGTGGTTGGATTCCTGCTCCTGGGGCAGTGTGATGTTGCAGCCGATGGATTTTCCGCAGGCTTCAAAGGCGCCTTTGTTGGCGGCTTCCATGATGCCCGGGCCGCCACCGGTGATCGTGGCGAACCCTTTTTGTGCCAGGAGGCGCGCGGTCGCTTCTGCGGCCTGATAGTCGGGATGATCGGGCTTGGTGCGGGCGCTGCCGAAAATTGAGACGGCCGGGCCGACCGACTCCATCATCTCAAAGCCCTCGACGAACTCCGCCATGATGCGGAATATCCGCCAGCTTTCCGGATCGCTCTTGTCCACGGGCATTCCAACTCCTGAGTATTCGGGCAATCATCAATATCGCCACTCAAAGGCGACCCGCGCGTACGGTTCATCGCTGACGCGGGTGACGCGATCGAGATCGCGGCCGTCGAAGCCGATGTCAAAATGTTGATCGAAACCATACCCGATCGCGGCGGTCAATGCAGGTCCATCACTCTTTCCCCAACGCACGCCGGCCTCGATGCGGCTTTGGGTGAAGAAGAGGCGGCGGTCGCCCGGGAGATCGGCATCGTGGTAGGCGCTGAAATTGCGGGCGATATCCGCGAAGATTTGGAGGGTTCTCGTGATGTTGTAGCCGACTTTCAGCTCATACAGATCGGGGAAGGTGTAAAAGGCGTCGATGCGGAACTGATCATTGGGTTGCCATGTCAGGGTCGAATAGGGGAAACCGGCGGACGCCAGCAGATGCTCTTCGAGGCGCAGGGCGTACGCAACACCGGGCAGAGGAATATCGGGGTAGAGCGTGCGATTGCCGTTGTAGTCCAAACCGAAGACCAGGGTGCTGTCTTTGCTGAGTTCCTTGCCGACAAGGACAGTGCCCCGCCCATACCACGCATTGCCGTCAGCGAAGGGGGAACTGCCGGCGTAACCGACGGCGCCGGAGAGCGCCAGGAACCAGTTGTCGGCGAATTGGGTGATGGGGGTTCCGAATGCGATGGCGGCATCCACGAGCTGTCCCGGCAGCGCGGAGTTGCCGTCAAGCTGCAGGTGGTGAAACGAATAGCCAATCGTCGGATTGATGCGATACTTGTCCATCAGGCGGACGCGCCCGGACGAGTCATACATTGAGAGCTTGAAGTCATCATCGGAGCCTTTGGCATGACCGGCGTCGAAGAAAGTCGCGCTGGCGCTGCCGTCAGTCATCTGTCCCTTAGGCCAGGGGGCGAAAAGCCCGCCGGGATCGGTTTGTCCAAACGCCCATTGGGGTAAAGCCATCGCCGTGAGCATCCACGCGGCCGCCGCGGTCATCATCCATTGCCGTCGCATCGTCCATCCTTTTCCATCAACCATCCGTGAGACCCCCACGCACGCCATGTGAGCAGGTCATGCGCCATGGAAGGAACAAAAAAAGGGCAGGAGGCGCCAAGGCTTGAGGGAGAAAAGCCATTGGCGGGGAACTCCTGCCCCATGCAAGCGACTATGGCAGGCGCGGTGATATCCGTCAAGGTCAATTGGGCGATGAAAGAATGAATCAATGAATCGGCCGCAGCTTGGGGCCCATCCGGACAGGCTTTCACCCCGTGGTGCTTTGCCCCGTTTGACTGATGCTTCTATACTGAGCCTCGCATGGCGAACGGACAATGCAATGGATTGCGACGGATGCTTGTCCCGCTGATGGGCATGGTGTTCGCGTTGCTGGTTGGCGGCTGCGTGCGGCAGAAGTTGACCGTTGTATCCGATCCGCCGGGCGCTTTGGTTTATCTCAATGGCGCCGAGGTCGGGCGCACGCCGATGACGCGCCAGTTCACATGGTATGGGGATTACGATGTGGAGCTTCGCAAGGAGGGGTATGACACGCTCAAGACGCATGACCAATTGACCGCGCCATGGTGGAACTGGGTCCCGCTCGATCTGATCGCCAATTTATTTCCCTTGACAGATCACCAGCACATGTCGTTCACGCTGCACCCGGCGTCCACGCAACCGGCGGATCCGGAGGTGATGATGGAGCGGGCGGAGGAGATGAGGGGGGAGCTACAAGCGAAACCCCGAAAGTAGCTCGTGATATAAGCTCGAAAAGAACGATGGCACGAAGGAAGGTATCCAGAAAGTGTCATTAAGTGGGTTCGGCATGAAATACAAGCTACAATACGCAGAGGCAGCGGTGAAAGAGTTGGAGAAGATGTCTCCCGACGTGAGGCGACAAATCTTGTCGAAGATCAACCGGCTTTCGAACGATTTGGCGGGGGATGTGAAACGATTGACTAACTTTTCGCCGGAATACAGGCTTCGGGTCGGGGACTGGCGTGTATTGTTTAACCTCATCAATGGAGATATGATTTCCATTGAACACATCAGCCACCGTTCACAAGCATACTGACGCGAGGAGTACGCGATGTTGGATTTGAATCCTGAATACTTAAGCAAGGACGGACGACGGCAGTTCGTGGTCTTGACCGTGGAAGAATTCGAGCGCCTGAAAGAGGCTGTGGAGGATGCCGAAGACCTGCGTACCCTGCGCGAGGCCACGGTCAAGAATGCCACATCACCCCATTACACACCCGAGCAAGTCAGCCGGCGTCTGCGCTCCTCCGGTCGTCGACCCAAGAAAACATCATAATGGGCATCCGCACGGTGATGAACACATCTCCATGTCACTGGCGTTCATGGAGTCCCTTGATGAGTGGCATCAACTTCTTCACGCCGCCGCCATTTCATGTTTCTCGCTGCCGTGGCCGGCGACGGCGGACTTGGTGTTGGTGATGACGACGGTTTCCCAGAGGTCGATGCTTTCGAGTTTGAAGCGGTAGTCGATTTCGACGCCGGTGCGGGTGGTCAGGTCGCGGAGGGCCAGGTCGCTGCGCCATCCGAGCTTGGTGCACAGCGGGCAGAGCCATTTTTCGACCATGGCGATAAAGCGGTTGGTCGATTGGAAATGGTTGACAATGACGATGCGGGCGCCCGGCTTGGCGACGCGCTGGGCCTCCTCGATCAGGCGATAAGGGTCGCTCACCACGCTGATGACGTGGCTGATGAAAATATGGTCGAACGAGTTCTCGGCGAAAGGCAGATGCATCGCATCGGCCTGGAAGACGCTGACGTTGTCGAGGTTTTGCTCGCGGATTTTTTTGCGGGCTTGGCGCAGCATGCCGCTGGAGAGGTCAATGCCGATGATCCGGCCCTGGCGAGGATAAAAATTGAGGGAAGCGCCGGTGCCAACGCCAAGGTCGAGGACCTTGTCCGTGGCACCGATGTTCATGTGGCTGATGCCGCGGGCTATGCGGCGTTTGACGAGTCGGCCAAATGTGGCGTCGTAGAACACCGAGTGAATGTCGTAAATCTTACGGGTGCTGGCTTCCTGCATGGTGCGTAACCTTCCGTCGCGTAATGGCCCCCCGGGGATGGCAATGTCGTGGGCATGAGCGGCGCTCGCGCCGGCCGGGCTCAATCGCGGTTCGTGGATGACCACAAACCGACGATTAACCCAGCCAATACGTTACAGAGCGCGCTCGACCTTGCCAAGCGTTGCACACAAAAATGTGGAAAGTGGACAGAAATGTGGAACGACGAATGCGAAATGCGGAATACCATTCCGCATTTCGCATTTCCCATTCACCGTTTCGCATTATTCCTACATCATCCCGGCCGCATCGACATCAAGAAGCCACAGGAGCCGGCCGTCGGCGGGTTGGATCAACTGGATGGGAAGGTTGAGGGGGTCGCGCGGGCCTTCGAGGACTTCGTGGAGGCGTTTGGCTTTACCCGAACCGTTTACAAGGACAATGACCTGGCGGGCGCGATTGAGGAACGGCGCGGTCATGGTCAGCCGCCAGGCATTCAGTTTTTCGACGTGATTGGCGACGCAGCGGTGATGGGTCTCAACAAGCGCACTCGTGCCGGGAAAAAGCGAGGCGGTATGGCCATCATCACCCATTCCAAGAAGGACAAGGTCCGGGCCGCCGTCACCGAAGCGCTCCTTGAGCAGTTCTCCGTAGGCTTTGGCGGCGGCGTGGGGCTCGAGTTCGCCGGCCATGCGATGGATATGATCCGCCGGAATGGGGACCAGCGACAACAGCGCCTCGGAGGCCATGCGATAGTTGCTCTGGTCATGGTCGGGGGGAACGCAGCGCTCATCCCCCCAGTACACCTGCACTTTCGTCCAGTCGATCTCATCGCGCAGCGCGGGAGACGCCAGTTTCTGATAGAGCGCCCGGGGCGTGGTGCCGCCGGAGAGGACCAGGGAAAATCCGCCACGCGCGGCGATGGCGTCGCGCGCGGCCTGCACGACTCGGTGCGCCCCCTCCTCGGCAAGGACGGCGGGATTGAGCAACACTTTAATGGATTGTGAGGTCGCCATGGCGACAGACTACATTGCCGGAGGATATCCGCCAACCGGGTGAAGAACGGAGGGAATTTCGAATTTTCGATTTTTGATTGGGGATTGGGGATGGCGCTCGCCTGTTCGAGCGCGACCTACTTTCCGACTTTCAATCGAAAATCGCCGATCAAAAATCGAAACTCCCTCATTGGCGTCGAAAAACGGTTTTGCCTAGCATGACACTCCCAAAGCAAGGGTGGGCCTTGGCCCCACTGCTGTGAACATCTTTCTATTCGATAAGTCGTTATAATGTGGAGACTTTCGG
>CAYTAP010000154.1:0-7522 GCA_964435775.1 uncultured Tepidisphaeraceae bacterium
GGGAAAGCCCGTCGAGCGTGCTCGTGCCGCGCCCGATCTCGTCGAGGATGACCAGCGATTGCGCGGTGGCGTTGTTGAGGATGTTGGCGGTCTCGGTCATCTCGACCATGAACGTCGATTGACCGGCATGAAGCTCATCGCTGGCGCCGATCCGGGTGAAGAGGCGATCGACAAGGCCGACGGTCGCGCTCTTGGGCGGGACATAAGCGACGACCTGCGCAAGCAGTGTGATGAGGGCGACCTGGCGGATGTAGGTGCTTTTCCCGGCCATGTTCGGGCCGGTGATCAGCATGAGGGAATCGCTCTCGCTGAAGCGGACATCATTGGAGATGAACTTGTTGCCAAGCTGCTGTTCGAGTACGGGATGGCGGCCGTCGATGATCTCCAGCACGCGAGTTTCGACAACGGCCGGACGACAGTAGCGGCGCTCCTGCGCCAAAACAGCCAGACCGCAGAGCACATCAAGGCGTGCGATCCCGTCGGCGAGTTCCTGAAAAGTCGGCACATGGGGGAGAAGCGTTTGACGGGCTTGCTCAAAGAGCTGTTGCTCGAGGGCGATCGCGCGCTCCTTGGCGCCCAGCGCTTCAACCTCGAACTGCTTGAGTTCAGGCGTGATATAGCGCTCGGCGTTTTTGACGGTCTGCTTGCGCGTCCAGGCGTCGGGGGCTTTATCACGATGGGCGCCCGTCACTTCGATGTAGTAGCCGAAGACTTTGTTGTACCCGACCTTGAGGGAGGGGATGCCGGTGTCGGCCGAGAGTTTGGCTTGATACACCGCGAGCCATTGGCGGCTGTTGTCGCCCAGGGCGCGGAGGCGATCGAGCTCGGCGTCGAAGCCGTCGGCGATAACCCCGCCATCGCGGAGATGGAGCGCGGGGCTGTCGGGGATCACGCTGTTGAGAAAGGCGGCCTGTTCCTGGCAAAAGGGGCGCAGCGCGGCGAGGTCGGCGCCGACATGCCGCCCCGCTTCGCCGAGTGCGGCGAGACGGTCGAACAGAGAAGGGAGCGCGGCCATGCACTTGCCCAAAGCGCTCAGATCCCGCGGATTGGCCCGGCCGACGGCGACGCGGGAGATGATGCGCTCGATGTCACAGGTATTGTCGAGCGCATCGGCGATGCCCTTGAGGATGGAGGTCGAGGTCAGGAGCGCGCTGATCGCCTCCTGCCGCGCGTGGATGTGTTCGAGGTCGCGCAGGGGGAAGCGGAGCCACTGGCGAAGCATCCGCGCGCCCATCGCGGTTCGCGTGCGGTCGATGGCGCTGAGGAGCGAACCTTCGGTGCCGCCGGAGCGGACGGTGCGATCAATTTCGAGGCTGCGCCAACTGCTGGGGTCGATGCTGAGGTAATCATCGACTTCGTGCTTGCGTAAGGGTCGCAGGTGGGACAAACCGGTCTTCTGCGTTTCTTCGAGGTAGCTCAGGATCGCGCCCGTGGCGAGGATGGCGGCGTCATCGTCGGCGAAGCCGAAGCCGGCGGCGGTTTTGGTTTGCCACTGGCGCTGAAACTGTTCGCGGGCGTGATGTTCGGTGAACTGCCATCCCGGGCGCGGGGTGAGCGCCTTGATGCCAAGCTGTTCGATGGAGCGGGCGAAGTCGTGGCGCTGGCCGGACGGAAGCTCGGGAACGATCACCTCGGCGGGATGGAGACGGGCAATTTCATCGAGCACCTGCCCCTCGGTTCCGCTCATGGCGACACACGCGCCGGTGGAGAGTTCGATCCAGCTTAAGCCGGCGCGATAGCCATCGCGTTTGCCGACGTTGAAGGCGACGGCGGCGAGATAATTGTCGGCCCGGCCATCAAGCAGCGGTTCATCGGTCAGCGTGCCGGGGGTCATCAGGCGGACGACTTCGCGCTGAATGACGGTCTTGGCCGCCGAGGCATCCTCGACCTGCTCGCAAATCGCGACCTTATGCCCGGCCGCGATCATCCGACGGAGATACCCCTCGACGGCGTGAAACGGGACACCGGCCATCGGAATGGCGTCCTCCGCGTCAAGCCCGCCGCGCGAGCGGCTGGTGAGGGTGACGCCGAGAACCCTGGCGGCGAGCTTGGCGTCGTCCCAAAACATCTCGTAGAAGTCCCCCATGCGAAAGAAGAGAACATAGCCGGGGTGCTGGGCTTTGAACTGCTGGTATTGCCGCATGGCGGGGGTGAGGGCGGGGGCGCTTCCAGTCGATGCTTTTTGAACCGATGAACCCGTATTGTCCGGCATCGCCAAAGCGTATGACGAATGTGATGGACCATCAAGAAACCGATCGGGAAACACCTTTTGCAGGCCGCACATCATGGAAACTCTGTTTTGCAATCATGCCATATAATGCGCAAAACGATGGCGCGTCTTATGGCGATGCCGACAGAAATCAATGCTCGGCGTTATTACTCGGGTCGCATACCAACGGCTCGACGATGGCAACGCGCTGCTGGGAATCGATCGTCCGCGAGCTGCGGTTTACCTTGCCGGGTACGCAGTTGAATGTATTTTGAAGGCGCTACTGCTAACAAAAACCCCCGCCAGCAAGCGGGCGGAAGTGCTTGCTACATTTCGTGGATCGGTCGCGCATAGTATTGACTGGCTCAGAGCGCAGTTGGCACGCCGCATCGGCAAGCTACCGGTTGGCGCGGCGCGGCGCGGCATGTTTCCTTAGTGGCCAGTTGGTCGACCGACTTGCGCTACGAAGCGGGTCCGGGCAATCCCGACGATGCCAAAGCTTTTCTCATGGCGGCCAATGCGATTCTCAAGTGGGCCGATGAAAGGATGTGAACCATGGCGACCATCGTTCGCGGTAAAAGTGATTGCGAAGTGCGGGCGTTGAAGCGCTCGCTGGATGCCTACGAAACCGAGCACTCGAGCGCCAAGGCTTCTCTGTATCGTCATAATCCCGGATCAATTCGCTTGTGAGTGATCGATCGGCGGTTCGAGGGGATGACGAAATCCCGCCGCCATGCGGAGGTGTGGGATTTTCTCGCCAAACGTCTGCCGGAAGACACGCTGGCCGGCGTGTCGCTTGTGCTGACCATCGCGCCTGCGGAAATCAGGGATTCGCTTATGAACTTGGAATTTGAGAATCCGCTTCCGTCGCATCTTTGATGGCCATGTCACGCCTGGCAATTGGCGCGGGGGAGGGCTGAAAGGCAGTTCGGGAACGATCACCTCCGCGGGTTGGAGGCGGGTGACCTCATCGAGGACTTGCCGTTCGGTTCCACTCATGCGATGCAGAACAGGGGGACGGGAGTCAGACGGTTCCTTGTCGGGGGGCATGGGCGTGTGGAGGAGGTGGGTTGGGTGTTGTTGGGGCAGGCGCGGATTTCCTTTTCCGGCGTGCATTCACTTGGCCTGCCAACCTACGCCACCCGCGCCGTGGTTCGCACTTCTCTTTCCAAGCGCCCGGCGAGGGCGTCTTTGGCGGATTCCAGATCATAGTGGGATTGGAGGCCGGCCCAGAGTTCGGGGGAGGTGTTGAAGTATTTGGCGAGGCGCAGGGCGGTGTCGGCGGAGACGGCGCGCTGGCCGTGAACGATTTCGTTGATCCGACGGGGCGGGACGCTGATGTCCTTGGCGAGTCGGTATTGGGAGATGCCGAGGGGTTTGAGAAAGTCGTGCAGGAGGATTTCGCCGGGATGGATGGGTTTCATTTTGGGCATGGTGGCTCCCGCTTAATGATAATCCGTAATTTCCACATCATGGGCGTCGGCATTCTTCCAACGGAAACAGATTCGCCACTGGTCGTTGATGCGAATGCTGTGCTGGCCGGCTCGGTCGCCTTTGAGGGCTTCCAGTTTGTTTCCCGGCGGCGCCCGCAGGTCACGCAAGGTTTTGGCCTGATTGAGGTAAGCCAGCTTTCGCAAGGCGATTCGTTGGATATCCGAGGGCAATTTTCGCGCCTGCTCGCGATGGAAAAGCATTTCCGTCTGCTTGTCGCGGAAACCGACGATCATGCGAGGGATCATAACGCATGGCGCTAATAATGCAAGGCGCTATTGTTTTCAGCGAACTTTCACGCGCTGCGCGGGCGAGGCGAAGGTGGGGAAGGGCGTCGGGTACGGCATCGTCTGAGGGCGAATATGACGGATTGCGGCATTTGAGAGGAGGAAGATTTCCATACCCAAGGGCATTCGCTACTTTGGGGCATCGTGAAGAGTGAATGGTGGACAACATGGAGCAAACTATGCGTGAGCGATTGTGGTTGTGGGTGCATGAGGCTGGGGCGTACAACGGACAGTATGGGCTGGAGGGGATTTCGCGGATCGGGCCTGCGGAGGCGGCGGATTACCTTGGCATCGAGAATGGGGTGATGATTCGGTATGCGGACAAGCCCCGGCCGCCGTTTGATGGGCATGCGCGGGCGCTGTCGGGACTCAAGCGGGTGATCTGGTCGATCGTGGGGGACAGCAGTTCGGTGGCGAACAACACGGAGACGGACCTGGAGGATGTACTTTCGCTGGCGGAGCGGTTTCCCAACATCCAAGGGGCGGCATTGGATGACTTTTTTCATCAACCGGATCAGGCGGGGAATTTCAGCCGGTGGTCGGTTGCGGACGTTGAGGGTTTTAATAAGCGTCTGCATGAGGCACAACCACGGGAACTCGATCTTTGGGTCGTGGTGTATGTGCATGACCTGCACCTGCCCATTGGGGAGCACCTGAAATCCTGCGATGTGTTGACGTTCTGGACGTGGAAGGCCGAGGAGATTGTCGCGTTGGAGTCGAATCTGGCGCGGCTTGAAGCGATCGCGCCGGGCAAGCGAATCAGCATGGGGGTGTACCTGTGGGATTTCGGCAACAATCGGCCGATGCCGTTGGAGCTGTTGCGGCGTCAATGCGAGCAGGGGCTTGTGTGGCTGCGGGAGGGCCGAATTGAAGGAATGGTTTTTGTGGCGAGCACGATCTGCGATCTGGATCTGGAGGCGGTGGAATGGGTGCGGGGGTGGATAAGGGAGCTGTGAAGCGCACCAAGGGATGGGTGCCTCCGTTTCCGAACATCACTCGCGGCGCAGGGGGCTATTTGGCATCGTCGGCGGCGGCGAGACGGAAAGCGCGGAGGGGCGTGGCGGCTGCGCGGGAGATGGCGAAGGCTTTGGAGACATCGCGAAGGTCGGGGCCCCACTGGATGACGTAGCGAAAAGAATAAAAGCCACCGACTTCAGGGGCGAAGTTGGTTTCCCAGTAGTTGGTCATCAGCCATGAGTGGACACATGCCGGCCGCCCGCTTTGAGGCCGATCGCCGGAGAGTGGTCGCACGGCGTAATCGAGGGGACCCATTTGAACCAGGTGTGAATCGAGCTGTGTGATCGCGACGCCGTAGTCGGAACCGCACCAACCGAGGCCGTCCTGCGCGCCGATGTAGTCCATCAGCGTTCCGGGCAACTGATCGATGCCGGGGCGCATCGGATAGGCGCGATCGACCCAGAATTGCGCGCCGTCGCCGGAGGTGAAGGGGAGAGCCAGATATAGGTTCTCCACATCCCAGGTTCCGACTTTGTGCATGATGACTTCGACATCGACGCGGGGCTGATGTCGACGGGCGTCGAGCTTGACCTGCAACAACTCGCACCCATCGAGGGCGTAATCGAGAATGACGCCTTCAGTATGCGCGCCACCCTGGGCGGCGCGGGCGCGGAGGAGACGGGAGGCGCTCCAGCGGGCTTCGCTTGAGTTGCGGTTGCGCCCGAGATGGCGACGGATGTCGCACTGCGCGCGGCCGGTCATTGGCGCGTGCAGGCGACTGGCTTTAAGGACAAAAGGAAGCGCGCCGGCGACGGGATCGATCAGGCTGCGACCATCGGCAACGCTGCGCCAGCGGGTGATGCCCTCACCGATCGTCCAGGCGATGTCCACATGGTCGGTTGTCAAACCGGTCGGTGGGATGTCGGCGCTGTTTTCACGCACATCACGCGCGCCGTCGGGAAGGATCGGATGGAGGTTGATCGGCGTCGGCGACGTTTCGGCGGGTTCGATGAAGAGATCGACATGGGCGGCCGGTTCGAGGGAGAGATCCACGAGGACCTTTCTGCCGCGATGCGAGTGGGCGATCTGGTGCGGGATGACTTCGCGGCTGTCCTTGCGGACGATGCGAACCTCGTTTTCAAGATTCCATCGTCGGGCTTCGCCGGACTCGGTTTCCAGTTCCACAAGGTCACGGCTTGGCGCGTCGAGGGGGTTGAGGACGCGGAAGGTCATGGGCTGATCGACGGCGAGGGCGCCACCGCCGAGTTGGTCGGTGGCGCGGTCGATCAAGTCCTGAGCCAAATCGGCGGCCTCGGCGGCATAGCTGAGCTTGCGAAGGCGCAGTTGGCCGGCGAGCAGATTCCACGGCGCGGAAACCGAGGCGCTGTGGCCGAAGGTATGCTCGGCGAAAAGCGCCAGACTTTCATCGAGTGGGACAAGATCCTCGGTCTTTGCGATGTTGCCCAGCCAGCGGCGTTCGCGTTGGGCGTGGCGGAAGAGGGCGACGGCTTCGGGATCACCGGCAACGCCGTCGGACCACCAGTCCGGCCAATCGCCGCGATGGGTCGGCAGCTTGGCCGCGCGCGAGGCGACGACCTCGGCGAGCCTGTCGGGCGTGATCATTTCAATGCGCGGGCCGGAAGCGGCGTGCTTTTTATTCCATCGCTCGATGCGCTCGGCGATCAGTTGCGACGGGGGCGCGTTGTCGGTGACCAGGCCAGAGACGCCGACGGCGAGAAAATCGTGTTCCCAGCCGCACGCCTGGGCGTGTTGGAGGTAGGCCGGCAGGCGGCGTTCAAGCACATCATCGTCAAAGGCGGTTGGCGCGTCGGCAAATCCTGCGGAGTAGTTCATCTCTGCACCGGGGGCCAGGCCAAGCTCATTGCCGGTGTTGTAGTGATCGCAGTGACACACCGTCAGCGCATGACCATCGTCCAAGTCCCACCGGAACAGCATCTGGCGGCGGCCGAACGGCACGTTGCCGTGATGCGGATGGACGCAGGTCAGGAGGAAGCGGATGCCCGCATTGGCCATCGCGCGGGCGTGAGTGAGGGCACAGCCGTTGATATCGGCGTGCATGGCGGCGTGAATCGGCATGCCAAGGGATGCGAATGCGCCGACGCGGTTGGCCAGGGCGGTGAGCAGAGGCTCGTCGGGCAGCTCATTGAAGTGAAAATAGGCGCCGGTCAGGCCGATGCGTCCGGCGTGGACCAGTGCGGCGAACGCCTCGCGCTCGACGGGGGTGGCGCTGTTCCAGAATTGTTCCACGCCATGCAAGGTTTCACAGGTCCAGACAAAATCATCCCGCCTGGCTGCGATGCGCATGGCCTGGCGGATGAATGCGACATGCCAGCGAGCGATGCGAGACTGACTTTGGGTGTAGCCGATGTCGGTGTGGGAATGATGGATGACGTAGAGTGTTTTAATCATGGGAGAATGCGCCTTTAGGGTGAGTAAGGTGGCGGATGGCGGATTAAAGTCAAGTGGATGCGGATGGTGGTTGACGCGGATGGGGCGACTGCTCACAGTGCTGAGCCAAGCGGCGAGGTTGGAAGGCCGCGAGTGAAGGAATTGTTTG
>CAYTAP010000155.1:0-3871 GCA_964435775.1 uncultured Tepidisphaeraceae bacterium
CGCACCCGATAGTTTGCTCCCTGCCAATGATTCGCAGGCACGTTGTCCCGGGGTATGAGGCAACGCACACGCCGTGCGGATGTAGTGGACGTTGGCGGGGTGTGGGATCGACTGTATCACATCTGATGCATTCGGTTTCAGTCTGTGCTGGGAGTTGGAGTCATGCAAAACTTGGAGTTGGCGTCATCGTCGCGCGCCTGCGCTTGACGATGTGAATGTGGAGCACCGCATTGTCGGGGATTCTCCTGCGATGCAAACGGTCAAGGAAATCGCGGCCACCGTTGCGCGCCGTCGCTCCACCGTGATGCTTCAGGGGGAAACCGGCGCGGGCAAGGAGGTGATTGCCCGTCACATTCATGCCTGCTCGCCTCGCAAAGACCATCCGCTGATCAGCGTCGATTGTTCAGCGCTCCCGGATTCCCTGTTTGAAAGCCAGATGTTCGGTCATGTCAAAGGCGCATTCACCGGTGCCTTGCGCGATACGCTCGGCTTTATCCGGTCAGCCGACTCTGGAACGCTCTTTCTCGATGAAATTGGGGAATTGAGCCTCCACATGCAGGCGAAACTGCTGCGGGTGTTGCAGGAACGGCGGGTCACGCCCGTGGGATCCAGCCGGGCGATTGACGTGGATGTCCGGATCGTGTGCGCGACGAACCAGGACCTGGCGGAGATGGTTCGTCAGGGCACATTCCGCCAGGATTTATATTACCGCTTGAGCGTGGTCGTTGTGCATATTCCCCCGCTGCGGGAACGCAGGGAAGACATCATTCCCTTGTGCGAGCATTTCCTGGCGATTCAGGCGGCGTTGTACAACGAAGCGCAGTGTGAATTGACGCCCGAGGCCGGCGAGGCGCTGCGGATGTTTGATTGGCCGGGCAATGTCAGGGAATTGGCCAATGCCATGGAGTGCGTACATGTGCTGGCCAATGACGGCGTGATCGAATTGAGCGATCTCCCCGAGCCGCTGTGCAGGCCATCGGGCCCGCCTGGCATGCCGAGGGATGAAGTGCCAGGCAACAGCATGCGCCTTGAGGACATCGAGCGCGTGGCGATCGTGAACGCGCTGGAACGCGGCCATTATTCCAAAGCCGCCGCCAGCAGGATGCTCGGCATCAACGTCCAGCGTCTCAATCGCCGCATCGTTCGACTGGGCATCGCAATGGGGTGAGGGAGTTTCGATTTTCGACTGTTAATTTTTCATTTTCGATTTTCGATTGGAAGAAAAGCACCATTTCCGCCTCTTCAATCAAAAATCACCACTCAAAAATCAAAAATGGACACTTCATTCCCTGTTGGCGATCAGCCCGCTGGGTTGAGTGGGAAGACCGGCCTCAAGAAGGTGGGATACATCCGCCATACCAGTGCAGCGGGGAACGGCCCATTGCTTGCTGCGTTCGTCGAAGAGGATGGTCGTCACGGAACTGGGGGCCAGGAAGAAGCCGGACCACATCAACGGAAGCGGAATTTCCAGCAAATGAGCCAGCCAGCATAAGCCCAGCCCGCCGTGGCAAAAGACCGCGATTTTTTCCCTGTTCGGGCGAACGATCCGATACCGCCCCCCTTCCCGCTCATATCCGTGTCGAGCCAGAAATTCGTCGGAATGAGCGTTCAATTCCTTGATGCGCGCCGGGAACTTGGGATTATTGAAGAAGGGCGCCTCCTGCCAGTTGTCGCGGGTCGGATAGGGCGACATCCCCCGGATCAATTCCCCGGGCACATCCCACACCGTCGGCGTTCCCCACTGGTCCAAGGTAACACGGCAATCGCTCATCTCCTCCGTCCACGGCTCAATCGTATGGGGCATGTGGAGCGCGTCGGCGGTGTACTGCATCGTGTCAATCGCCCGCCCGAGCGGCGAGCAGTAAATGCGGTCGAGACCAAGCTTTGCCATCCGCCTGGCCAGCGCGGCGGCCTCCAGATGCCCGGCGGGAGTGATCGTGTTGTTCGGATAATCCGGATCGGCGTGACGAATGATAAATAAGCGCATAAGGCCCGAGATTTAACCAGAAACACCGCGGCGCGTCGAGGCGGAAGTGATTGAATCCAGCGGCGCGAGGAAGCGTGCGTCCATGAACTCAATGCCCCTGCGCGGGGAGTTCCGCCACATGGAGATGCGAGACATCCCCCAAGGCCAGGCAGCGGGGGACGGCCCATTGTTTGCTTCGTTCATCCATCGAGACCGTCGTCACCGAACTGGGCGCCAGCCAGAACCCGGTCCATATCAATGACAGCGGCAATTCCAGCAGGTGCGCCAACCATGCCAGTCCGAAGCCGCCGTGGCAAAAGACCGCGATCCTTTCCGCATTGGATCGCGCCACGCGATACCGCCCTCCCTCCCGTTCATAGCCATGCCGCGCCATGAAATGGTCCGAATTCTCCCGCAGTTTTTCAACGCTGGCCGGGAGCGGCGCGCCGGCGAGGCAATCCGTCTGCCGCCAATTATCCCATGTCGGATAGGGAGGGGCCGCCCGGATTACTTCGCCGGGTACGTTCCACAAGGCCGTGCGTCCCCACTGGGGAAGATCAACATTGCACCCCTCGAGTTCGATGGTCCAAGGTTCGATGGTGTAGGGCATTTTCAGGGCATCGACGGTGTACTGCATTGTGTGGAGCGCCCGACCCAGCGGCGAGACGTAGATGCGGTCGAGTCCGATCTTGGCCAAGCGCTTGGCGAGCGCGGCGGCCTCCAAATGCCCGGCCGGGGTAATCGTATTGTTCGGATAGTCCGGCTCGGCGTGACGGATGATGTAAATGCGCATGGCCCAAAGATTTAACGTGAAGGAACCGACCCGTCGAGGCCAAGACGCTCAAACTGCTCGGGGGGCGCGCCGCAAGCGAGAAGCTGCTCGCGCAGCCGCTCCACAAAATGCGCTTCCAGATTCGCATCCGACAATGGGTGAAGCTGTTTGGGGTCTTTGTGGACATCAAACAGAAGATGGCGGCCCAGGTAGCTCTCCTCGCCGGGCAACGCCCGCGGCAGGGTCCCCTGCACCGGGATCTTATAGACGGGCATGTTGTAGGCGTGACCCAGATAGCGGCCCATTTCCATCCGCTCGTGCAGGGATCGCGGGTACCAGTGATTAAGCCCCCCCACGGGCATGGCCGTGTAGGCGTGGAGCGGGCCGGCATCCTTGTGAACCGGCATCCGCAGGTAGACGTGATCCCCGTCGGTGATGTTGACTGCGTTGGCGAAATATCCAAACAGTCCATCCTCGCGCGTCTTGTGCCCGGACAGCGTGCCGCGGAAAGAACGCCCGTGAACATTCGGCGGAGGCGGCGCGCCAAAGAAATCGAGAAACGTCGGCATCAGGTCCGTCGTCTGGGTCATGGCGGAGACGCGAGTGCCGGCCAGCGGTTTTCCGGTCGTCGCGTTCACTTCCCCCTTGGGCGGCTTGACGATCAGCGGCAGGCGGACAATCTCGTTGTACATGGGCATGTAGTTCTTCATCCAGTACCCATGCTCGGCCAACAGCGTGCCATGATCGGTCGTGAAGACGATCAGCGTGTCATCGAACACACCAAGTTCATCGAGCTTGTCGAGCACCTTGCCTGCCCAGTGGTCGGTCATCGTCAACAGCGCGGCGTAGCTCTTGCGCAAGTGCTCGATCAGTTCCGGATCCTCCTTGACAACATCGTAAGGAGGCCAGTCGCAGATGGGACGATTCAGATCCGCCCCGTACATTTCCAGGTATTTGGGCGTGCAGTAAAAGGGTTCGTGTGGATCGAACAGTTCGACCTGAAGAAACCAATTGTCGGCGCTGCGGTTTTGATCAAGCCATTCGAGGGCGCTGGCGCATGTGCGCGGGCCGGAAAACTCCTCCTCCGTCTGTTGGCGCAGACGGTTTTCGTAATTCTGATCGAAGTTCTTCTC
>CAYTAP010000155.1:3881-7270 GCA_964435775.1 uncultured Tepidisphaeraceae bacterium
ATCGCCACCCGATCCACATGCGACGCCCACGGGTCATGCTCCTGGCCGCGGAAAAACTCCCATGTGTTGAACGCGGTGTGATAGTTCTCGCCGCCCAGCTCGAAGTAGTGATCGTGGTCGGTCAGCAGGTGCGAAAACGTGCCACGCTGTTCGCGCAGCCAGCGGGGAAGAACATCATCGTATGGCTCGATCGGTCCCCAGCCGCGGAACAGGAAATTGTATTGCCCGGTCATGAACTCGCGGCGCGCCGGCATGCAGGGGAGCGATCCGGCCCAGTGGTTGTCAAACACCACCCCACGTTCGGCAAGCTGCGTCAGGTTCGGGGTCTTCACCCAGTCGTTGCCATACGCCGTCAGATAATCGCGGCGGACGGTGTCCATGACCAAAAAGAGCGCTTTCATGAGTTCTCCGGAGAGCGTGATTTGTCGAATGACAATGCGACTGATCGACAAGAATAGAAGCTTTGTGGAACCGCGTCCAGTTTATCCATGAGCCCGCCGACGGTTTGACAACAACGCACGGCGTTTGGCTTGACATTTGCGGTAAAAGATCGAGACTCACGCGCAATTACCATAAACTGGAGCGACAACATCATGGCACAGACACTCGACGGAAAGAAAATCCTCATCGTGGACGACGACACCGATATCGTCACCAGCATCCAAGCTGCTTTTGAACCGACCGGCGCGATCATCGAAACCGCCAGCAACGGCAACAAGGCAGTCGAAATCGCCGAAAAATCGCAGCCGGATCTCGTCGTGCTCGACATGATGCTCCCCGGGCGCAGTGGGTTCCTGGTCCTGGAAAAGATCAAAGCCAAAAAACCCCGCGGCGCCAAGCCGCATGTCATCATGATCACCGGCAACCAGGGGGCGCGGCACAAGATGTACGCCGAGTCGCTGGGCGTTTCAGAATATCTGAACAAGCCCGTGAAGATGGACAAGCTGCTGAGTACGGCCGAGCGCCTGCTGGCAAGCGAATAGGCGATCATCCAATGCGGACCAATCCCTCGCCATGCGCCCGCGAGACGCGCGACGCAATCCCAGACATGGACATGGCGGTGAATCCAACCGGGACAAAATCAAACCGGACGAGCGGGGAATGTACCTACCGAATGTTCGTCATTGCCATCCCCGCTCGCTTGGATGTACAACCCACTCATGACGGGTATGGATCCAGAACGACAGCGATTGGCCGACGATGATGCCCGCAAGGCGAACTGGAAGAGATGGGGGCCGTACCTGGCCGAGCGACAATGGGGGACGGTGCGCGAGGATTATTCCGCCAATGGTGATTGTTGGGGATATTTCACGCACGACGCGGCGAGAAGCCGCGCATATCGCTGGGGGGAGGATGGGCTGCTGGGCATCACCGACCGTGAATGCCGACTTTGTTTCGCCTTGGCGCTGTGGAATGGGCGCGACCCGATCCTGAAAGAGCGCTTGTTCGGGCTGACCAACCCCGAAGGCAACCACGGGGAGGACGTCAAGGAATGTTATTTCTACCTCGACTCGACGCCGACCCATTCGTATTTGAAGGGTCTTTACAAATACGTTCAGGGGGAGTTCCCGTATGGGCAATTGGTGAAGGAGAATGCCGCCTGCGGCGTCGCCCGGCGTGAATACGAGCTGCTGGACACCGGACTGTTCGAGGAGAATCGTTACTTCGACGTCCAGGCGGAGTATGCCAAGGCCTCCCCCACTGACATCCTGATCCGGTTGACGGTCACCAACCGCGGACCCGACGCAGCCGACCTTCACCTGCTGCCCACCTTGTGGTTCAAAAACAGTTGGACATGGGGATGCACGCACGAAGGATGCACACTCAAACCGCGGTTGTCGCGGGACGGAAATAATCGGGTGCGGTGCGAGCATGAAACGCTAGGGAAGTTCGTGTGGGAGGTGGAAGCGCCGAAGGCGCCCTCCTCCGCGACGGAAGGGGACGCCTCCGCGGCGTCAACCGGTGGTCATGCGCCGTTGGACCTGCTGTTCACCGAGAATGAATCGAACGCCGAGCGCCTGTTCAACACGCCCAACGCATCGCATTATGTCAAGGACGCATTTCACGAACGCGTCGTTCATGGCAACGCGCTGGCGGTCAATCCCAAGGAATATGGCACGAAGGTCGCCGCGTGGTTTGCGATGAAATTGAAGCCCGGCGAATCGCGCGTTTTCCGCCTGCGGCTGCGCGAGGCGGCGTCGGCACGCGGAAAGGATGCCTTCGACGGGGAATTCGATGAGACGTTTCGCCGGCGCATCACGGAGGCTGACGCGTTTTACGAACCCATTGTGGGTCACCTCGAACGGGACGAACGCCTCGTTTGTCGCCAGGCGTATGCCGGCCTTTTGTGGAGCAAGCAGTTTTATCACTATGTGGTGGACGACTGGTTGAACGGCGATCCAAACGAACCACCCCCGCCGCCGCAGCGGAAGGACGGGCGCAATGCCGACTGGAAGCACCTATTCGGCCGCGACGTCCTCAACGTGCCCGACAAGTGGGAATACCCCTGGTTCGCCGCATGGGATCTGGCGTTTCACATGATCGCGCTGGCCGAGATCGACCCCCATTCGGCCAAGCGACAACTGATCCTCCTCCTGCGCGAATGGTACACCCACCCCAATGGCGAACTGCCGGCATATGAGTTCGCGCTCTCGGATGTCAATCCTCCGGTCCATGCCTGGGCCTGCTGGCGCGTCTACAAAATGACCGGTCCAAAAGGGCATCGCGACCGCCTGTTCCTGTCCCGCGTGTTTCAGAAGCTCGTCATCACCTTCACCTGGTGGGTCAACCGCAAGGACCCGGCCGGCCGGCACATCTTCGCTGGCGGCTTTCTCGGGCTGGACAATATCGGGGTGTTCGATCGATCCCAGCCCCTGCCCGATGGGGGCGCGCTCTCGCAGGCCGACGGCACCGCGTGGATGGCGTTCTTCTGCGGCACGATGCTCTCGATCGCGTTGGAACTGGCCGACGAAGACCCCGCCTATGAGGACGTCGCCTCCAAATTCTTCGAACACTTCGTGGCGATCACCGATGCGATCAACACCCTTGGCGGTACCGGGCTGTGGCATGAAGCCGACGGGTTTTACTACGACCAGCTTCGCGTGGATGACAAAGTGATCCCCATGCGCATCCGCTCGCTGGTCGGCCTCATCCCGCTGCTGGCCGTCGAGGTCCTCGACAAGAGTCGGATCGACAAATTGCCGGGCTTCAGCAAGCGGATGCGCTGGTTTCTCGAACACCGACACGACCTCGCCCGCCATATTTCGTACATGGAGGAGAAGGCCGACGGCCAGAGTCACTATCTTCTGGCAATCCCATCCCGCCAGAGGCTCGAGCGCGTCTTGAAGTGCATGTTGGACGAAAACGAATTTCTGTCCCCCCATGGGGTG
>CAYTAP010000156.1:0-7247 GCA_964435775.1 uncultured Tepidisphaeraceae bacterium
CTGGGCCCGCTTGATCAGGCGGCTCAAAACGCCCGGGTCGATTCGATAATTCGTCAGCGCCTGCGCCGCCGCGTCGGCCAGCGTCTTGTCCGACCCGAGCAAACTGAATAAAGGATCGATGAACTGATCGCCCGGGCGGGCATCGAGAGACAACGCCCGCGCCGCCGCCAGTTGGCTGCGAATGTTCCCCTCGTCAACCAGCGCACTGTGAAGCATTTGCATCGCCGCATCCGTGTGACGGGACACCAGCCGACGCGCCGCCTCGTCGCGCTGTTCCTGCCGGGCGGTGGAATCATTCAGTGTGGCCCCGAGACTCTTCAGATCCGCCGCCACATCCTCTCTGAGATCAATCGCCGCCGGCGTTGATGCTCCGGCATCATCCGCGTCACTGGGCGTCACAGGCGCCCGAAGCGCATTGTCAGTGACTTGCCCGGTCGTGCTTTTGGCCGAGGTGTCGATCGTCGCCGACAGCGCATGGAGCGGCGTGGACGTCAACGCGGTCGTCGCCGCCAGCATCAGGAGATGAATCCTTAGCATCCCTCGCACCGTCTCTCGCCTGTTACGCGCCTGGGCGTGCGGTTTGGACGGCCCGGCGAAGTTCGCACCTCGCGGTCGGGACGTCCGCCCACCATCGGACGGGCAGGAGCGGCCTGCCCTCTCCTTTGCATCCAATTCGAGCGGGGTCGGCTGGGGAACCCATCCCCGCCACACAATGATCCTCCATACGCCACTGTTGTCGGAGTGCGAAGATTACCGCATTCCCCATGCGGCGTACAGACCACCCGGGGTCATGGAGGGCGTCGCTCCCGCGACGCCACGACGTTGCGCGAGCAACGCCTCCAAATCCCCCCTCGCCAAGTACCACGGCACACCCATCGACCGCGCCCATCACGAATCATGCGATTTCAGTTGATGCCTGATCCGCTTCAACTGCCGGAGGTATAGCAGACGCGAGTTGACCGCCAGGACCGGCGCATACCAGGTGAGAAAGCCGTGCATCACATTGTAGTAATGCAGCCGCCGAAGCAGACGACCCGCCAATCGCGGCGGAAGGCGCAGGCAATGCTCCCGCTCAACCACATGGGCAAGCAGGCCGTAGTAAGTATGGAATCGGACCTCCACCAGGCATGACGCCCCGGCCTGTTCCACGCCAGCGCCAGGCCCCGTGCGGGTGATGCCCGTCGAGGAGCTATCATCGCGGTCGGCGGCGTCCGCGCCCACACCGTACTTGCTTAGAATCCCCGCCAGGTCCCGCTCGCCCCACCGCGTCGTGACACCCACCGCCCACCCCACCAGATCACCCGCGCGGCCGACGACCGTATCGATCACGCCCCCGCCCCAGCCTGACGATTCGCGTGACAATCGCACCACCGAGCCGTCGCCCGTTAAACATTCAACCACCCCGCTTACGCCACCGACGCCTGATCGCCCGGCCGCAATTCCACCCGTTTCTTGATGAGGTCCTGGTTGTCCCGCTCCACATCGCACACCTTCGCCACCCGCCGGGCATGCCGCCCTTCGGCGAATCCCGTACTCAGGAAGATTTCGACGATCGAGCGGATGTGGTCCTCATTCAGCAGGTCCGTGCCCAGGCAAAGCACGTTGCAATGATGATGCTCGCGGGCCCGCCTGGCCGTCACTTCATCATGCGCCAGCGCCGCGCGAATGCCGGGAATCTTGTTGGCGGTGATCGACATGCCGATCCCGCTGCCATCAAGGAGAATGCCGATCTCCGCATTTCCCTCGGCAACCGCCCGCGCCGCCGGCGCGGCATAGTCGGGATAATCGACCGACCCCGAACCGTCGCATCCCATGTCCACCACCGTATGCCCCAGCTTTTTGAGCAGAGGGACCAGTTTGCGCTTGGCTTCATAACCCCGATGATCACACGCGACGGCAATGGTCATAAAAACACTTCCTGTTGCTTGCTTGAATGCGGCGGATTCCACCGCCGCCCATCACTCCAGACGTGTCGCGGGACAACGCCTTAGCCCAATGTTGCTTCGTCCAGGCGCTTGTCGATCAGCGCAACAAGTTGCCCGGCCAATACGCGATACGTCGTCAAATCGGCGCCGATGGGATCGTCAATATCGCCGTCGGGGTTGAGCGTTTCCACTTTATCCGCCGCCGACGGCACCAGCGCCGTGACCGACCGGCTGTGGTCGCGGCTCATCGTCAAAATCAAATCCGCCTGATGGATCAATTCCACCGTCAGCGGACGAGAGCGATGCCGCGCCAGATCAGAACCCATTTCCTTCAACGCTTCAACCGCCGGAATCGCCGCCGGCGCGCCGGAAATCGCCGAACTCCCGGCCGACAGCACGCTGATCCGCTTGCCCTCCAGCGCATCCACGGATGTGTTCAGCTTCTGCGAGATGATGCTCTTGGCAATCGCTTCAGCCATCGGGGAGCGACAGGTGTTTCCGCTGCAGACGAAAAGTATGGTTGTCCTCATCAATCGCTCAATAATCCGTTCATCATAGACCCCGCTGCGTACCACTTCGTAATGATCATCATACACGCGAACCATCGTTGATGGCTTGGAATAGGTCGTCGGACCGGCATCGACGATCAGATCCACCTTGCCGTCCAGTTCCGTCGCCAACTCACCGGCCGGGCCGGATGACGATACCGGACCAGGACCCGCCGACTCAACCCCCACCGCAATCGCCGCCACCGGACCGGAAACCACGCCAATCACGTCGGATGCCACCTGATGATCTGGGCACCGAAGCGTGATCGTGTCATTAAAATAGAGGTCTTGACGCGAAAGTCCAAGGCTTTTGGCCACTTCCACCTGTCGGTCGGCCACCACGTCAAAAACCAACGCCACCGGACCCGGCCAGAGCTTCTTCATCATCCGACGTCCGAGCGGACCAACCTCCCCAAGATAACGGCCGGCTTGATTGCGACCGGCCAGATGAATCGTCAATGGCCTTGACGCGCCCTCGTCTCCGCGCAATTGCTTGAGCCTTGATAGCGATTGCGCCTGATCCAGTCGTCCAGCGGCACCGTAGACCGTCTCGGTCGGCAAAACAACGATCCCGCCCTCATTCAGCACGCCGGCGGCGCGTTGAATCACCCCCTCGTAATCCTCGCTCCCGAAAATGGATACAGCTTTGACAGGCATCGATCTATGAACGGACAATCCCCCGGCGATTATGAGGCGAGTGAAAGACGACTGTCAAGCTGGCTAAATTGCCGATCAATAGCGCCCCAAGTAAATACAGCCTCCCCCTTTTCATGCAAGAGGCACAAACCGCCGATCATGAGGGGAGACGAAGGGCTCTTCGTCGATTCTTATGTACTGGCTGATTCCCGGCGCCATTCTCTGTGGGTGGGTTCTCCTTCGTCTCATGGGGGCCGAGCGGCAGGCGCAGTTGCAGACCATGCGCCAACTGGTTGAACAGGAGCAGCAGCTCCAGCGCCCCAGGAAGCCGGCGCAGGATTCAACGGACCCCTCCGACATTCCAACCCTCTCATCGCCCCTTCCCGAACTGGGCGCGCCTGTTCCAATCACCAAGTCGGTTTGACAGAAGTTGTGATCCCGCCTAATGTTTCGTTGGTAAGCACCGCACAATTCAAATCGTTCTTTCGCGAGGTGATCGTGGAAACGCTCCAACCTGAAACACGCGTGGAAAAGCGTCCGTTCGTCTCGTTCACATGGGTGTATCCAGTGATCTGCGCCGCGGCGCTGGTCCTGCTCGCTTTTGGCATCAAACAGGCGGCGACCGGACACGGATGGATCCTCTTTTCGGCAGGATGCTGCACGGTGGCGCTCGTCCTGGTCACCTGGCCATTGGCACACGCGCTGCGCCGCAATCAGAAATTGGCCGAGACGAACGAGGCGGCGGTGCTCACGACGGTGACCGATCGCTTGCAACAATTGGCCGTGTTGCTGGAACTGATCAGCGAGCAGCAGTTGCTCAGCGACCGCGCCAAATCGGTGGCGTTTCGGGACAAGGACCGCGATGCCCTCCGCAGGGCGATCCAGGAGGAGATTTTGCGGCAGGATTGGGAGGCCGCGCTGGTCTTGGCCGGGGAAATTGAAACGGAGTTTGGGTATCGTCAGGAATCGGAGCGATTCCGCGAGCAGATCAACGAAAAACGTCGGGATGCGGTGCGCAGGCAGATCACCGATGCCGTGATGGTGGTGGATCGCCACATCCGGGCCGAGCAATGGGGGCTTGCATTGAAAGAGGCGGATCGGCTCCTCGGCGTTTACCCCGATGAGCCGCGCATTCAGCATCTGCCCCAGGAAATCGTCGCGCGGCGCAATCAACAAAAACAGCGGCTGCTCGATGGGTGGAAAGAAGCGCTGGCGCGACGCGACACCGATGGCAGCATCGAAATCCTCAAGCAACTCGACAACTACCTGACGCCCAGCGAGGCCGAGAGCCTTCAGGACAGCGCCCGCGGCGTCTTCAAGGAGAAGTTGACCCACCTTCGCGACCAGTTCGCACAAGTGGTTCAGGATCACAAATGGGCCGAGGCGGTGGAATTGGGCGACACGATCATGACCGACTTCCCCAACACGCGAATCGCGCAGGAAGTGCGGGAAAAAATGGACGTGTTGCGTCAACGCGCCGGTAATGCCCCTGCGGGCGCTGCGGCATCATAGGACAAGTCACCGGCACTTGACCGGCCCGCCATGATCGAGCGTGACGAGTCGAAATGGAGCTCCCATACGCCAATGAATCTTTTGATTTGGGAGATCAACAAGTCTTACCATCACTGCCCGGCCGCAATGGCAGCAACGGATGGATAGTCCAAGGTCTTCTGATCGGCGGTAATCAAGGGTACATCGAGCAGTCGCGCCAAGGCGACAATCAGCCGATCCGCCGGATCACAGTGAAATTCGCCTGGCAAAGCCGTTGATTCCAGGCATAGCGCGTCCGTCAGCGGCTCGACGCGAATCTGTTCGGCCGATTGTGCAACCTCAAGCCAGGATCGCACGGACGGGCGCAGCCGCAGGCACCCCAGTGAAACAGCCATTGATATCTTAAGCAGGGAGATGGCGCAAATGCGAACATCGCCTTCCGTGTCAATTCGATCCCGAATGGACGGCTTGAGCCGGTGATGATCATCCACCCACCAAATCCAGACATGGGTGTCCAGGACGATCACTTCAGCATCTCCCAATCTTCGACGGGAATCATCGGTTCGCACGGATCTTCGAAATGTTCGACGCTCCCCTGAAGTATCTCACGAACCCCGGCGATTGGAAGTCGTTTGGGTGAAGAATGCGGGCGTTCCTCGACGACAGTGACTCGAACATGCTGCCCATTGGCGAACGGCAGATGCGACACTTCGATCTTTCCGTCACGAACGATAACGTCATTGACTTCGAACATGACACACCCTTGCCGCGTCGCCGTGAAATGGACAATGTGTGAAGGAGTCAATTGAATCCGTTGGTTCAATGATCCCTTCGGTATGGAGGCGGGGGGAATCGAACCCCCGTGCCGGGATAACTCGAATGGCGGCCTCTACATGCTTAGTTGATGTTTTGATCTCGACGACGCCGGCGGGCACCAACACTCTTCGGCGTCATCCAGCCATCTTCATCTCATCCCCCGGCCAATGGCCGAACCGGGGGACCAGATCGCTGTTTTGCGGCCAGTGTGTCACGATCGCCACACTGTGCCGAGGTTGTCTTTTATTAGACAGCCATGGTCATCGGAGCGGCAAAGCCGACCCGACCTGCAACATCATTGTTGGCAGTTAATGTTTTGCTCGAGGTTTAACGAGGCCAACGAGCGTCCTCGGCATGCCACCGCCACCGTTGCCATCCGGTCGAAACCGATCGCCCCCGGTGACGGACCAACTTTTACTACGGTGGAACTGTACGATGGTTCGCGGGAATTGGCAAGGATTTTTTGTGTGTTGTCCGTTGTCAAGGGTCCATGACGGAATCGCCGGTTCTCTTGTTCCCTCCCCCGGTACACCGGGGGAGGGTTAGGGAGGGGGAAAAGCCGCCGGAGGTGTCACGGACCCAGTGGACAGTGGTCCGCTGTCAGTCGCTCTGTTGCAATGAGTGGTGGCCGGTGTCTCAAAGTGGCCCGTCACGGCGTGTATCGGGCTGAGTTTTCGGAGGTTTCCCACACTTGGACCGATAATAACCGCACCTGGGGCGGTAGTTTGAGGGAACGGGCGATGTGCAGCGCAACGTGCTCGGTTGACGTGTTGAGCTTCTGGAAAGCGTCGAGTTCGTTCAGGTGACGGTTGTGCATGGGCGAGATCACCTGATCGACCAGGCGCTCCAGCTCATGAAAATCCATGACGACACCGATGGCATCAAGCTCGTCGGCCCCGATGCGGACTTCGACGCGCCAGTTGTGGCCATGAACAGGTTCGAGCGACCCATCATAGAGTCGGAGCTGATGAGCGGCGGAGAAATGGCGGGTGGTGGTGAGCTCGTAGCGCATGGGGAGGATGATAGCGGGTTGCGGCGTGGAAGGCGCAGTCGTGATTTTCGATTTTTGATTGTTGATTTTTGATTGGAGGAAATGAGATTCGCGCGCAGGTGGTTTTTCAATCGCAAATCGCCAATCAAAAATCAAAATCCATCCCCATTCACGGCTCAAGCGCAAACTGATCCTTGTCATAGATGAACCCGAAATACCAGCAGAGAACGGCGGAGGCGGTGTGGAAGAGGATGTTCCAGCCGAAGAGGGGGATGAAGCCCCAGAGGTCGCGGATGCCCAAGGGGGAGAAGCCGATGAGGATCATCACGATGAGCAGGAGGCACAGGGCCTGTGAATAGCGGCGGGCGGCGGCGTAGGTGACGGCGGCGAAGAGGCCGGTGACGCCGATGAGGAGGTAGAGGATGTTATGGGTGAGGTTGGTGGGGAGGAATCCAAAGAGGAAGCCGTAATCGGCGTGGACAATGGACATCGACTGATATTGAATGCGGTCCGGCGGTGGCGTGGAGAGGCGGGCGAAGAAGCCGCAGACGCCCAAGGCGGTGTAAATGAGGCCGATGCAAAAGATGTAAAGACGCGTGGCCATGCGAGCCTCCTCGTGCGTGACGCGCCCCCCTTCCTCCAACATCAGATACACCCGCCAGATCATTGGTGGCAATGCTGAAAAATGCGCGAAGTGATTCAATTCGCCTGCGCCACACGCCACGCCAGAGAGAATGAACCACGGATGAACGCGGATGAACGCTGATGAAGAAGATTGCCTTCATCCGTGTTCATCTGAGTTCATCTGTGGTTGACTTTCTCGCGATTGAAAAACCGTGT
>CAYTAP010000157.1:0-7097 GCA_964435775.1 uncultured Tepidisphaeraceae bacterium
GTGGTCCGATGGCCTGCACCAGGCGGTGGAAGCCAAGGAGCGCGTGACGATCAAGGAGGAGACGCAGACGCTGGCGACGATCACGCTGCAGAACTTCTTCAAGTTGTACAAGGGACTGTCGGGCATGACCGGCACCGCCCAGACCGAGGCGGAGGAGTTTTCCAAGATTTACCGGCTGGAGGTGGTGGGGATTCCCACCAACCGTCCGATGATCCGCGATGACCGCCAGGATTTGGTGTTTCGCACGGAGCGGGAAAAGTGGGATGCGCTCATCGATGAAATCAAGGAAGAGAGCGGCAAGGGTCGCCCCGTGCTCGTCGGCACGACCAGCGTTGAAAAGAGCGAGATGCTCTCGGCGATGCTGCTGCGGAAATATGGCATCGAGCATGAGGTACTCAACGCCAAGCAGCACGAGCGGGAGGCGAACATCGTCGAGCAGGCCGGTCAGCAGCACACCAACCCGCACAACGAGCAGGTCGGCAACGTCACGATCGCGACGAACATGGCCGGTCGCGGCACGGACATCAAACTCTCCCCCGGCGTTTTCTCGTCCGGCGGGCTGCATGTGATCGGCACCGAGCGGCACACCGCTCGGCGCATCGACAATCAGCTTCGCGGACGATCCGGGCGTCAGGGGGACGCCGGCTCGTCGCAGTTTTACGTGAGCCTGCAGGACGACCTGATGAAAATGTTCGCCGGCGACTGGACGATCAAGGTCCTCGGCTGGCTGGGCATGCAGGAAGGGGAGGCGATTCAGGACAAACGGATCAGCAAGGGAATCCTGAACGCGCAGAAGAAGGTGGAGGAGCGCAACTACCTGGCGCGCAAAAATCTGCTCGAATATGACGAGGTCAATGACTTTCACCGCACCTCGTTTTATGGAATGCGGCAGAAGGTCCTGGAGGGGGAAAAGATTGATGATGTCATCTGGGGGATGATCGGCGAAGCGGTGGATGATGCGGTGGATCGTTATGTCACGAAGGATTATGTTTCCACGGTCATCGCCGAATGGGCGCAGGCGAACTTCGGTTTCCAGATCGAGGCGGCCGAACTCAAGGGGATGCGACATTACGACGACTTGTGCGACTACATCCGCAACCAGGCCGAAGCCGAGGCCGACACCCGCATCGGGACCGATCTTCAGGAGTTTCTTGGCGAAGATGTCACGGATTCCAAGGGATGGGACACCAAGGGGATCTCATCGTGGGCGATGAGCCGCTTTGGGATCAATCTGCCCCAGAGTCAGATTCGCAAGATGAACGCCGAGGAATTGCAGGAGACGATCCGACTGGCGGCGATCGAGCAGATCGACGAAAAGGATTGCTCGCCGATTCACAAGTATCTCGAGCCGCTGTACGCCGAGGGGGAGCTGGCCGAATGGGCGCGAAGCAAGTTCGCCATCGAGCTGGATCCCCGCGAATTGCTCGAGGATGAGAAAAACCAGGTCCGCAAGAGCGCGTCAGCCATCGTGAAATTGATCGAACAGCGCGCCCGTCAGTCGTATGCGCGTCGGGAGATCGAATACCCGGTGGAGCATATCCTGACCCTGGCCGCCGGCGGCGCGGAGAACATCAACGACAACCCATACGCCGCCGAGTTCGTCCGCGCCTGGGCGCGGGCCAAGTATGGCGTCGAGCTGTCGGTCGACCACATCAAGGACTCGAGCGCGGCGAAGCTGCGCGAGGAGTTGATCGGATATCAGAGAAGTTTCCTGACCGAGGGCAGGCTTGAGGCCGACATTGACCGCATTCTGACCGAGGGCGGGAGCGATCGCACCAAAGTGATGCAGCTCTTCGCGGCGCGGTTCCCGATGCCGCCGGAGCCGGCGCTGTTGAAGAAAGACACCAAGCCCGTCGTCGAGCGGCCGCTGCGGGAGGAGTTGCTCTTCCGGTCGCGTCACTTCCTGTTGCGCGAGCTGACCGATTTGGAGCAGTTCGTGCTCATTCAGATCCTCGACCAAAGCTGGAAGGATCATCTGTATGCGATGGACATGCTCAAGAGCAGCATCGGCCTGCAGGCGTTTGCCGTGCAGGACCCGCGGGTGCTGTACAAGAAGGAAGGGTACGAGTTCTTCGAGCAGATGATGGCCGGGGTGAGGGACAAGGTGACGGATTTGATCTTCCGCGCCCGCGTGGTCGGTCAGGCGCAGGCCCGCAGCGCCTACCGTGAAACGGCGGCGGTCCATGAGGAATCCGGCGGCTACGGCGTGAGCGAAAACGTACGGATGACCAGCGATGTCGCCCAGGGAAGCCCGAGCGAGTTGCGGGAGGAGGCGAATGTCGGTTCGGGTGGCGGCGAGGATTCCGGTCCCGCCGTGGCGACGATCGTTCGCGCCGAGCCTCGCGTCGGTCGCAACGATCCATGTCCGTGCGGGAGCGGCAAGAAATACAAGAAGTGTTGTGGCGCGAACGTCGCGTAGAGCGCGTTGACGCATGGAACGCATCTGCGAACGCCACCTATGAACGCAAGCGGCCGGCATGCGTCCTGCATGCCGGCCGGCTGTGCCTGCGACTCCTTTCGCACCGTCCGTGCGTTCGTCACGCGGGCGTGCGTGTCATCCATCCATCAGCATCCCGCCCGTCTTTGTCACTTGTACCATCGCGCGCTCCAAATGCCTCATGACGCGGACGTTCTCGCCAGGGCGCGCCCGACGCGGCGGCGGGGCCATTCAAACTCGCCGCTCAGCGCGGAGGGGATGCTCGGCGGCATGTTCGAGGTTATCGGCATCGATCAGTTCCTCAAGGAACACCGCCAGCCCATCGTCGACGTTGCGGCCGATGATCCGGTTGGCCGCCGCCAATACTTCCGGCCGGGCGTTGCCCATCGCCACGCCAAGCCCGGCGCCGCGAATCATCGGCAGATCGTTCACATCGTCCCCGATGGCGATGACCTGATCGGCCAATACCTCGTGTGCGCGGGCCACATGCAGGACGCCCTCCCATTTGCTCACGGCGGGATCGAACACCTCCAACACCTCCACTTTCGCCTGGGGCACCTGCAGTACCTGGCACAGAACGCGCTCGCCGAATTGGTCGTCGAGCAGATGCTTGGCACGCCGCACCGCGTCCCCTTCGGCACAAACGCCCACGCGAATCGTGTGCGGATGGGCGTAATCCCCCAGCCGCCCGATGCCGCGAACGTCGGCCTGTGTCATTCTCATCCAGCCGGACGTTTCCCGGTTGAGCGGGATACCTTCGGAGACGAGATAATCCACCCCCGCGGCCGGCGTGTCCTGCAGCGCCAGGACGGCGTGCCCGGCCTCCTCCAGAACCCCGCACACCTCACCCGCCAGACGCGACGCCATCATGGTTCTGTGCAGGGTGATCTCCCGCGCTGTGTCCATGACCAGCGCGCCGCCGACAAACACCGCCGGGGCGTGATGCGCGACCGAATCAATCACCAGGCGGCTTTCCGTCCAGTTGCGTCCGGTGGCGAAGCAGATGAACAAACCCTTGTCCAGAGCGTGATGAACCGCCGCCCTGGTGCGCGGCGTCACGAGCCCTTCGGGGGAAAGGAGCGTTCCATCCAGATCAATCGCAACCATTCGGTAATTGTTCATGTTGCTCGCGCAAGGGGGCGTGTCAATCCATACGGCTGGCACCGTAGCGAGTTCTCGATTGATTTCAAATGGCGCAGCGCCGACCGACGGGTATATTCAGTTCATTGCCACTGAATTGCCACTGGTGCGCCATCACAGAGAAACAACCACTGATGAACCCAGATAAACGCGGATTCTCTCCATCTGTGTTCATCTGCGTTTATCTTCCGCTGTTCAAATCCATGTGGGATTGAATGACCATGAACCGGCCAATTTCACCAGCGCACAATTTCCGGCGGCCCGGATATAATGCCGTCGGGAGTACCCATGAGTGATCGCGTGATTGAAAAGCAGGTGTTGTACAAGGGGAGGAAGGTGCGCCTGGAGGTGCATCATGTGGAGGATGAGGAGACGGGGCAACGATTACAGCGGGAAGTCGTGGTGCATCGGGGGGCAGCGGTTATTTTAGCGCTGCTGCCGGAGGATCGTGTCTTGCTTATCCGCAACCGCCGCCATGCCGTGGGCCAGCGATTGATTGAGCTGCCGGCCGGGACGTTGGAAATCCAGGAAGACCCGATGAATTGCGCCGGGCGTGAGCTTCTGGAAGAGACCGGTTATCTGGCGGGCAAGCTGCGACCGCTGACGAGCTTCTTCACCTCGCCGGGCATCTTGACGGAAAAAATGTACGCGTTCCTCGCCTACAATCTGGAGAAATCGCACACGGCTCTGGAGGAGGGTGAAGACATTGAACTGCTGCCGACGGACATGGATGAAGCGATTGAAATGATCGCCGACGGACGGATCATCGACGGAAAAACGATCGCAACGCTGCTGTATTACAGGACATGTCCGCCGGCCATTGTTCCATACGGTCATGGGGATGACGAATGAAATTGGGACTGGTCAACATTTGTGGCCTTGCGCACGGCGCAATCAGAAATTGGAGGGCGTTGCTCCAGCAACGCCGCGGCGTCGCGGGAGCGACGTCCTTTATCCATACGCATCGGCGACAAAGGTTGGCAACTCCCATGAAATTGCATCACGGGCGTTTGAACGCGCCACGGGCTGATTTTCGAGTGTGATATGGCGTGGGAAGACCGTTCTTATTCTCGCAGCCACAGCGGCGCCTCGGGCAACCCGCTCATGTGGCTGTTGACCGGATCAGTGTCAATCGGCACATGGTTCGGCATTCACGTTCGCCTTCATGCGTCGATGCTCCTCTTCGCGGCGATCGTTCTCATCTTCCCCGGCATCTTCGGCGGGCCGCTGAACGCGGTCATTCTAAACGTCGTCCTCTTCGGCGTCGTTTTGCTCCATGAGTTCGGGCACTGCTTCGCCTCCCGGTGGGTGGGTGGCGATCCGCGCGAGATCATCCTGACCCCCATCGGCGGGCTGGCGATGGCCGATGCCCCCCACCGTCCCTGGCCGACGTTCTTCACGGTCCTCGGCGGGCCACTGGTCAATGTCCTGATCTGCATCATCACGGGCGCGGCATTGATGCTGATGGGTGTCGCCGTGATTCCCTGGAACCTGCTCGGCATGCACAGCGCGTGGATTCCTACGAACGGAATGGTCATCACCGCGCTCTGGTTTATCTTCGCGACGAGTTGGGCGCTGCTCCTGTTCAACCTCTGGCCGATCTTTCCACTTGATGGGGGGCAACTGCTCCAATCACTCCTCTGGTGGAGGATCGGGTACTATAAGGCGACGCTCTTCGCGTGCGTCACCGGCATGATCGGCGCGGTCATCATGGCGATGCTGGGGATCGCCACGGGGGCGCTCCTGCTCCTGTTCATCGCGGTATCCGGGTTCATCACCTGCTACGCCCTGCGGCGGGATCTGCTCGCGCAGGGGCGATGGGCATTCGAGGATGAAATGGACTTCAGCGCATCGCTGGCGCCCGATCCGGTCGTCAAGGGAAAAACGCTCAGCCGCCGGGCGGTCAAGCAGGCGCGCAAACTGCTCGCCCGCGAACATGCCGAGCAGGAGCAGATCGATTCAATCCTCGCCAAAGTGTCGGCCAGCGGCATGCAAAGCCTCACCCGCGCCGAGCGCAAGGCCCTGCACCGCGCAACCGCGCGCAAGCGCAGCGACGAACTCGAAATGACCCACCACCGATCCGTCTGAAGCGCCTTTGGATTTTCGATTTTTGATTTGCGATTTTCGATTTCAATCAAAAATCACAAATCGAAAATCGAAAATCCCTCCCCCTTTCACCCCGGCTCGGCGGGATTCGCGGCCGTGGTTTGGGCGGCCTGCGCTTCACTCTTGGCCCGTCGGCGGGCGAGGAGGAACTCGACGATCATTGGCACGAGACTGATGGCGATGATGACGAGGATGACGATCTCGAAGTGCGTCTTGACGAACTCGATCCCCCCCATCAGGTATCCCGCGCCCATGCAGACCGTCACCCACGCGATGGCGCCGATCACGTTGTAGATGAAAAACCGGGGGTAGCTCATGACGCCGATTCCCGCGACGAACGGCGCGAACGTCCGGACGATCGGCACGAAGCGGGCGATGATGATCGTCTTGCCGCCGTATTTTTCATAAAAGGCGTGGGCGCGAAGCAGATGCTTTTTGTTAAGCAGCTTGGAATCCTCGCGCCGAAAGACGGCCGGGCCCAGGCGATGGCCGACCCAGTAGTTGACCGCATCCCCCAGGATCGCCGCGACGATGAGGAGCAAGGCCAGCGTCGGCAGATGAATCGGGCTGGCCGGATGCGCCGCCAGCGCCCCGGCGGCGAACAGCAGCGAATCGCCGGGAAGAAACGGCGTGACGACCAGCCCCGTCTCGGCGAACAGGATCAGAAAGAGCACCCCATACAGCTTCCAAAGCCCGATGAACGCGATCATCGACTGCCACTTGGCGTCATCGCCCAGGTGGCGGAGAAGGTCGATCAGCCTGTGAAAAAACTCCATTGCAGCTCCAAAAAGCCCCCCGCCGAATACTATCGGTCATCCCGGCGGCAGCGTGATACCCGACGGACCGGATAAAGGCAAAGGAGTGGAAGCCAATGCGGAATGGCCCACGAAGGGATTTTTGATTTTTGATCTTCGATTTGCGATTTTCGATTTTCGATTTTCGATTTCAATACAAAATCAACGATCAACGATCAAAAATCGAAAATCCATCCACGAGCCGGACGCGTCTCTTCGAGCCTGACCTCGGCGAGCTCGCTTCGTCTGAGCTCAGCGTCGAAGACAGCCCTGTAGGGTGGGCATCGCCCACCTGCGTTGCGGGATGCGGGTTCGCCTGTCGGTGGGCAGTGCCCACCCTACTCTCTGCGGATACGGTCCGGATATTCGGTGGGCGGTGCCCACCCTACTTGCTGGAGCGATGTCGCCGGAGTTTGAAGCGATGCCGCTTTTTATTGGAGCGATGCCGCCTCAAGCCGCCGGGGTGGGCATTGTTCGCCGTTGCTGGACGCCGATTGCCATGCGGCGGGCTGTGCCCACCCGCCCGCCCGCCATGCGGCGCGACCCTTGGGCGAACCGCCTCGTGGCCTTGTATGTTCAAAACGCCATCCAAATGTTCTACTTCCGCTCGTCGCGTTCAC